>CAXUNX010000068.1:8806-15964 GCA_964252545.1 uncultured Acetobacteraceae bacterium | reverse complement strand
TGGTGGAACGGCGCAGCTGACGGGTCCGGGCGGGAAAACACGGGCGGACCAGCTTATGGTCGAGCGTGGCCTGGCGGAAAGCCGAAGCCGCGCCCAGGCGCTGATCCTGGCCGGCCTGGTGTTCAGCGGCGAGTCGCGGATCGCCAAGGCGGGCGAGCTGCTGCGCGAGGACGCTGCCCTCGCGCTGCGCGGGGCGGACCATCCGTGGGTGTCGCGCGGCGGCCTGAAGCTGGCGCACGCGATCGAGCATTTCGGGCTGTCGGCGTCCGGACGGCGCTGCCTCGATATCGGCGCCTCCACCGGCGGCTTCACCGACGTGCTGCTTTCGGGGGGAGCGGCGCATGTGCACGCGGTGGATGTTGGCCACGGACAGCTTGCCTGGAAGCTGCGCACCGATCCGCGGGTGAGCGTCCTGGAACGGGTGAACGCACGACTCCTCGACCACAGCTTCATCGCCCAGCCCGTTGAAGCCCTGGTGTGCGATGCGAGCTTCATCGGTCTGCGCACGGTGTTGCCGGCGGCGCTGGAACTCTGCGCTCCGGGCGCCTGGGCAGTGGCCCTGATCAAGCCGCAGTTCGAGGCCGGACGTGCTGCGATCGGCGCCAAGGGCGTGGTGCGGGACCCGGAGATGCACCGGGAGGTGTGCGCCCGCATTGAGCAATGGTGGAACACGCGCACCGGATGGAGCGTGATCGGGATCGAGCCCAGCCCGATCACCGGACCTGAAGGCAACCGCGAGTTCCTGATCGCGGCACGCCTGCGGCAAGCCCCGCTGGCGCAGGAACCGGCAGCCGCAGGGCCCCGCGGCGGAATCGATCGGCTCCGCTGATCGGTTCCAACAGCAGAGTGCGTTGGATCGCTCACCGCTGAACCAGCATCCTTGGCGCAACACCTTGCCGAGGATGCCATGCACAGCACGCCAGTCGTCTCGTTGATCGGACTGCCCCCGGTGGACAGGGTGATGCCGGCGGTCCGGCTGCGATCCGCAGCGCGCCTGCTCCCCGGGATCGCGCTTTGCGGAGCCGTGACGCTCGCCGCCCTGGTGCTGGAGCGGGTAGAGGCCGGGCTGTTCGGCCGCGCCTGGCTGGAGGCTCTGGTGCTCGCGATCCTGCTTGGCACGCTGTTGCGCACGGCCTGGTCACCGGGTGATGGCTGGCTACCGGGGATCGCGTTCAGCGCCAGGACGCTGCTGGAAGTCGCGGTGGTGCTGCTTGGGGCCTCCCTGAGCCTGCAAACCATCGTCGCCGCAGGACCCGGCCTGTTGATCGGCATAGCCGGCGTGGTGGTTGTGGCGATCGGCGCGAGCTACGGGATCGGCCGGTTGCTCGGTTTGCGGCACCGGATGGCGCTGCTGGTCGCCTGTGGCAACTCCATCTGCGGCAACTCGGCGATCGCCGCGGTGGCACCGGTGATCGGCGCCACCGGCGAGGAGGTGGCGGTGTCGATCGCCTTCACCGCGATCCTCGGTGTGGCGATGGTGCTGGGCCTGCCCTTGCTGCCGCCGCTGCTGCACTTGAGCGGGCTGCAATATGGCGCCTTCGCCGGGCTCACGGTTTATGCCGTGCCGCAGGTTCTTGCGGCCACTGCGCCTGCGGGCGCGCTCGCCCTTCAGTTCGGCACCCTCGTCAAGCTGGTGCGGGTGTTGATGCTCGGCCCTGTCGTGCTGGCGCTCGCCTTGTGGACGCGGCGGGACGAACACGCCGGCAAGCCGGCGCAGCAGCCGGTCACTGCCGGCCGCACGTCTCAAGGCAGGCTTTCTCCGCACCGGCTGGTACCCTGGTTCATTGTGGGATTTCTGGCGCTTGCGTCGTTGCGGTCCGCGGGCGCGGTGCCCCAAGCGGTTCTGGCTCCGGCCGCGTCGGCAGCGAACTGGCTCACGGTGCTTTCCATGGCGGCACTTGGACTCTGCACCGACCTGCGCAGCGCTGCACGGGCAGGCGGGCGGGTCACCGCAGCCGTGGTGGTCTCTGTGCTGATCCTGGGCGTCATCAGCTTCGGCCTGATCCGAGGCCTGGGGATCGCCTGATAAGACCATCGCCTGCGGATCTGCCCAGAGAACAGTCCGCACCCCGCGCCGGCGCACATGCTACCGGCTGGTCATCAGCCGGAGCAAGGCGCCGGCCGCGGCAGTCTGGTGACGGCCGGGATGGCGGACCACATGGAAGGCGCGCTCGGGCAACGCCGCCTTGACCTGATACAGCAGGCCAGCCTCCAGCCCGGCCGCGGCGACCGAGGCGGAGATCGCGGCCGCCCCCAGCCCTGCTTCCACGGCCCCCCTCACCGCCTCGTTGGTCGGCAGCTCCATGACCACCCTGAGCCGCCGCAACTGGATGCCGGCGGCGACCACCGCCGCCTCGAACGCCGAGCGCGTGCCCGAGCCCGGCTCTCGCAACACCCACTCAAGATCCGCCAGGCGGTCGAGCGGGAAGCTGTCGCCGCCCCGGGCTGGATGATCCGCCCCGACCACGACCACGAGCTGATCCCTGGCGACCTCTGCGGTGGCGAGCGCCGTATCGTCGATGACGCCTTCAACGAAGCCAAGCTCGGCAAGGCCGCCACGCACCGCTTCTGCAACCTGCGCCGTGTTGCCGACCCCCAGCCGGAGATCGATGCCCGGGTGCGACTTATGGAAGCCCACGAGATGGCGGGGCAGCCAGTAGCTCGCGATCGTCTGGCTCGCATGCAGCCTCAGCGTGCCCCGTTGCAGGCCACCGAGTTCGCAAAGCACCAGCTCCGCCGCTTCGGCGCGCGCCAGAACCGCCCGGGCCTCCTCCAGAAACCGCGTGCCTGCCCCGGTCAACTCGATCCCGCGGCCGACCCGGTTGAACAAAGGAGCTCCGTAGCGGCTCTCCAGGGCAGCCACCGCGGCACTCACGGCGGATTGCGTCAGGTGCAACGCCTCGCTTGCCCGGGTCATGTGCTGGCGTTCAGCGACCGCCACGAAGATGCGCATCTGCTCCAGGGTCATGCCTTGGAGGATCGCATAGCCTGCCGGTGCCGATCGAGCCCAGGTGTTGAACGGCGTCGCAGCGCCGGGAAGGGCAGCCGCTAGGCTAACAGGTCGCCGCGGGTGGCTGCTTCGAGGTCGTGATGCGAGATGTCGGCCAGCAGAGACCAGATGTGAGACGGCTCGGTCTCGATGTCGGGGTCGTTCAACAGATGATCCAGCTCGTCCAGCTTGGCATGGTATTCCAGATCATTCATCGCCTGCCCCCCTGGACCTCTCCGCTGAAATCATCAGGCAGCGAAAACGTGGCAACACCATGACGGTGTCCGGTTACGTTTTCTTGAGGGCGTCGCGGCCCGGGCGCCTGGATGCGGCGTCGCGCGATGGTCTATAGGACCGCCCATGAGCGCATCCGAAACGCCGCTGCTCGACGAGCCCGAGCGCGCCCGAATACTGGCCAAAACCGCGATCTTCGCGCCACCGTCGCCGGTGCTGCCGGATGGCAGGCGGGAGATCGTGGGCCTGTCGCGCGAGGAGCTGACCGCAGCGCTGGCCGAACTTGGCGAGAGGCCGTTCCGCACCAAGCAGATCTGGCACTGGGTCTACAACCAGGGCGTCACCGACTTCAACCGCATGAGCTCGATCTCCAAGCCGCTGCAAGCCGCACTCGCCGAGCGCTTCGTGATCGGCAGGCCCGAGGCCGCCCTGGTGCAGACCAGCGCCGACGAGACCAGGAAGTTCCTGTTCCGCTTCCGTGACGGGCAGCAGGCCGAAACCGTCTACATCCCCGACCGCAGGGAGGATCGTGGCGCGGTCTGCCTTTCCAGCCAGGTCGGTTGCACGCTTTCCTGCCGTTTCTGCCACACCGGCACCCAGGCGCTGGCGCGCAATCTTGGGCCTGCCGAGATCGTCGGCCAGTTCATGGCCGCGCGCGACAGCTACGGCGAATGGCCCAGCCCGCGCGGCGAAACGCCGCGGCTGCTTTCCACCATCGTGCTGATGGGCATGGGCGAGCCGCTCTACAACTACCAGAACGTCGCGCGCGCCATGCGCATCGTCATGGACGGCGAAGGCATCGGACTGTCGCGCCGTCGCATCACGCTGTCCACGGCGGGCGTGGTGCCGATGATGGACCTGGCCGGACAGGAGCTGGGTGTCAACCTCGCGGTTTCGCTGCACGCCGTGCATGACGATCTGCGCAACGAGATCGTGCCGCTCAACCGCAAATACCCGATTGCCGAGCTGATCGCCGCCTGCCGCCGCTATCCGTCCGCCTCCAACGCGCGACGCATCACCTTCGAATACGTGATGCTGCGCGGGGTCAACGACAGCGAGGCGGAAGCGCGTGCGCTGGTCCGGCTGATCGGCGGCATCCCTGCCAAGGTGAACCTGATCCCGTTTAATCCATGGCCGGGCAGCGCCTTTCAGAGCTCGACCCGCCAGCAGCTCGACCGGTTCGCCGCCATCGTCATGGCAGCCGGCTTCGCGTCGCCGATCCGCAGCCCGCGCGGCGACGACATCCTTGCCGCCTGCGGCCAGCTCCGCACCGAAAGCCGGCGGGAGCGCCCGGCCGCGTGATCGGGGTCGCCTGAGGTGAACCGCCGGCACCGGGCAGGATCGTGACATGGCCTCGCCGCGGGTTCGCAGCAGGCAACGCCTCGGATTGCTGCTGCTGGTTCTCAGCGGTGCGCTCAACTACGTCGACCGTGCCACCCTCGCGGTGGCCAACCCGCTGGTGCGGCATGATCTCGGCATCTCGGTAGCCGGGATGGGCGTGCTGTTGTCCGCTTTCCTGTGGGCCTATGCCTTCTCGCAGCTTCCGGCCGGCCTGCTGGTTGACCGCGTCGGCGCACGGCGCATGCTGTCGGCAGGCCTGGCACTCTGGTCGCTGGCCCAGCTGCTGGGCGGTCTGGTTGGCGGCTTCAACCAGTTCTTCGCGGCCCGGCTGCTGCTGGGGGTCGGCGAGTCGCCGCAATCCCCGGCTTCCGCGCGGGTGGTGCGCGACTGGTTCAACATCGGGCGGCGCGGCACCGCCACGGGCATCTGGAACTGCTCCTCGACGCTGGGCTCGGCGATCGCGGTGCCCCTATTGACCCTGCTGATGCTGCATTTCGGCTGGCGCTGGATGTTCGGCTGCATGGGAGGTGCCGGCTTGCTGCTGGCCGGCGTCTTCTATGGGCTGCACCGCGATCCGGCCGACACTACCCTCGATGCGGCCGAGCGCGCCGATCTCGAGGATGGCGACGGAACCCGGGGCATGGTGACGCTGCATGCGTGGCGTCGGCTGTTTGCTTATCGCACCAGCTGGGGAATGATCGCCGGCTTCTTCGGATGCATCTACGTGCTCTGGATCTACAATGCCTGGCTGCCCGGCTATCTCGAGACCGACCGCCACATGAGCATCTCGCGCACCGGCTGGGTCGCGGCCGTTCCGTTCCTGTTCGGCGTGGTCGGCAGCCTGGGCGGTGGCCGGCTGGTGGACTGGCTCGTGGTGCGCGGCGTCTCGCCCATCAACAGCCGCAAGCTGCCGATGGCGGCGGCCCTGCTCGGCACAGCGGTGTTCACCGTGCTGGCGGCCGAGGTGCGCAGCAACGCCGTGGCGATCGGCTGCATCTCGGTCTCGCTGTTCCTGATCTACGTCTCGACCGCCGCCGCGTGGGCGATGGCGCCGGTCGCGGCTCCCGCCAGCGCCACCGCGTCGCTGGGCGCGATCCAGAATTTCGGCGGCTATGTCGGCGGTGCGCTGGCGCCCACGGTGACCGGGTTGATCGGCCAGGCCACCGGATCGTTCCGGTCGGCGTTGCTCGCGGGTGCTGCGATCGCCGCCCTGGCCGCGATGGCCTACCTGGTGATGATCAAGGGCGTGATCCCGGCGGAACAGCCGTGACGTCGGCTGGTTCCCTGCTGGAGCGGCTGGAGGCGGCACTTGCCTCGATCGAGGACGAGGCGGTCGCGCTCGACCGCGACGGCGGCTTTCCGGAACACGCCTTTGGCGTCCTGCGCGGCATCGGCGCCCTGCTGGCACCGATGCCGGTGGCCGAAGGCGGCCTGGGGCTTGGCACCACGCCGGCCGGCGCGCTGCCGTTGCTCGGCCTGCTGCGGCGGCTCGGACAAGGCAGCCTCGCGGTCGGGCGTTTGTTCGAGGGACACGTCAACGCCCTCAAGCTGGTCAGCGTCTACGGCACCACGGCCCAGCGGCAGGCGGCAGCACGCGACGCCGAGGCCGGACACCTGTTCGGGATCTGGGTCACCGGAGGGCCGACGCCGCTGCGCCTGGTGGCGGGAACCGCGCGCGGCTGGCGCTTGTCGGGCGAGAAGCGCTTTGCTTCCGGCGCGCTGCACGTCACCCGCCCGCTTGTCACGGCCCAACCCGGGCAGGCAGACGGCCCGGAACAGATGGTTTTGGTTGCGCTCGGCGAGCAGCGGCGTGCGATCGACACCTTGGGCGGCCTGCACGGCATGCGCGCCGCGCGCACCGGTTCGTGCGACTTCAGCACGATCGAGATCGACGCGGACGCGCTGATCGGCGAGCCCGGCGATTACCTGCGCCAGCCCGAGTTCTCCGCCGGCGCCTGGCGCGGGATCGCGGTGGCGCTCGGCGGTATCGACCGGCTGGTGAGCCTGCTGCGCAGCCAGCTCCACCAGCGTGGACGCGACCGCAACCCGCACCAGCTGGTCCGCATCGGTGAGGCGCTGATCGCGCGCGAAAGCGCGGCGATGTGGGCAACCCGCGCTGCCATGGTGGCCGAAGGCGGCGTGCACGATCCGGGCGACGTGGCCGGGGTGGTCAACCTTGCCAGGATCGCCGTGGAGCAGGCGGGCCTTGACGTGATCCGGCTGGTGCAGCGTGGCCTCGGGCTGTCGGGCTTCCTGCGTGACAATCCGGTCGAGCGGGTGATGCGCGATCTCGCAACCTACCTGCGCCAGCCGGCGCCCGACGAAACCCTGACCGAGGCCGCGGGCTGGTTCACCTGCCGCGAGCTGCCGCCGCCATGACCCGCGCGCAGGACATCCACGCGCAATGGCGCGCGCTGCCCTCCCGGGGAGACGATCCGCTGCTGCGCTCGGGCCGGGCGATGATCCTGGCGCCGCATGCCGACGACGAGACGCTCGGCTGCGGCGGGCTGATCGCCACGGCGCAGGCTGCCGGCCGCGCGGTATTCGTTCTGGTGCTGACGGACGGGACGGGTTCGCATCCAAACTCCGCAGCC
>CAXUNX010000068.1:6777-8796 GCA_964252545.1 uncultured Acetobacteraceae bacterium | reverse complement strand
CCGGTGGTACTGATCGTGACCGACGGCGCCGGCTCGCACCCGAACTCCCTTCTGTGGCCTGCGGCACGGCTGCGCAGGCGGCGCGAGGACGAGACGCTGCGCGCCACCGCCCTGCTCGGGCTGCGGGTCTGCAACACCGGCTTCCTGCGGCTGGCCGACACCGCGGCGCCGCAGCACGGCGCATTGTTCGAACAGGCCTGCGAGGCGATCGCCGCCGCAGCCCTCCGGCACGGCTGCGACACGGTGCTGGCGCCTTGGTTCGGCGACCCGCACTGCGATCATCAGGCCGTACAGATGATGGCAAGGCAGGTTGCGCGCGCCCACGGATTTCGGCTGCTGTCCTATCCGGTCTGGGGCTGGCTGATCGCCGCCGATGCCGAGCTCGCTCCGGAGGCGACGGGGACCGGGGCACCGGCGGGTGGATTTCGCCTCGACATCACGCCGCACCTGCCGCGCAAGCAACAGGCCATCCGTCAGCACGCCTCGCAATATGCTGGCCTGATCACCGACGATCCGCAGGGTTTCCGCCTGCCCGATGCCCTGCTCTCGGTGTTCAAGCAGCCGTTCGAGTTCTTCCTGGAGACCGCATGAGCCAGCAGAGCTGGAAGCCGGAAGTGTTTGACCGGCTTTATGCGAGCAACCCCGATCCATGGGGTTTCGAGACCAGCGAATACGAGCAGGCGAAATACGCCGATACGCTGGCGCAGCTCGATGGCCGGCATTTCAGATCCGGGCTGGAACTGGGCTGTTCCATTGGCGTGCTGAGCCGGCTGCTCGGGCCGCGCTGCGATCGCCTGCTTGGGCTCGACGCCGCCGAGGCGGCGCTCGAACAGGCACGGCGGCGTTGCCGGGATCTGGGTCACGTCGGCTTCCGGCGGGCGCTGCTCCCGGCGGACTGGCCGGACGGGGCATTTGATCTGATCCTGATCTCGGAGATGCTGTATTTCCTGAGCCCCGACGATGTCGGCCGGCTCGCGCGCCTGTGTTCGGAGGCGATCCTTCCCGGCGGGACCGTCCTGCTGGTGAACTGGACCGGGCAGACCAACACGCCCACCACCGGCAACGAGGCGGCGACGCTGTTCCGGGCTCAATTCGGCGCCCTGGTGGCCGGCAGCTTGGTGGCGGATGAGCCGCAACATCGAACAGGCTATCGCCTCGACCGGATGCACAGGGCACACGGCCCCTAGCCTAGCAAGGGGTCTGGAGTTTCAAACCCCGACGGGGTTCAAGGGCAGAGCTCCTGTGCGCTTTCCGGCGGGTCATGCCCGAACCCGAGCAAGGCGGCAGGGCGGGGCTGGGCTGCAAGTTCGGCGAGGATCCGCTGCGCTGCCGAGACCTGCCGAGCCAGCGCTTGTCGCGGCACGGCGACGCGCGTCAGCGCCGGGCTTTCGCTCTCGATCCGTGCCCAGGCCTGGCCGCAGTACGCGCTCTGCATCCATGATGCAACCTGTTCGCTGGGCAGGATCGCGCATCCGGCGAGCACCCCGACCTGCTCGCGCCAGCAGGGATCGGCCTGGTGCCGCCGTGCCCAAAGTGCCCGCGTGCGGGCGCGCAGCGTCGCCCGGCGCAGGCAGATCAGCGCCGGTTCAAGATCGCCATCAAGCAGCGCATCCTGCAGCACCATGCGACGCGCCATGGTCTCGGCCATGCCGCCCGCCGCCCTGCCCTCCAGCCGGCCGGACACCGTGACCCGCACCTCCGGCGCGTGCCGCACCTTGGCATCCACGGCCCGCAATGCCCGCAGGAAGCCGCGATCCTCGCCGATCGGCAACGGCGGCAGCCCGCCTGCCCGCTTGAAGGCCGCGACCGTGGTGGCGATGCTGGCGCCGGAATGCTCGAAATGTCGCGGCAGCGGGTCTGCGGGATCGGGATCGACCCGGTCGAGGCGATGCGGATCAGCCCGGCGCTGCACGAGGACGATGCGCGAGAGGTCGCCTATGGCGCGCTGCTCGACGAGATCCACGCCCGGGTCGATCCCGATCCCGCAGACCCGCTGCCGCGACATTTCGAGCATTCCGG
>CAXUNX010000068.1:0-6767 GCA_964252545.1 uncultured Acetobacteraceae bacterium | reverse complement strand
GGGGGGCCAGCCCCGCCCGCCCGCAGCCCCCCGCGCCCCCCAGGTCGAACGCCGCACGGTTGGCGGCGATCCAGTCCGGCGCGACCACCCCGTCCGCATCCGTGGTTGCGATGATGCCGCGCCTGCCTGCGATCCGCGCCGCGAGTGCCAGCGCGTGGCTGCGCGCCTGGCCGGCATTGGCCTCGGAAGGCGGGAACTGCCGCAGGGCGACGGTGAGCGGCAGCCCGAGGCCGGGCCGCAGACCTTCAACCACGCCGAGGCTGTTGTCCGTGCAGTTGTTCAGCACCAGCACGACATGGTCGCACGAGCCATCCCGCTGGTCCGCAAGCGCGCGCAGGCAGGCTTCCAGCCGCCCGGCTTCGTCGCGGGCGGGAATCGCCACCACAAAGCGGGCAACCGGCGCCGATCGGGACACAAACGCAACGCTCATCCGGATCCTCCGACACGACCCTCACGAACACCCGACGCGGTTTTCCGGTTGCCGCGCAGGGGCCTTCCAGTTGCCGCGGATCAGCCCCCTTCTGACCAGGCCGGCGGGCCGGGTAGCCCCTGGCGGCGCCCGATGCTAGCTGTCAAGCCGCATCGCGCGCGCAGGGAGACACCGGTCATGGCCACCAGGGACGTCAAGAAGGTGGTGCTCGCCTATTCGGGCGGCCTGGACACCAGCGTCATCCTGCGATGGCTGCAGAGCGCCTACCAGTGCGAGGTAGTGACGTTCACCGCCGACCTCGGGCAGGGCGAGGAACTGGAGCCGGCACGTCGCAAGGCGGAGATGCTCGGCGTGAAGGAGATCTTCGTTGACGATCTGCGCGAGACCTTCGTGCGCGACTTCATCTTCCCGATGTTCCGGGCCAACACCCTCTACGAGGGGCAGTATCTGCTCGGCACGGCGATCGCGCGTCCGCTGATCGCCCAACGGCAGATCGAGATCGCGGAGCAGGTCGGCGCCGACGCGGTGGCACACGGCGCCACCGGCAAGGGCAACGACCAGGTCCGGTTCGAGCTGTCGTATTACGCGCTCAAGCCGGACGTGAAGGTGATCGCGCCCTGGCGGGAATGGCACCTGACCAGCCGAAGCAAGCTGCTGCAGTTCGCCGAGCAGAACCAGATCCCGGTGGCCCGCGACAAACGCGGCGAGGCGCCGTTCTCGGTGGACGCCAACCTGCTGCACTCGTCGTCGGAAGGCAAGATCCTGGAGGATCCGGCGCTGCCGCCGGACGAGATGGTGTTTCAGCGCACCATCAGTCCGGAAGCCGCGCCGGACGTCGCCACCGAGATCGCCATCGACTTCGCCTGCGGCGACCCGGTCGCGCTGAACGGCGAGACGCTGTCGCCGGCGGCTTTGCTGACCCGGCTCAACGAACTCGGGCGCGCCAACGGCATCGGCCGGCTTGATCTGGTGGAGAACCGCTTTGTCGGCATGAAGTCGCGCGGCATCTACGAGACCCCGGGCGGAACCATCCTGCTGGCGGCGCATCGCAGCATGGAGACCATCACGCTCGACCGCGAGGCGGGGCATCTCAAGGACAGCCTGATGCCGCGCTATGCCGAACTGATCTATAACGGCTTCTGGTTCAGCCCCGAGCGGCGCATGCTGCAGGCGCTGATCGATACCAGCCAGCACAGCGTCAGCGGCCGGGTTCGCCTGAAGCTCTACAAGGGCAACGTCGTCACCACCGGCCGCGAAAGCCCGAACAGCCTGTACGACATGCGCGTGGTGACGTTCGAGGATGACGAGGGCGCGTACGATCAGATCGACGCCCAGGGCTTCATCAAGCTCAATGCGTTGCGCCTGCGCCTCGGTGCGATAGCCGGTCGCAAGGGCGGCGCGCCCTAGGACACGGCAGGGGTTGCACGTGGCGCAGACCGAAGGCAGTCGCCATGATGCACACGCATCCCTGCCCTTGGCCGGAATAGCTTGGAGATAGGAGTTCACGCGATGATATCATCGGCTCCACCATCAGATGGAGTGAAGCTGATGAACGATCATCCGCATCTCCTGGCCATTGTCGAAAGTAAGATGGCGCAGGTGAGAACCAATCTGGAGCATAACAACTTCAGCAAGGCGGATCTTTTACTGGACGAGGTGAAGATCTACGCCGAAGCCCTGCAGCAGCCCGGGAACACCGCCAGCATCAACTAGCCTGCGCCGCATCGGCAGCGATCCGGTGGTCAGCGGCCGGCGATCTTGACCGGGCCCGGCGTGAGGTCGGACAAACCGTGGATGCAGCGCATCTTCTCCGGCATCCAGCCCTCCGGCATCCCGCACCTCGGCAACTATCTCGGCGCCATACGCAACTGGGTGGCGCTGCAAAGCGACCACGAGTGCCTGTTCTGCCTCGTGGACCTGCACGCGGTCACGGTCTGGCAGGACCCGGTCCTGCTGCGCGAACAGACCCGCGCCCAGGCCGCAGTATTGCTCGCCGCCGGCATCGACCCCGAGCGCCATGTCCTGTTCAACCAGTCGGCGGTCAGCGCGCATGCCCGCCTCGCCTGGATCTTCAACTGCGTGACCCGGCTCGGCTGGCTCAACCGGATGACCCAGTTCAAGGACAAGGCCGGCAAGGACCGCGAGGCCTCCTCGTCTGGCCTGTTCGTTTACCCGAACCTGATGGCGGCCGACATCCTGGCCTACCACGCGACCCGCGTACCGGTAGGAGACGACCAGCGCCAGCACCTCGAGCTCGCCAATGACATCGCGCAGAAATTCAACCACGATTACGGCGTGGAGTTCTTCCCCACGGTTGAGGCGCTGATCCCGCCGGGCGTCGCCCGGGTGATGAGCCTGCGCGACGGCACCCGCAAGATGTCGAAGTCCGATCCTTCCGAGCAGAGCCGGATCAGCCTGACCGACGATCAGGACGCCATCGCGCAGAAGATCCGGCGTGCCAAGACCGACCCCGAACCGTTGCCGGAAGCGGCGGCCGGGCTCGAACTGCGCCCGGAAGCGCGCAACCTGGTCGAGATCTATGCCGCCCTGTCGGGCATGGCGGTGCCGCAGGTGCTGGCCGAGCACGGCGGACGCGGCTTCGGGACGTTCAAGGAGGCGCTGAGCGCGGTGGTCGCGGATACGGTGGTGCCGATCGCCTCAGAGACCGCACGGCTGCTGGGAACACCTGATCATCTCGACGACGTGCTCCGCCGTGGCGCCGCCCGGGCCCGGGCGCTAGCCGAGCCGATCGTCAGCGAGGCCGAGCGCATCGTGGGGTTCCTCAAATGAGGCAAGCGCAGCACCGCCTGTTGGTCGACACCAACGGCCGCGGCCTGACGCCGATCACCCGTCCGGTGCTGTCCTGGGTCGCCGGGCAGGGCATCTCCAGCGGTCTGCTGACCATCTGGTGCCGGCACACCTCCGCCTCGCTCACCGTGCAGGAGAACGCCGATCCGACGGTCCGGGAAGATATCGAGCGCTTCTTTGAAAGGCTGGTGCCGGAGGCTGCCGGTCGCTACGTGCATGATGACGAGGGCCCCGACGACATGCCGGCGCATCTTCGAACCATGCTGACCGACACCCATCTCACCATCCCGGTATCAGAAGCACGACCGGTGCTTGGGACCTGGCAGGGGATCTACCTGTTCGAACATCGCAGGCGCGCCCATCGCCGCGAGCTGGCGCTGCACCTGCTGGGCGAGTGAAAACCTGCGACCATGCACCGTCCCGCGCCGGGGCCGCATAGGACCGCCTTGAGGAGGCTCAGCGGTTCAGGATCGCGGCATGGTGCTGGAGGTGGTCCGCGATCACCGACTGGATGAACCAGTATGAATGGTCGTAGCCGCGATGTCGTCGCAGGACCAGCGACTGGCCGGCCAGCCGTGCCGCCTCTTCCAGCGCCTCGGGACGCAGCTGCGGCTGCAGGAACGCGTCGGCCTCGCCCTGGTCGACCAGGATCGCACCCGGATGGATGCGCCCGGCGCGCAGCAGCAGAGTGGCGTCATGTGCGGCCCAGAGCCGCTGGTCGGCACCCAGGTAGCGGCTGAACGCCTTGATGCCCCAGGGCACCACACTCGGATGGGCGATCGGCGCCAGCGCCGAGACCGATCCCCAGCGCTCCGGCTCGCCCAGCGCCAGCACCAGCGCGCCGTGGCCGCCCATCGAGTGGCCGATGATGCCGCGCCGGTCCCTCAGCACCGGAAATCCCGCCTCCACCCAGCCGGGCAGTTCGCGCGAGACGTGGCTGCCCATGCGGTAGTGCGACGACCATGGCGGCGCGGTCGCGTCGAGATAGAAGCCGGCGCCGGTGCCGAAATCCCAATCCTCGTCCTCGCCCGCGATGCCGGCGCCGCGCGGGCTGGTGTCGCAGGCCACCACGGCGAGGCCGTGCTCGGCCGCGAACCGCAGCACGCCGGATTTGGTGAAAAAGGTCTCCTCGTTGCCCGTGAGCCCCGCCAGCGCATAGAGCGCCGGCACCCGCTCCCCGGCCAGGGCTCGCGCCGGCACGAAGACGCCGAACCGGGCTTCCAGCCCCAGAGCCGCGGAGGCTCGGCTGTAGAAGCCGAGAGTTCCATCGAAGCAGCGCTGCTCGCTGTGGGTGGTGAGCGTCATGGCGCTAATAGACCACGACGCTGCGTATGCTCTCGCCGCGGGCCATCAGCTCGAAGCCTTCGTTGATCCGCTCGAGCGGCAGGTGATGGGTGATCAGGTCGTCGATGTTGATCCTGCCGTCCATGTACCAGTCGACGATCTTCGGCACGTCGGTGCGGCCGCGCGCGCCGCCGAATGCCGAGCCGATCCAGCGGCGGCCGGTGACCAGTTGGAACGGGCGGGTTGCGATCTCCTGCCCGGCGGACGCCACACCGATGATGGTGGAAACGCCCCAGCCGCGATGCGCGCACTCCAGCGCTTGGCGCATCAGGGTGGGATTGCCGACGCACTCGAACGAATAATCGGCACCGCCGCCGGTGAGCTCGACAAGATGGCCCACCAGGTCACCGTTCTCGCCAAGATCCTTGGGGTTGACGAAGTGCGTCAGTCCGAACCGGCGCGCCATCGCCTCGCGCGCCGGGTTGACGTCGACGCCCACGATCATGCCGGCACCGACCATGCGGGCGCCCTGGATCACGTTCAGCCCGATGCCGCCCAACCCGAACACCACCACCGTGCTGCCGGTCTCGACTTTGGCGGTGAACAGCACCGCACCGACGCCGGTGGTGACCCCACAGCCGACATAGCAGATCTTGTCGAACGGCGCGTCGGCGCGGACCCGGGCGAGCGCGATCTCCGGCAGCACGGTGTAGTTCGCAAACGTCGAGCAGCCCATGTAGTGCAGGATCGGCTCGCCCTTGAACGAGAAGCGCGAGCTGCCGTCCGGCATCAGTCCGCGGCCCTGGGTCGTGCGGATCGCGGTGCACAGGTTGGTCTTGCGCGACAGGCAGCTTTTGCACTGGCGGCATTCCGGCGTGTAGAGCGGGATCACGTGGTCGCCCGGCTTCAGGCCGGTGACGCCCGCGCCGACCTCCACCACGACGCCGGCACCCTCATGGCCAAGGATCGCCGGGAACATCCCTTCGGGATCGGCGCCCGACAAAGTGTATTTGTCGGTATGGCAAATCCCGGTGGCCTTGATCTCGACCAGCACCTCGCCGGCGCGCGGACCTTCGAGCTGGACGGTCTCGATGCGCAGCTGCTGTCCAGCCTCGAACGCCACTGCCGCGCGCACATCCATGGTCCGGTCTCCTTTCCGCCTGGTGCTGCCAGTGGAACACGGCGGGATGTCGGCGAACAAGCGCGCGGCCCGGTTGCCCCTATCGGCCGCATCGTCCAGAAGCATCCTCCATCACCAACGATCCCTGCCGGGAGCGTGCTTCGCCATGATAATCGATCGTCGGGCCGGCACGCTTCGGCTGCTCCGGGAAAGCGTGCTTTCGCTGCTGGTGCTGTTCGCCTGGGACCTCGTCGTGGTGGCGGTGTTCAAGCTCCTGAATCGGCCGTGGATGAACCAGCCGAGCCTGCCTCTGCCGCTGATCGGATCTGTCCTGGTGCTGTTCATGAGCGTGCGCAACAACGCCGCCTACGCCCGCTGGTGGGAGGCACGCACCTTGTGGGGCGCCGTGGTCAACAACAGCCGGTCGTTCGCACGCCAGGCCCAATCCCTGGCCGGCGGCCAGCCCGATCTCACCCGCGCGATGATCGCCTATGTTTATGCGCTCCGCGCGCTCCTGACCGGCGGCAAGGGTAGCGCCGAGATCCCGCCTCTGCTGACGCCGGAGATCGCACGGCGGGTCGAAGGTCGCGCCAACCAGGCGAACGCGATCCTGGCCGAGATCGGATGCGCGCTCGCCGCCCGCATCCAGGGGCGGGTTGACGGCGCCGAACACGCCGCCATCGACCGCATCCTGTCCGACCTGGGCAATGCCCAGGGCGGTCTGGAGCGCATCCTCAGAACGCCGCTCGCCATCCAGTTCACGTTGCTGCCCGGGCTGATCACCCGGTTGTTCTGCGTCGTGCTGCCGCTCTCGCTGGTGCAGGAGCTGGGCTGGATCACGCCGCTGGGCTCGACCGTGCTGGGCTTCCTGTTCGTGGCCCTCGACCGGATCGGCTCGGACCTCGAAAACCCGTTCGCGGAAAGCGTGCACGCGCTGCCGATGCAGGCGATCACCCGCACCATCGAGATCGACCTGCTGCAATCGATCGGCGAGGCAGCACCCCCCGCCATCGCGACGGTCCGGGGCGTGCTGCCCTAGGCTCCGGACCCACAACCACTAGATGACGGTTGCTCCAAGGCCAAACTCGTGCGGGTCTGGGGCCGCCCGGCCCCAGCGGGGCGGGG
>CAXUNX010000067.1:0-15981 GCA_964252545.1 uncultured Acetobacteraceae bacterium | reverse complement strand
TCGCGATCCCGTCCACGCGGGCCGGCACCCTGTCGGGTCCGGCGCTCGCGGCGATCGCCTTCGCCGTGCTGGCGAGCTTCGAAGCGGTGGCACCGCTGCCGGTGGCGTTCAGTGCGCTCGGCGAAACGCTCGCGGCGGCGCGGCGGCTGTTTGCGCTGGTCGATGCGGAGCCGGCGGTCGTCGAACCGGCAGAGGAGGCGGCGACGCCGCGCCGGTTCGACCTGCGGGTGCGCGGGCTTCGCCTGCGCTACGATCCCGGCGCGTCGTGGGCGCTCGACGGGCTCGACCTCGACGTGTTCGAGGGGGAGAAACTCGGCATCGTCGGCCCGAGCGGGTCGGGTAAGACCAGCCTGCTCAACGTGCTGTTGCGGTTCTGGGAACCGGTGGCGGGCGAGATCGCCATCGGCGGCGTTCCGATCCGGCAGCTTTGCGGCGAAACGGTGCGTGGGCTCTGCTGCGTGGTGTCGCAGCAGACCCACCTGTTCAACGCGACCATCCGCGAGAACCTGCTGCTGGCACGCCCGGCGGCGACCGACGACGAGCTGCTCGATGCGCTCCGGCGCGCCCGGCTTGCGGAAGAGATTGCCGTCCTGCCGGACGGCCTCGACACGGTGGTAGGCGAGAACGGCGCGCGCTTCTCGGGCGGGCAGGCGCGGCGGCTTGCGATCGCGCGCGCGCTGCTCCGGGACGCGCCGATCCTGCTGCTCGACGAACCGACTGAGCATCTCGATCCCTACTCGGAGCGGGCGGTGCTGGACGGGCTGCGCGCGTTGATGCGCGGGCGCACCACGCTGCTGATCACGCATCGGCCGCAGGCGCTCTTGGGCCTGGACCGGGTGGTCACGCTCGATGGCGGCCGAGTGATCACGCCGCCCGCCTCTCGTCTCGGATGATCATGTTCTGGCCATACGCTTTTGGGCCAGTTATCAGGCGAAGGCGGCCGCATGGTGGAACGGTAGACATAGGAGACTTAAAATCTCTTGCCTTCGGGCGTGCCGGTTCAAGTCCGGCTGCGGCTACCAACCTTTTCGGCGTAGCGGGGGGCCTTGGTCAGTGCATGCCGCCGACATAGGCCCGCAGGCTTTCCACTTCGCTTGCCTGCTCGTCGAGCCGCGCCTTGACGATGTCGCCGATGCTCACGAGCCCGGTCAGCACCCCGTCTTCGATGACCGGAAGATGGCGGACGCGATGATCGGTCATGATCCGCATCGCCTCGGCGATGCTACCGGCAGGCGAGATCGTCCAGAGGATCTGGGTCATCAACGCGGAGGCGGTTTGATCGAGCGTTGCCGTGCCGTGGCGCGCCAGCGACAGGATGATGTCGCGCTCGCTGAGAATGCCCATCAGCCGGCCAGTCTCCTCCATCACTAGAACGGCGCCGATCCGCCGCTCTCCGAGCAGCTGGATGACCGACTTGATCAGCGTGGGCGGGGTAACCCGTATCACCTCCGCGCCTTTCTTGTTGAGGATGCTTGAGATGCTCATGGCTTGTTCCCGCCCTACCGGTTTCCGGTTTTTCTGGCGAGGCAGAGTGCGGCTGAACCTGGGCGGAAGTCCAGTTCCGTTGCGAACAGGCGAGCGGCCAGCCTTGGCGACGCATCACCCGGATCCCATGTGTTGTTGATGATACCGCTCTCGGTTCTGGACCTGTCTCCGATCACAGAAGGCGGCGATGCCGGCAGGGCACTGCGCAACACCCTCGATCTCGCTCGCCATGCGGAGGCACTTGGCTTCCGGCGCTACTGGCTGGCCGAGCACCACAACATGCCGGGAATCGCATCCGCCGCCACCGCTGTGGTGATCGCCCACGTGGCTGCCGGGACCTGCAGCATCCGGCTGGGGGCGGGAGGGGTTATGCTGCCGAACCATGCCCCGCTCACGGTTGCCGAGCAGTTCGGCACGCTTGCGGCGCTCCACCCGGGCCGCATCGATCTCGGGCTGGGGCGGGCGCCGGGGTCAGATCAACGTACGGCCTCGGCGCTGCGTCGCGATCCCGCAAGTGCCGAGCGGTTCGCCCACGACGTGATCGAGCTGCAGTCGTATTTCCGCCCTGCGCAGACGACGCAGGCTGTGCGTGCAATCCCCGGCGAAGGCCTCGACGTACCCATCTGGCTGCTGGGTTCGAGCCTCTACAGCGCGCAACTCGCGGCCATGCTCGGGTTGCCTTTCGCGTTCGCCTCGCACTTCGCGCCGGACCTGATGGAAGACGCGGTAGGCCTGTATCGCCAGCGCTTCGAACCGTCCGGTGGCTTGCCGGAGCCCTATGTGATGCTCGGCCTGAACGTCTTTGCGGCGGAAAGCGATCGCGAAGCACAGCGGCTGTTCACCTCCGCCCAACAGCAGTTCATGATGCTTCGTCGAGGCACTCCCGGAAAGCTGAAGCCGCCGGTGGAGAGCATGGCCGCGCTATGGTCGCCGATCGAGGCGGCCGGGATCTCACGGTCCTTGTCGGCATCGGTGGTGGGAGGGCCCGCGACCCTGGCACAGGGTTTGGACGCGTTCATAGAGCGCCATCAGCCCGACGAGTTGTTGATTGCCTCGCAGATCTATGATCATGACGCGAGACGGCGCTCTTTTGCGCTGGTCGCCGAGACCCAGCGGAGCCTCCAGCCGGCCTGAGCCTAGTACAGCTTGTGCAGGCGCAGATGTTCCGCGATTTCCGGGGCGGCGGTCACAGCAAGATTAACCAAGCCGCCAATGGCCAGGGCCAATATACCCACGATCACATAATGTTGAACAACGATCGTCAGTAACGCGTCGAACATGGAACACCGCCCACGTGATGCCGTGTGTCGCCGAGAATGGGACATCACTCTAAACTGTTGCGTAGCCGAAGTCACTCGCCGTCTGCTTTTTTTGTCCTGAAGTCACCGTCGCTTGATTGTCTCCAGGACGGCGAGGGTTTCAACACACGCCGCCGCCGCTTCCCGACCCTTGTTATGCGCGTCGTCGCGAGAGCGGCTGACCGCCTGTGCCTCCGTATAGGTGGTGAGCACCCCGAATGAGATCGGCACTCCACTGGCGAGTGCCGCTTGCATCAGTCCGGTGGCGGTTCCAAGGCTGATGAACTCGAAATGGGCGGTGTCGCCCTTGATGACGCAGCCCAGGCAGATGATCCCCGCATAGCGGCCGGTGCGGGCGAGATGCTGTGCGATCAGCGGGAGCTCGAATGCTCCTGGACTGTCGAACAGGTCTTCGTCCCGCAGGGTGATGCCATGCTCAAGGAGCCAGGCACGCGCACCTTCACGCAGGCCGAAGGTGATCTCGGTGTTGAAGCGGCTGACCACGATCGCCAGACGCGGCGGCTCGGCAAACACCAGCGGCCCGGACGCCTCGTCACGGATGTTGCTCATCAAACGTCCTATGCTGCGCTGCTCACTCAGCGGCGACCGGCCCCGCAGCGTGCAGAGCATGACCCATCCGGGTCCGTTTCGCCTCGAGATAAGCCTGGTTGTAGGGGTTGGGCTGGATTTCGAGCGGCACGCGCTGTGCCACCTCGATGCCGCTGGCGCGCAGGCCCAGGATCTTCGCCGGGTTGTTGGTCAGCAGGTCGAGGCTGCATACCTCAAGGTGGCGGAGGATACGCGCAGCGACTCCCCAGTCGCGCTCATCGGTGGCGAAGCCAAGCTGATGATTTGCCTCCACAGTGTCCATGCCTTGGTCCTGCAGGTCATAGGCGCGGATCTTGTTGGCAAGTCCGATCCCCCTGCCCTCATGGCCGCGCAGATAGATCAGCACGCCGCTTGGACTGTTGGAGATGCAACGCAGGGCGGTCTGCAGCTGTGCCCCGCAATCGCAGCGCATCGATCCGAGCGCATCGCCGGTGAGGCACTCCGAATGCAGGCGGACCAGCGGACGCGTCGCGGCGCCAGGTGCCGCGGCCGGCTCGCCCTTGACGATCGCGAGATGCTCCAACCCGTCGCGTGGATCGCGAAAGGCGTGCACGGTGAAGTCCCCCGCATGGCCAAACACGCTGGGAAGCCGGGCGCTGCCCACCGGGAGCAGGGTTTCCGGAACATCGACGATCGCCCCGCTGGTATTGGACGCGGCGACGGCGAGGCGGTGGCGCACCAGCTCGGCGATCGAGACGATCGGCAATCCATGGCGGGCAGCGAACACGCGCAGTTCTTCCAGCCTGGCCATCGTGCCGTCCGCGCTCATCACCTCGCAGATCACCGCCGCCGGCCGCAGCCCGGCCAGCCGCAGGATGTCGAGGGAGCCTTCGGTATGGCCTGCCCGCGCCAGCACCCCGCCTGGCGCCGCCCGGAGCGGAAACACGTGACCGGGGGAGACGAGATCCTCCGGTTGTGCCTCGGCGGCACTCGCAACCTGGATGGTGCGTGCGCGGTCGTGCGCCGAGATGCCGGTGCCGACCCCGTGCCGGGCCTCGATCGAGACCGTGAACGCAGTGCCGCGTGGGGCAGTGTTGTTGCGCACCATCATCGGAAGCTGCAGGCGGTCGAGCTGGGAGGCCTCGAGCGCCAGGCACACCAGACCGCGGGCGTGGGTGACCAGGAAGTTGATCGCCTCGGGCGTGACATGCTCGGCGGCCAGCACCACGTCGCCCTCGTTCTCGCGATCCTCGTCATCAACCATGATGACCATCCGCCCGGCGCGCAGCGCATCGATCGCCTCGCTGAAGGCGCTGGCGGCATGGCTCAATTCGAACGCTGACATAGCTGCTCCACGTACTTGGCAATCACGTCGACCTCGACGTTGAGCGACGCGCCCGGGGCGAGCGTGCCGAGGTTGGTATTCTCCCAGGTGTGCGGGATGATCATCAGCGACACCATGAACCGGCCTGCAGCCGCCGATGGCGGGAGCGCGTTGATGGTCAGGCTGATGCCGTCCAGGGTGATTGAGCCCTTCTCGACGCAGTAGCGGCGAAGCGAGTCCGGCAGGTCGAGCAGCAGCAGCCACGCATCGCCCCGCGCCTCCACCGAGGCCAGCAAAGCGGTGCCGTCGACATGGCCCTGCACGATGTGGCCGGACAACCGGGTCGAGGGCGTCACCGCCCGTTCCAGGTTGACGCGGCCGCCTTCTTGCAATGCCCCGAGGCTGGTGCGCTGCATCGTCTCCGGACTGACGAAGAAGAACGTGCCGCCGGAGGGATCAGGCTGGGTGACGGTGAGGCAAACGCCGTTCACCGCAACACTCTCGCCCGGCGACAGATCCGCAAAGCCGGTGTCGACGACCAGCCCGATCGCCCCGCCGGCTGCCGCCCGGGCGCTGGGTTCGACCGCACGCACGCGGCCGAGCCTTTCTATGATGCCGGAGAACATACCGTATCCCTTTCCAGACGGGTGGCCCCCTCGATCAGCCGAAGTGGCGAGACGGCCTGCCGGGTCCGCAGCGTTACTCGATCCTCACCCTGGCGGTCGTGATGGATGGTCAGCCAGTCGTCCCAAAGATCCGCGCGGTCGAGGGAAGCGAGCAGACGCGGCCCAGCCTCGATCATCGCCCACAGCACGCCTTCGCCGGCCAGCAGCGCCGGCAGGGAGGATAGATCGGAAGCGACCCGCAACCTGAAGCCGCGCGTCTCCGCCTCTCGCCGGTAGGTTTCAGGCAGGGCCCGGCCGTGACTCAGCACAGCGAGCAGGCGGCTTCGCCCGGGATGGTCCGGCACGTGGCGGACGGTGAAATGCGGGGCATCGGCGAGAACCGTGCCCATGCCGGTGACGATCGCATCGGTCGCCCGGCGGAGCCGATGCGCCAGAAGTAGCGCCTGGGGGCCGGTGAAGGTTTTTGCGCCCGCCTGAGGGATCATGCTGCCGGACGGGTCGAGCGCCTGCTTGACGGTGAGCCAGGGCCGTCCGCCGCGG
This sequence comes from uncultured Acetobacteraceae bacterium, assembly GCA_964252545.1. Taxonomy (GTDB): domain Bacteria; phylum Pseudomonadota; class Alphaproteobacteria; order Acetobacterales; family Acetobacteraceae; genus Lichenicoccus. The sequence continues at coordinate 10,159 of CAXUNX010000067.1, read as the reverse complement.
ACCAGCCGATTGAACGGCGCGATCAGCGCCGCGCAATCGAGCGCCAGTGCGCTCGCCGATGGAAGCCGATGCACCGCAAGGCCCGCCTCGCGCAGCCGCTGTTCGCCGCCGCCAGCCACGCGCGGGTTGGGATCAGGAGCGCCGATCCACACCGTGCGGATCGGGCTGGCCAGGATCGCCTCGGTGCACGGACCGGTGCGGCCGACATGGTTGCAGGGCTCCAGCGTGACGATCATGGTCGCCGCACGCGCCAGCAGACCCTGGTCTCGGCAGGTGCGCAGCGCCATCGCCTCGGCGTGCGGCTCGCCGGCGCGGGGATGGGCCGCTACCGCAAGGATGTTGTCCTGGTTGTCGAGTATGGCACACCCGACCGGCGGGTTCGGGGCGGTGGCGCCGATGAAACCAGCGGCCACGGCGATCGCCGCCCGGAAGCCGCGCTCGATCGCAGAGCCCTGTGTTGCATCTTCGTCCAACGTTTCGGCACCCGCCAACAGCATCGCTCGTCCTTACGGACGCACTCAGGGCGCGGGCAGCCATCTGCCGACCGGCCAGGCCTGGCCGTCCGGCACAGCTGTCGTTCTCTCCCATCCGGACTATACCGTCGGCTCCGGGATCGCACCGGATCTGCTGACCTCGCCATCGGCGAGCGCTCGCGGGCTGATGCATCGCCGCCACTTGTGGCGCCGGACGCAAATACCGCCGGTGGGGAGTTGCACCCCGCCCTGAGAACGTCATTCTCCGACCAGAACTCGGCCGAACGGTTGTTAGTAAGGGGTACAATCCCGGTTCTGCAAGATGCGGCGATGGCTCAGCTGGTGCGCGCGGCCAGCGCCATCGCCGCCGCCGGCGCCCGGTGCTTGGCGCCTGCGATGACATAGGCGAACACCGGCCGGCTCGAAGACCAGTGACGGATCCGCTCAGCCCAGCCGTCGAGTGCCGCCTCGCTATAGCCGAGCGGCTGTTCGTCGACGCTGCGCTGCAACCGCAGATAAACGAAGCCGGCGGTAAGCGGCGGATCAGCCGGCGGCTCGGGGCTCACCTTCTCGCTGTCGACGATCACCAGCGCCACCTCGCGGGCGCGCAGCAGCTCGGTGGCCTGCGGCGTCGCGAAGCTCGGATGGCTCGCCTCGAGCGCGTGACGCAGCACCACCCCGTCGCGGGCGGACGGCAAGAGATCCAGGAACCGGGACACCGCATCCCCATCGAACCGGCGCGTGCGTGGAAACTGCCACAGGATCGGCCCGAGCCGTTCCCCAAGCTCGGCAAGGCCGGAGCCAAGAAACCGCTCGATCGCGGGCGCTGCCGCCTCCGGGTCGGTGCGTTGCGCCGCGGCACGCGCAGCCTTGACCGAGAACACGAAGCCCGGCGGGGTCGCCGCCGCCCAGGCGCTGAAGCTCGCCGGTGTCTGCGTTCGATAAAAGGTGGCGTTGATCTCGATCGATCCGAGCCGGGCCGCGGCAAAGGCGAGCTCGTCGGCCTGCTTCAATCCGCGCGGATAGAAATTGTCCCGCCAGGGAGCATAGGTCCAGCCGCCGATGCCAACATGGACCGGCTTCGAGCCGCGCGCCTTTGCCATCTGAGCCATGACGCGCTCCCGCCGATCAGGTGCCTTCCCGCGGCAGGCGCATGCCGAGCTGGTTGAACAGGAATGCCATATAATCGGACTGCTGGTCGACCCGGACGCTGAGCGCACTGCCGATGCCGTGTCCGGCCTTGTCGCTGATCGAGAGGTAGATCGGCTGCGACGAGGCGGTTGCGGCCTGCAGGCGGGCGATCATCTTGCGCGACTGCGCCGGATTGACCCGGCCGTCATGGGTGCCGGTCGCCATGAACACCGCGGGATACCGCACGCCATCCACCACATGCTGGTAGGGCGAATAGGCGAGCATCGCCCTGAACTGCGCGGCATCCTTGACGGTGCCGAACTCGGTGACGTTGAAGGCGCCGTTCGGATCGAGCTCGATCCGCATCATGTCGTAGATGCCGACCAGCGACACCACCGCACGGAACATCGACGGCGCCTGCGTCAGCGCGGCCCCCATCAGCAGGCCACCATTGCTGCCGCCGAGGATGGCGAGATGGGCGGGGCTGGTGATCCGCTGGGTGATCAGCAACCGGCCGGCGGCAAGGAAGTCGTCGAACACGTGCTGCTTGTGCGTGAGCGCGCCCTCGCGGTGCCAGTCCTCGCCGTATTCGCTGCCGCCGCGGAGGTTGGCAATCGCCCAAACGCCGCCCGCGTCGAGCCAGAGCCGGGTCATCTCGCCTGCGAACCGCGGCGTCATCGAGACACCGTATCCGCCATAGCCGTAGAGCAGAGTCGGACGCTTGCCGTCGGCCCTGCTGTCGCGACGGCGGATGATGTTGACCGGCACCCTGGTGCCGTCCCGCGACACCGCGAACGCCCGCACCACCTCGGCGTCATCGAACTTGACCGGGCTTGTCTCGGCCAGCCGGGTAGGCGTGCTTCGGCCCGTGGCCTCGTCGTAGGAATCGACCCGGTAGGGCTGCAGGTATGTCTGGAAGCCGTAGAGCAGGCGGCCATCCCCGGTAGGCTCGATCGCGTCGACGCCCGCCACCGGCGGCAGCGCGATCTGGCCCTTGGGCACCCCGTCATGCGAGAAGATCGCGACCTGCGAGGGACCGCCGACCAGCTCGCGCAGGTAGAGCGCGGTGCGGGTCACCACCACCGCCACCCCGCCGAACTCGCCGCCTCCCTCGATGGCGCCGCTGCCTTGCGGGATCAGCACCCTGGCATGCGCAAGATCGAGATCCGAAAGCGGCAGAACCAGGATCCTGCCGCGTGGCGCCTGCTTCTTGGAAAGCAGATAGAGCATGTTGTCCGGGCCGATCGAGCCCGCCACCACCTCGTCGGCGAAATGCGTCACCTGGGTGATGCGGCCATCCGCGCCGATCACGTACTGCTCGAAGCTGCCGCCATCGCCGTCCGCCACCGAGATGAGAACCGCGTGCGGGTTCTGGCGGGCATCAAGCGCCACCTCGGCGATGCGCGGGAAATCGCGGCCGAGCACATAGGAGTCGCCGGACGGATCGCTGCCGAGCACGTGGTAGTAGACCTGCTGGAAGAAGTGACGATCCGCGGCCGGCCGCTCCTGGCCGGGATAGCGGGTATACCAGAATCCCGAGCTGTCGGCCTTCCAGGCCAGGCTGCCGCCAGCGGTGGGGTATTGCACGCGCGGCACCACCTCCCCCACCTGCCTGCCGGTCGCCACTTCGAATACGTGCACCGAGCCGTCCTCGCTGCCGTTGGTCGAAAGCGACACCGCGACCTTGCTGCCGTCCGGCGAAGGCACGAACCAGTCGATCGCGGTCTGGCCGCTCGGATCGAGCACGTTCGGATCGACTACCGCGCGCGCCTCCGCGGGATCGGCCGAGAGCGGCATAACGGTGACCATCGGCTGCTGCTTCGGGGGCTGCACGGTGAGCGAGAACAGCCGACCGCCGGCCACGGTCAGCTGGTGATAGGATGGCGAGGTGCGCTGTGCTGCCGCCATGAGCCGGTCATGCAGCCTGCCGCGGATCGCAAGCCCGTCGAGATAGGCGCGCGTCCTGCGGTTCTGGGCGGCCGACCAGTCCTGCACCCGCGTGCTGGCGCCGTCCTCGAGCCAGCGATAGGGATCGCGAACGGCAACGGCATGGTAATGGTCGATCACCGTCTGCACCGGCGTGGCCGGTGCTCCCGGATCGGCCGCGCGTCCGGGAGACAGGGCGCCGGCGAGCATGGCGGCAACAAGTGGGATTGCGAACACGCCGCGCAGCCGCGCCATCGTCCAGGTTCTTCCATTCAGGTGCGCCGCTGACGCTAAAGCAGCATCCGACCAATTGAAATCACCCCGTGATGCCGCTGGTCGCGTCGAGCGCCGCGACGCCATCCCGCCGCCACGGTCGAGCAAACGTGTTGCTTCGCGCCGGACTGCCCTGGAACAACGTGTGAACCTCGACCGCAAGGCTGCGTAGGAGTGGCACCGTCAAGCCAGGAGACCACAGGTGGACGCAAACCTTCCCGACAGCGCCGTGCATGATGTTTATCATACCGGACTGCGCAACATGCACGCACTCGAGACGAGCGCGATCGAACTCACCCAGCGCCAGCTCGAACGGCTGGACAAGTACCCGGAAATGGCCGCACGGCTACGCGAGCATAACGTCGAGTCGAAAAACCAGGCGGATCGGCTGTCAGCGATCCTGGATCGCCACAGCACCTCGCCTTCCACGGCCAAGAATGCGGTCAGCAGCGTGATGGGCAACGTCGCCGCAGCACTGCACGCGCCGGCGTCCGACGAGATCCTGAAGAACACGTTCGCGAACTTCGCCTTCGAGCATCAGGAAATCGCCGCCTATACCAGCCTCATTGCGATGGCGGAAAAGATCGGCGACACCGCCTCCGTGGCACCTTTGCGCCAGTCGTTGGCCGAGGAGCAGGCGATGGCAGACTGGATCGGACAACGCATCGTATCCACGACGCAGCGCTTCATGGAGCTTACCGAAGCGGGCGAAAAGGCCGGCGTCTAGCACGCCGGTCTTGCCCCTGCCGGACCGTTGATCCTAGATCATCGATCGCGCGTGCTTGAGGACCTGGTCACATACCTTCTGCGTGATCTTGCTCTTCAAGCCGCCGCCTCCCAGGCTGAACGTACTTCCCTGCCCCGTCTGCAGTTCGCCACGATCGCCGGATTCGAACTGGCTGGACCGGGACGTGCCGCCGCCCAGCTTACCGAGCAGGCCGCTTTCCGTGGTTGAAGCACCGCCGCCGCCAAGATAGTTGTTGCGTATGCAGTATTGCAGCACCCCGGCAAGATTGCCGCCGCTCGCGCTGCCGACCGAGGGCATGCCGCCGCCCATCCCCCCCATCGCACCGCCGAGCGTGCCGCCTAATCCGCCGCCGGAGCTGTGTGCTTGTGGAGCATCAGCACCCTGCCCCATTCCTGCGGCTCCCTTTAGGCGGTCGAGGATCTGGGCCTGTGCGGGGTATGCTGCCACCCCCAATATGCCGCCCACGACCAGGCAGGCCACCATCGGCTTCCACGGCTGAAACATTCGCATCAGAATCACTCCTTTGATCACAGCAGGAGCACAGCATGCATCCGGTCGCAACGCTTGCGAGCCTGGTCCAGCCGGTCACGGCACAAATCGGCGACACCAAGATCCTGGTTCTGCGCCACGGCGACGGGGTTGTCGCGTTCGGCGCCGAGTGCCCGCATGCAGGTGCCCCGCTCGGAGAAGGCGCATTTTGCGATGGCCGCATCATCTGTCCCTGGCACAAGGCGAATTTCCGTGTGTCCGACGGCGGCTTGCTGGAACCCCCGGCACTGCAGGGACTGACGCGCTACCCGGTCACCATCGAGGGCGGCCTGGTGCTGGTGTCGCCGGAACCATTGCCGCCAGAGCCGTTGTCGCCAGAGCCGTTGTCACCTGTGCCTTTGTCGCCTGGGCCGTCGCCGCTTGAGACGACATCAGGAGCCGTGCCGCAAGCGCCTCCGGTCGCCCCGGACACGCGCACCATGCTGATCTTGGGTGCCGGCGCCGCAGGCACCGCCGCTGCCTGCGCGCTGCGCGAGTTCGGATTTTCCGGACGGGTAATCCTGCTCGGCATGGAACCCGGCGCGCCCTATGACCGCACCGCGCTCAGCAAGTTCGTGCTGCAAGGCGCCATGCCGCCCGACCAGGCGCCTCCCCTGCGCGAGCCAGGCTTCTTCAAGGAACAGCGCATCGAACACCTGCATGACGAGGCGGTGGGGCTCGACCGCTCGTCACGGCAAGTGTCGCTCAGGAGCGGAGGCACGCTCGGCTTTGACCGCGTGCTGATCGCCACGGGGGGCGCCCCCCGCCGGCTGGAAGTGCCGGGATCGGACCTGCGCGGGGTGCACGTGCTGCGATCCCGCGAAGATGCAGCGTCGATCCTGGCGGCGTTGCCGGACAAGACCATGCCCGTGGTCATTGTTGGCGGCAGCTTCATCGGCCTGGAGGCGGCATCGGCGCTGCGTGAACAAGGCCTCGCGGTCACCGTGATCTCGCCGCAGGAGATCCCGTTCGAGGCCCAGTTCGGCACCGCCATCGGCACCATGTTCCGGCGACTGCACGAAAAGCATGGGGTGCGCTGGATCTGCGGCCGCAAGGTCGAGCGGATCGAAGGGCAGCACGCCGCGAGCGGGGTGATCCTGGATGACGGCCGCTCGGTGCCGGCTGGCCTGATCCTGGCGGGCCTCGGCATCACGCCCGCGACCGGCTTCGCTGGCTCGCTCGAACGGACCGAGGATGGCGGGATCCTCGTGGATTCCTCGATGCGCGCCGCGGACGGGGTTTTTGCCGCCGGCGATGCGGCGCGCTTTCCGTTCGGCGGCGGGGCAGGATTGCGGGTCGAACATTGGCGCGTCGCCCAGCAGCTCGCCCGCATCGCCGCCGCAGGCATGCTCGACCAGCCGACGCAAGCCGTCCAGACACCGTTCTTCTGGACCTATCATTACGGCAAGCGCTACGAGTACCTCGGTCATCCAAAGGATTTCGACCGGGTGGACATCGACGGCGATCTTGACGGGGGCGAGTTCCTCGCGCGGCTGAACCTCGGCGACAGGCTGGTTGGCGTGGTCGCCTGCGAACGGGAGGCGGAAACCGCCTCGCTGATCGCGACCCATCGCTTCTCGGCCGTGTGAGCAAGGCCGCTCCACCCAGCGGCCGTCGGCCGCAGGTCCGAGCGCTTCGGCTGCTGCTTTTCTATCTGCGTCCGCGTGGCTGGCAGGTGCTGGCCGCCAGCATTGCCCTGCTCACCGCATCCGGGCTGGTGCTCGGGCTGGGCCAGGGTGTGCGGCGCCTGATCGACGACGGCTTCGGCACCCACAGCCTCGCCCGGCTCAACCAGACGGCGCTAGCGATGGCGGCGATCGTGGCGGCGCTCGCCCTGGCCACCGCGACGAGGTTCTTCGTGGTCTCGTGGCTCGGCGAGCGGATCGCCGCCGACATGCGCCGTGACGTGTTCAACAAGATCCTGTCGCTGTCTCCGGACTTCTTCGAGACCGCGCGCACCGGCGACATCATCGCCCGTCTGACCGCGGACGTGTCGGTGCTGCAGGCGCTGACCGGATCGGCGATCTCGCTTTGGGTGCGCAACCTGCTGACACTGGTCGGCGCGTTCGTGATGCTGGTGATCACCAGCGCCAAGCTCGCTTTGATCATCGTGCTGGTGGTGCCCCTGGTGCTGGCGCCGGTGATCCTGTTCGGCCGGCGCGAGAAGCGGCTGTCCCGGCGCGCCCAGGACCGGGTCGGCGACCTCAGCACCTATGCCGAGGAAACCGTGACCTCCCTGCGCACGGTGCAGGCCTTTACCCACGAGGCGACCGACCGCGTCCGCTTTGCGGATCTGGTGGAGCAATCCGTCTCGACCGCGGTGCAGCGCGTACGGACCCGGGCGATCCAGCTGCTGTGCGTGATCCTGCTCGGATTCGGCGCGATCACCCTCAGCCTGTGGATCGGCGGACGCGACGTCATCCTCGGCCGGTTGAGCGGCGGCGATCTGTCCGCCTTCGTGTTCTACGCGATCCTGCTGGCAAGCTCCGGCGCTGCGATGAGCGAGCTCTGGGGCGAGATGCAGCGTGCCGCCGGTGCCGCGGAGCGCATCGGCGAACTGCTGCAGGAGCAACCCGGCATCACCGCACCGGCGGAGGCCAGGCGTTTCGCCGAGTCTCCGACGGCATCATCGGGTGGACGGATCGAGTTCGACGCGGTGACCTTCCATTATCCCACGCGCCCGGCCACAGCAGCACTCAAGGGGATCAGCCTGACGGTCGAGCCAGGCGAGTTCGCCGCCCTGGTCGGGCCGTCCGGCGCCGGCAAGAGCACGCTGTTCCAGCTGATGCTGCGCTTCCACGATCCTGATCGCGGCCGGGTGCGCATCGACGGCACCGACATCCGAACGGTGGATCCCCGCGAACTCCGGCGCCGGGTCGGGCTGGTGTCGCAGGATCCGGTGATCTTCAGCACCACGGCGCGCGAGAACATCCGCTACGGCCGGCCGGAGGCGAGCGATGCCGAGGTGCGCGCGGCAGCAGAGGCCGCCGCCGCCGACTTCCTCGACGACCTGCCGCAGGGCTATGACAGCTTCCTGGGCGAGAAGGGCGTGCGGCTTTCCGGCGGCCAGCGCCAGCGCATCGCCATCGCCCGGGCGGTGCTGCGCAACGCCCCGATCCTGCTGCTCGACGAGGCCACCAGCGCGCTCGACGCGGAGTCCGAGCGCGCCGTGCAGCATGCGCTGAGCCTGCTCGCACGCAGCCGCACCACCCTGGTGGTGGCGCACCGGCTGGCGACCGTCCGACGCGCCGATCGCATCATCGTGCTCGAGCAGGGATGCATCGTGGACACCGGCACCCATGCGGAGCTGATGCGGCAGGACGGCCTGTATGCACGTCTGGCACAGCTTCAGTTCACGGATTCCTGAGCTGTCTGCCAGACCTGTTCCCGTTATGTTCTCATCAATCGGGAATGGAAGAACACATCGTGTTGGCGGGCGGCGGTTCAACGGAAAGCAGCGCGGACATCCTGGTGACGCTGCTGCTGTGCGGGCTGGTGGGACTGCTTGGCCAGGGCATCCGGGCGACGCTGGGCTTCAGGAACGCGCTGGCGACGGCACCCGACACCCGCTTCGATGGCACCTATTTCGCGGTCAGCCTGGTGATCGGCTTCATCGCAGGCGATCTCGCCGGCGTCGGCATCGGGCTGGACCGGCTTACCCGCTTTGATCCCGCCAACCTGCACATCCTGATCGGGATTGCCGCGGCCGGCTATGCCGGAGGCGACTTCATCGAGAACAGCTTCTCGAGTCTGGTGCCGTTCGCCGGCGGAGCGCGCAAGCAAAGCCAAGGCGAGCCGCACCCGAAGGATTGATCTTCGCGCCGGGTGCGGCGTTGGCTCGACACGCCGGCCACTCTGACACCGGGATACGGAGGCAGTTCATGCCAGCGGATGAGAACCAAAGGGTAGCGCTGGTTGCCGGCGCCGGTGGCATCATCGGCAATGCGGTGGCGCACGAGCTGCAACGAGGCGGTTGGCGGGTGCGCAGCCTCGGCCGCCGCGCCACTGCCGGCTTCGAGTCGCTCGCGGTCGACCTTGTCGACCGGCCGGCAGCCATCGCACGGCTTCGCGAAGCCGCCGACACCACCCACGTGTTCTATGCGTCGCTGTCGCCGGATGCGGATCTCGCGACCGAGGCTGCGCGCAACGCCGCGATGCTCGGCAACCTGCTGGACGGTCTGCACGAGGCGGGAGCGCCGCTGCGTCGTGTGGTGATCTACCAGGGCTTCAAGATCTACGGCATCCATCTCGGCGCGGTCGTACCGACCCCGGCGCGCGAGGCCGATCCCATCCACATGCCGCCGAACCTTTACCTGGCGCAGGAAGCCGAGCTGCGCGCGCGTTCGGCCGGCCAGCCCTGGGACTACGTGGCGCTGCGGCCGGACGTGGTGGTGGGCGACGTCCATGGCAACCCGATGAACATCGCGCTGGTGATCGGCGTGTTCGCGGCGATCTCGCGGGCACTCGGGGTGCCGTTGCGCTTTCCCGGCACCGACCGGGCGTTCGGCCAGCTCGTGCAGTTCACCGATGCCGGCCTGCTCGCGCGTGCCAGCCTGTGGGCGGCCTCGGCTCCCCAGGCGGGCGGCGAGGCGTTCAACATCACCAACGGCGACGTGTTCCGTTGGGAGCGGATGTGGGCCGACGTCGCAGCCCATCAGGGTCTGCCCACAGCATCTCCGATTCCACTGACGCTTGCCAGGCACATGGCCGACAAGGAACCGGTATGGCGCCGGATCGCCGAACAGCACGGGTTGATCGAGCCGGATCTCGGCAAACTGGTCGGCTGGGCGTTCGGGGACTTCATCTTCCACACCGAAACCGACGTGATCTCCGACCTCGGCAAGATCCAGCGTGCCGGCTTCCACGAGAGGATGCCGTCGACGGACTCGCTGCTTGCAGCCCTCGACAGCTTCAGGCGCCAGCGGATCCTGCCCTGAGGCCGAACCGGGTTTGCGGCAGGCGCCGCCCGTCAGCCGGCTCCGGCTCGGCACCGTTTGTGCGTCCGCCGGAGCCTGGCTGTGATCCTCAGCTATTGATACGTTCGCCGTGCAGGGTCATGTCGAGGCCTTCGAGTTCCTCG
>CAXUNX010000066.1:462-16000 GCA_964252545.1 uncultured Acetobacteraceae bacterium | reverse complement strand
CCAAGGCGCCGCGGCCACGGGTGATCGCCGCCGCGTAGTAGCGGGTGAGGCGGCGGTGCGACAGTCCGATCAGGCTGTGGTCCGGCAGCATGCCCGGATAGGCGTTGCGCCACACCTCCACATGCACCGCGGCCATCGCCGCGGCATCTTTCAGTCGGGCCGGGCCGATCGCGAAATCCGTCGCCATCTACGATGCCGCCGGCCGGGCTGCAGGGCGCGCCGGCTGCAACCGAGCGCGCAGCTTGCGTGTCGGTGGATCCCCAGAAAGGATGCGAGCCCCGGGAAGGATGAGAACCGCAGGAAGGGTGGGTGGCATGATTGAACAAGGTTTAGTCAGGCCCGATCAGCCGCGCAACGCAACCTTGCCGTCGCGGGGAAGGCCGGCCACCTTGCCGGCCGCATGACGTTGCCATGAGCCGGCTTTCCGGCGCCCGTCCGGTTGTCACCCTCGCCGGGCTGCTTCTGGCGTGGTGGGCGTTCAGCCGAATCAGCGGCATCCCGGCCTACCTGCTGCCCGCACCGCAATCGGTGGCGGCGGCGCTCTGGCAGCAGCGCACCCTGCTGCTGTGGAGCACCCTCACCACCTTTACCGAAACGGCGCTGGGGCTGGTCATCGGCACCCTGCTCGGCGCCGGCTGCGCGCTCAGCATGGTGTTCTCGCCGGTGCTGCAGCGCTGGCTGATGCCGCTGCTGCTGCTGAGCCAGGCCGTGCCGGTGTTCGCGCTTGCGCCCCTGCTGGTGCTCTGGTTCGGCTTCGGCATGGCGTCGAAGGTGGTGATGGCCGTGCTGGTGATCTTTTTCCCGGTGACGGCGGCGTTCTCGGACGGGCTGCGGCGCACCGATCCGGGCCTGCTCGATCTCGCACGCACAATGAATGCTTCGCCGCTGCGGATCCTCCGCCATGTGCGCCTGCCGGCGGCGCTGCCGGCGTTCGGCTCCGGCCTGCGCGTCGCCACCGCGATCGCGCCGATCGGCGCGGTGATCGGCGAGTGGGTGGGCGCCTCGGCCGGCCTCGGTTACGTGATGCTCAACGCCAATGCGCGCATCGAGACCGACGTGATGTTCGCGGCGATGTTCGTGCTGGCGGTGATGACCGTGCTGCTGTGGGTGGGGGTCGACCGGCTGCTGAAACGGCTGCTGTATTGGGCGCCGGACACCACCGCACGCTGATGCGCGCACGGCCGGAGTGCGCGTGGGAGCCGGTCACTCCGCTCCCGCGCGCAGTTGGGGCCTGCTGGGCTGCGGCGCTCTCAGCAGGAACACCATCGGCACGGCGATCACCGCAAGGATCAGCATCAGCTTGAAATCGTCCGAATAGGCGATCGTCGCGGCCTGCCGGTTGACCTCGGCGTCCAGCGACGTCGCGCCGGCGCCGCGCAGCGGGTTCCAGAACCGGGCGATGCCGGCCTGTCCGAGCATCCGGTTGAACGGCGTCACCAGGGCGGTGATGGAGGCGTGATTGATCTGGATATTGCGTTGCAGCAGCGCGCCGGTGATCGAGATGCCGATCGCGCTGCCGATGTTGCGAAGCAGGCTGTAGAGCGCGGTGCCCTGGGTGCGGAGCTCCGCCGGCAAGGTGGCGAAGGTGGTGGTCGAGGAGGTGGTGAAGATGATGCCGGTAGCAACACCTTGCAGCAGGCCGCTGACCACGATGGTGCCGGCGGACATGTCCGGAGAGAAGCCGATCATCATGTCGAGCGAGCCGATCAGCACCACGAATCCCACAAAGATCAGCAGGCGCGCATCCACGCGGCCAAGCAGCCGTCCGGTCGCCAGCATGCCGCCCATGGTGCCGATGCCGCGCGTGCCCATCAGCGTGCCCGCGGTCAGCACCGGGTAGCCCATCAGCGTCTGCAGGTACGGCGTCAACAATGCCAGGCTGGAATACAGCACCACGCCCACCACGAAGATGAACAGCATGCCGACCAGGAAGTTGATGTCGCGGAACAAGCGGGGGGCGACCAGCGGCGTTTCAAACAGCGCCAGGTGGACCAGGAAGCAGAAGGCCGCGAGCCCCGCCAGGCAGGCCTCGGTGATGATCTCGCTCGACCCCAGCCAGTCGAGCTGCTGCCCGCGATCCAGCATGATCTGGAAGCTGCCCAGGGCGAGACCGAGCAGGCCGAACCCGGTCCAGTCGAAGCGCGCGGTCGGCCGGGCCCGCTCGGGCAGGAAGATCAGCATGCCGAGTGCTGCGACGATGCCCACGGGCAGGTTGATATAGAACACCCAGCGCCAGTTGTATTGTTCGGTCAGCCAGCCGCCGAGCGCCGGGCCGATCACCGGCCCGATCATCACCCCGACTCCCCAGAGCGCCATCGCCTGCCCGCGCTGCTCGGCCGGGAACAGCTCGAACATCAGCGACTGCGACATCGGCACCAGGAACGCGCCGAACACGCCCTGCAGCAGCCGGAACAGCACCATCTGCGGCAGGGTCTGCGCGAGCCCGCACAACACCGAGGCTGCGGTGAACCCGACGATCGCTATAACAAAGAAGCGGCGGCGGCCAAGGCGATCGCTGAGCCACCCGGTCGGCGTCGTCATGATCGCGGCGGCGACGATGTAGCTGGTCAGCACCCAGTTGATCTGGTCCTGGCTGGCGGAAAGCGATCCCTGCATGTAGGGCAGTGCGACGTTGGCGATGGTGGTGTCGAGCGACTGCATCAGGGTCGCGAGCACCGCGCACGTGGCGAGCACCGCGCGCCGCGGCACCGGCGCGCCGGAGGATGCGGCGCTCAAGATGCCGGATCAGAACAGGTCGCGCAGGTGGCGCACATGACCGGTGTCGATGCTGATGTCGATGCTCATGCCGGAGCGCAGCGGCGGATCGCCGGGCCGGTGTTCCAGATGCACCCGCACCGGGATGCGCTGGGTTACCTTCACCCAGTTGCCGGTGGTGTTCTGCGCCGGCAGCAACGAGAATTCCGAGCCGGTGACCGGCGCGATGCTTTCGACCCGCCCCGCGAAGCTGCGGCCGGGATAGGTGTCGACGGTCACCTCGGCCGGGTCGCCGGGCTTCACCCAGGTGAGCTCGGTTTCCTTGGGATTGCCTTCCGCCCAGACCAGGTCGGTCGATACCAGCCCCATGGCGGCGCTGGAGGCGGCGAGATACTGCCCGGGCTGAAGCTGGTCGACCTGCGTGACGATGCCGTCGAACGGGGCGTGCACGACGGTGTGGTCGAGCTCGCGCCGGGCCTCGTCGAGGCGCGCCTGCACGCTCCGGTAGGCGGGCAGCTGGGTGGGATCGATGTTCAGCTTGCCGCCTAGTCTGGCAAGCTGCACCTGCGCCTGCACCCGCAGCGCGTCTACCTCCTGCTGGTCGGCGGCGAGCTTGAAGCGGGCATCGTCGGCCTCGCCGCGCGCGGCGGCACCTCCCGGCACTAGGGGCGCGATCCGCGCATAGGTCGCGCGGTCACCCTGCACCTGCGCCTCGCGCACCTGCATCTCATAGATCAAGCGCTGCTCGTCGCGCTTCATCGCGTCGATCGTCAGCACGCTTTGCGCCAGATCGGCTTCCGCCCCCTCGACCGCAAACCGGAACGGCCGCGGATCCAATGAAAACAAAACGTCGCCGGTGTGAACCACCTGGCCCTCATGCACCGATACCTTGGCCACGATGCCCGACACGTCGGTGGCAACAACGAGCTTGGCCGCTTGGATGGTGGCATCGTCCACCGACACCCAGCGGCCGGCGCGAACCCACCAGCCGAGCGCCAGCAGCAGCATCGCAAGCGTGCCTGCCAGCATCAGCAGCGGCCGTGCGCGCCGCCTGGCGCTGCTTGATCGCTGCTCGCCCGCCCTGGCGACCCGCTCGATCCCGGCGGCCTGCGACATCAGGCGGATGCCCTGAGATCGTCGGCTCCCGCCTCGCCGCGCCGGCAGGCCCACAGGTTGTTCTTCATCCGGCCCAGTGCGGACGACGCATCCCGCAGCAGAACAGGATCGATCCCGGCCGTGACCATGCCTTCGATCTGCCTTATCTGGATTTCGAGCTGCGCCAGCACCGGTGCCGCGGCCTCGCGCAGGTGCAGCCGCCAGATCCTGCGGTCCGCCGGCACCGCCCGGCGTTCAACCAGGCCGAGCGCCTCCAGCCGGTCCACCAGCCGGGCGACGGTGATCGGCTCGACCTCGATGATCTCGGCAAGCTCGCGCTGCGACAGGCCGGGGGTTTGCGAAACGCGGTTCAGGATCGCCCACTGCGCCCGGGTCATGCCGAAGCCGCGGGCACGCCGGTCCGCCTCGGTGCGGAGCAGGCGGGCAAGATCGATCAGCAGCTGGAGATTGAGCCCGCCATCGTGCATTTGCGCGTTATAGTAACGTGCGCTATCATCTGTCCAGCGAGGTTTCACGCTCCCGGTGGCGCGGGTCAGCCGCTCAGCCGCCGCAGGAAGCTGCGCAACCGGCCCAGAAACAGCTCGGGATGCTCGAGCTCGGCGTCCTCGCGCGCCGCGGCCTCCTGGCGGATCCGCTCCTGGCCGCGCGTGGCAAGCGCTTCCAGGCCCACCGCCAGCTCGGGACTGATCCTGATCGCGGCGGCGATGTCGTTCTTGGCCAGCCGGTGCACGACCACATGGGTGAGCGCGATCGCCGTTGCCATGTAGGGTGCGCCGGTGATCAGCCCGATGGCGCCGAGACTTTCGCCCGGGCTCAGCCGGTAGACGACATGCGGCCCCCCCTGCTCGGCGCGGGTGATCTCCACCACGCCCGACGCCAGCAGGAACAGCGATTCGGGCTGCTCGCCTTCGCGGATCAGGGTCTCGCCGGCGGCCAGCGACTGGATCACGAAATGGGTGGCGAGCAGGTCCCGGTCGCCAGCCGCGATCAATCCGAACAACTCCGACTGCGCCAGCAGCTGGGTGGTGGTCGGAGCCGCGGGCGCAGGAGGCGGCGCAATCCCGGCGATCGCGAAGTTGATGCCGGAATGGTGCAGGTGGCGGTGGATCTGCACGAACAACTCGTTGCGCGCCGCGGTCAGCAGCTTGCTCGAGGCGACGGAGAAGCCGATCTCGTAGGTCGCGCCGTCGCCGCGCAGCCCGGTGCAGCCGATGCTCGGCGCCGGCTCCGGGAGCATGACCCGGCAGGCGATGGTCGCGGTGGTGAGTGCCGCGATGCATCGGTCGGGCACGATCCCCGAGTCGAGCGCCACGGTGACGGTGTCGCCGCGGATCTCCGAGGGTGCGGACCGGTTGATCAGCCTGGACTTGGCCATGATGCTGTTGGGCACCACGGCGGTGTTGTTGTGCGGAGTGGCGATCTGCGTCGCGCGCCAGTTCACCTGGATGACGTGGCCTTCGATCCCGCCCTCCACCCAGAGCAGGTCGCCGGGCTTGTAAGGCCGCTCCAGCCCGACGGCGATGCCGGAGAACACGTCCGAGAGCGTGCTCTGGAGGGCAAGGCCGAGCACGATGGCGATCACCCCGGAGGTCGCAAGCAGGCCGCGGATCGGCACTGCGAAGGCGAAGTCGATCACCGCCAGGGCGGTCGCGACATAGATCACCCCGGCCATCAGGTCGGACACGATCCGGCTTTCGCGCGGCTTGTTCTCCAGCACCACCAGCAGCCGGGCAAACCCCACCGCCACCTGGGCGACGGCGATCCACCAGCCCGCGACGATCAGCTGCTCCCAGAACTGTTCGCCCTCATGCGTGTTGCCGTAACGGGGCCGCAACGGCGATCCCAGCACCCGCTCGACCAGCAGCGTCATCAGCGCCAGCACCATGATCCGCGCCAGCACCCGGACCCATAACGGCCAGCCCGGACGCAGCCGTGGCACGATCACCGAAAGCAGCAGCAACGCCGTGGCGAGCAGCAGGGGGATCAGCGGGTCGGCAGGCTCAGCCCTCACGATGATGCACGGCCCACCCTGGCAAGCCCCCTTGGCTCACATGCTGCGTGGCTGACGCCGCGTCATGGTCGGGAGGATTTCATGATCGCCGCGCAAACGCCAGATCGCGGCGGCCGGTCTGTTCCGTGCCGGCCGGCTGCGGCTTGTTGCGACCCGGTTCCGAGTGCATCATGATACAAGCCGGCTCGCCTCACGCCGGCGGCGCGCGGCCTGCTTCGCGAGCGGAGCGAACGGGAGGAGAACAGCATGCTGACCATTCTCATCATCGTCCTGATCATTCTTGCCCTGGGCAGCGGCGGCTATGGCTTCCGTTCCGGCTGGTATGGCGGCTCCCGCGGCACCGGCTTCAACGGACTTGGTCTGCTGCCGTTGATACTGATCATTGTGGTCTTGTTCCTGTTGTTCAACGGCATGGGCACGACCACCACCGCGCCGGCTCCCTGAGCTGCCACCGGCTGTTGACGCTCGGTGCGCCGGCCAGACCCCGGTCCGGCTCGCCGCAACGGGGTTGCAGAACCGGCCCAGCCGGCGCGCTCGTTGTCACCGAACGGTCACCTGATTGAAACATGCACGCCACCGCTGCCGCGTAGAAGCGCCCCTGGTCAGGGGGCGACCACCGCTTACGCCCAGCTGATTTCGTGCATCGCTGGCGTGGGCGCCATGTCCGGACGACGCATCCCTTGCCGCCGGAAGGACACACCGCCAATGCGCTTGTTCTCGAAACCCGCCGGGCTCTGCGCGATGTCGCTGTTGCTGACCGGGGGCCACGCCGGAGCCGTCAGCATCACCGGCGCCGGCTCAACCTTTGCCGCACCCATCTATGGCGCCTGGGGTGCCGCGGCGCAGAAGGTGCTCGGCATCGACCTCAACTACCAGGCACTCGGCTCGGGCGCCGGCCAGAACCAGGTGATCGCGCGCACGGTCGATTTTGGCGCCTCCGATGCCCCGGTGGCCTCAGCCAAGCTCGCCGCCAACGCGCTGCTGCAATTCCCGACGGTGATCGGCGGGGTGGTGCCGATCGTGAACCTGCCGGGCATTGCGCCGAACCAGCTGCATCTGACCGGCAGCGTGCTGGCGCAGCTGTTCAACGGCGACATCACCAGTTGGAACGACAAGCAGATCGCCGCGCTCAATCCAGGCGTCGCCCTGCCTGATATCGCGGTGGCCCCGGTGCACCGGGCCGATGGATCGGGCACCACCTTCGTGTTCACCTCCTACCTGGCCAAGGCGAGTCCGGCCTGGAAGTCCAACGTGGGCGCCAGCACATCGATCGCCTGGCCGTCGGGCGCCGGAGCGCGCGGCAATGACGGTGTGGCGGCGGTGGTTCGCAACACCAAGGGGGGCCTGGGCTACGTGGAGTTCGCGTTCGCCGACAAGAACCATCTCACCACCGTCGAGCTGAAGGACCGGGCCGGCGCCTATGTCGAGCCGGATCTGGACAGCTTCTCCAAGGCCGCCGCCGCCGCCGACTGGTCGCAGGCCAAGGACTTCGCCGTCGACATGCTCGACACCGGAGGCGCCGGCGCGTGGCCGATCGTCTCGGCGACCTTCGTGCTGCTTCCGACCAACCCGAAAGACCCTTCGCGTGGGGCCGCGGTGATCCGTTTCTTCGACTGGGCATTCAGCCATGGTGCGGTTATCGCCACCACCTTGAAGTATGTGACGCTTCCGGCCGCGGTGCAGGCCAGCGTGCGCGAGGCCTGGAGCAAGCTGCCGGCACATTGAGCGGCAGCAGGCGGAGCAGGCTTGGAACCGGGAGGATGGGCAGCACGGAATGAGTTCATCGTCACTGGCAGCCGTCTCGGCCCGACCGCGCCACGCCGGTCCGTCACGGCTCGGCGACCGGCTGTTCGCCGTGATCGTCTGGGCGTGCGGGCTGGCCGTGCTGACGCTGATCGGCGGCATCATCGCGGTGATGCTGAGCGGCGGCGCCCACGCCTTCCGGGTGTTCGGCGGCCACTTCCTGGTCAGCTCCGTGTGGAACCCGGTGGTCGAGCATTACGGTGCCCTGGCGCCGGTGTACGGCACGGTGGTGACGTCGTTCATCAGCCTGGTGGTGGCGGTGCCGCTGGCCTTCGGAGTGGCGTTCTGCCTCACCGAGATGGCGCCCGTCTGGATCGCCCAGCCGCTCGGCACGGCGGTCGAGCTGCTGGCTGCGGTTCCCTCCATTATATTCGGAATGTGGGGCTTTTTCGTGATCGTGCCGTTGATGGCGCAACGGATCCAGCCACTGCTGATCAACACCCTTGGCCACGTGCCGCTGATCGGCATGCTGTTTTCGGGCGCGCCGTTCGGCACCGGCATGCTGACCGGCGGCCTGGTTCTGGCGGTGATGATCACGCCGTTCATCGCCGCGGTGATGCGCGACGTGTTTCTTTCCATGCCGGCGGTGCTGAAGGAGAGCGCCTATGGTCTCGGCTCGACGCGCTGGGAGGTGATGAGCAAGGTGGTGCTGCCCTGGTCGCGCACCGCGGTGATCGGCGGCATCATGCTCGGCCTCGGCAGGGCGCTCGGCGAGACCATGGCAGTCACCTTCGTGATCGGCAACACCAACCGGATTTCGCCGAGCCTGTTTTCCCCGGGCAACACCATCGCCTCGCTGATCGCGCTCGAGTTTCCCGAAAGCGCCGCGGGCAGCCTCAAGCTTTCCTCGCTGCTGGCGCTCGGCTCGGTGCTGATGGTGATCTCCTTCATCACCCTGGCCTGCTCGCGGGCGCTGCTCTACCGGCGGAGCGGCTGAGCCATGCAGGCAGGTGCCACGCCTCCCGCGACCCGCCGCGACCCAGGGCGCAGACCCGCTCTGGCCCGCAGGCGCGGGCGCATCAACGCCGCGGTCTCGGTGCTGTGCGCCCTGGCCACGCTGATTGTGCTGGCGGCGCTCCTGTCGATCCTGGCCACCCTGGTCGTGCGCGGCATCGGCGGCCTGCACCCCTCCACCCTGTTCAGGATGACCTCGCCCCCGGGCGGCGGTGGCGGCCTGCTCAATCCGATCATCGGCAGCCTGATCCAGACAACGCTTGCGGTGCTGATCGGAGCCCCCGTGGGGCTGCTCGCCGGGATCTTCCTTGCGGAGTTCGGCACCGGCTCGCCGATGGCCTCCGTGGTGCGGTTCGTTTCCGACATGCTGCTTTCGGCACCCTCGATCCTGGTCGGCCTGTTCGTTTACCTGATCCTGGTTGCGCCGAGCGGCCATTTCTCCGGCATAGCGGGGGCGCTGGCGCTTGCCATCCTGGTGATCCCGATCGTGGTTCGGACCACCGAGGACATGCTTCGGCTGGTGCCGCTGTCGATGCGCGAGGCAGCCGCAGCGCTTGGCGCCACCCGCTGGAAGGTGGTTGTGCTGATCTGCGTGCGCGCCGCCCGCAGGGGCATCGCCACAGGCATCCTGCTGGCGATCGCGCGCATTTCCGGCGAGACCGCGCCGCTGCTGTTCACCTCGCTGGGCAACCTGGACTGGTCGATCAACCCGAGGGCGCCGATGGCCAGCCTGCCGGTGACGATCTACCAGTATGCGGGATCGGCCTATAACGACTGGGTTCAGCTGGCCTGGACCGCGGCGCTGCTGATCACCGCCGGCGTTTTGCTCATCAACGTGATCGCACGCGCCGGCCTCGGCACATCGGACCCATCATGAACCAGCAGAGCGGTGGCGGCGGCATGGCAAGAAGCGTGGAGCTGGCGACGGGTGTGTCCGCCGGCATGCGGGCGGTCGCCGGCTCCGAGACCGGCGGCAGCCGGGCGGACAGTCCGGCGATGATCGCCATCCGGGGGCTGGATTTCTTTTACGGCTCCACCCACGCCCTGAAGAACGTTTCGCTGGATTTCCCCAAGCGCCGGGTTACCGGCCTGATCGGACCCTCCGGCTGCGGCAAGTCAACCCTGCTTCGCGTGCTGAACCGGATGTTCGACCTGTACCCCGGCCAGCGCGCGACCGGCGAGGTGCTGCTCGACGGGCAGGACATCCTGGGAAGCGCCATGGATGCGAACCATCTGCGATCGCGGGTCGGCATGGTGTTCCAGAAGCCCACCCCGTTTCCGATGTCGGTTCACGACAACATCGCGTTCGGCATCCGGCTGCACGAGAAGCTGCCCCGCTCCGAGCTCGACGGTCGCATCGAGGACGCGCTGCGCCGCGTGGCGCTTTGGGCGGAGGTCAAGGACCGCATGCGTGCCCCCTCCGGCTCGTTGTCGGGCGGCCAGCAGCAGCGCCTGTGCATTGCCCGCACCATCGCCACCCGTCCCGAGGTGATCCTGCTGGACGAGCCGACCTCGGCGCTGGACCCGATCAGCACCGCGCGGATCGAGGAACTGCTTGACGAACTCAAGGTGGATTTCACCATCGCCATCGTCACCCACAACCTGCAACAGGCGGCGCGCTGCGCGGACCAGGTGGCCTTCTTCTATATGGGCGAGCTGGTCGAGGTCGCGGGGGCGGACAAGCTGTTCACCGCGCCGCGCGAGAAGCGCACCCAGGACTACATCACCGGCCGATTCGGCTAGGAGCACCTCCCATGAGCACGACCGACCCGCGCCATATCGTCCGCAGCTACGAGCAGGAGCTCGAAGCGCTCCGCGGCATGATCGCGCGCATGGGCGGCCTGGTGGAGAGCCAGACCGCGAACGCCATCAGCGCTGTGCTCAACCGCGACGGCGAGGCGGCGCAGTTCGCGATGGAGCAGGACCCCAAGGTCGACGCGCTGGAGCGCGAGGTCGAAGGCCGCGCGATCCGCATGCTGGCGCTGCGCGCGCCGATGGCGCAGGACCTGCGCGAGATCGTCTCGGTGCTTAAGGTCACCAGCGACCTGGAACGGATCGGCGACTACGCGGCCAACATCGCCAAGCGCTCGCTCAGGGTCGGCCGGATCGGCCCCGAGCCCACCCTGGGCGGGCTGCGCAACATGGGGCGGCTGGTGCAGGAAAGCCTGCGCCTGGCGATCGACGCGCTGAGCCAGAACGACAAGGACAAGGCGTTCGAGGTCTGGCAGTCCGACAAGGCGGTGGATGAGCTCTACACCGCGATGTTCCGAGAACTCATCACGTACATGATGGAAGATCCGCGCAACATCAGCTCCTGCACGCACCTGATGTTCATCGCCAAGAACCTGGAGCGGATCGGCGACCACAGCACCAACATCGCCGAACAGGTGCATTACGCCGTCACCGGCGAGATGCTGCCGGCGTTGCGGCCGCGCGGCGCGCCGTCGAGCGACCGCGGCGGCGGCAGGGATGAGCCGGACGACGAGGTCTTCAATCTGGGACAGGACGGAGCAGGGTGATGCAGGCCGGAGTCGAAAGCTTGAGCCGAGGCAGGGAATTCATGCCGCGCGACGACGCGCAAAGGCCGCGCGTGCTGGTGGTCGAGGACGACCCGGCGCTGGCGGTGATGCTGCGCTACAACCTGGAGAAGCTCGGCTATGTCGTGGACGAGGCGGCGGACGGCCAGGAGGCCCTGCTTCGGCTTGCCGAGGTGGCGCCCGACATCGTGCTGCTCGATTGGATGCTGCCCAGCCTGTCCGGGCTCGAGGTCTGCCGGCAGATCCGCAGGCGTCCGCAAACCCGCGACCTGCCCGTGATCATGTTGACGGCCCGCACGGAGGAACAGGATTCGATCCGCGGACTCAACACCGGTGCTGACGACTACATCACCAAGCCGTTCTCGATCGACGCGCTGTCGGCGCGGATGCGCGCATTGCTGCGCCGCGCCCAGCCGCAGGCGAGCGACTCTCCGCTGCAGTTCCACGACATCGCACTCGATCCGGGTGAGCATCGGGTGCAGCGGAATGGCCGCGCGATCCATCTCGGTCCGACCGAATACCGGCTGCTCGAGTTCCTGCTGCGCCATCCCCGCCGGGTGTTTTCCCGCGAGGACCTGCTCAATGCGGTGTGGGGGGCGGACATCCATGTGGAGGCGCGCACCGTTGACGTGCATATCCGGCGGTTGCGCAAGGCATTGAACGGGCCGGGCGAGCTCGACCTCGTGCGCACGGTGCGCTCCGCGGGGTATGCGCTTGATGTTGAGACGATCTGATCCCCGGACGCCGCTGACCTGACCGCGGCCGATGGGTGCGGATGCATGGATCGCGCTGGCCGCGTTCGCGGCCGGCGTGATGCTGCATCATTTCCTGCCGCAGCGCCTGGCGCGCCGAACAGCGGCCGGCCTGCCCGCGCCTCCCGAGCTGTCGCCCGATCCGCTGCCGCGGCTGCGCGAGGTGCTGGAGCTGCTGCCCGAGCCGATGCTGCTGCTTGATCGCGGCGGTGCGATGCGCCACGCCAACCTCGCCGCGCGCGAGCCGTTCGGCGATGTGCTTGCCGCCTTGCTGCGCCACCCGGCGCTCACGGAGGCGCTCGGCCGCACGCAGGAACAGGCGATCGTCAGCACCACGGTGAAGATGGACGTGCCGGTGCGAAGGGTGCTGCGGGCCTCGCTCAAGGCGCTGCCGGATGAATTTGCCGGCCTGCTGATCGTGTCGCTGGCCGATCATACCCAGCAGGCCGCGCTGGAGCGCATGCGGGAGGATTTCATCGCCAATGCCAGCCACGAGCTGCGAACGCCGCTCGCGAGCCTGATCGGCTTCATCGACACCCTGCTGGGGCCGGCCGCGGACGATCCGCCGGCGCAGAAGCGCTTCCTCGGCATCATGCAGGCGCAGGCGTCGCGCATGTGCCGGCTGATCGACAACCTGATGAACCTGTCGCGCATCCAGCTGATCGAGCATGAGCGGCCACGTGGCCGGGTGGCGCTCGCCGAAGTGGCGGCGCATGTCGCGGAAACCTTCGAGCCGCTGGTGCGGGCGCGCGGCGTCGGATTGACGCTTGATCTCGCCGGGGATCTGCCGCCGGTCCAGGGCGACGCCGATCAGATCGCCCAGATCGTGCAGAACCTGCTCGACAACGCCCTGAAATACGCGGCCGGAAGCATCGGGCTCTCCGCGACCAGGGTGTGCGGAGGACCCTGGCCTGCCACGCCGGGCGTCGTGCTCGCGGTTGATGACGATGGTCCCGGCATCGCCCGCCATCACCTGCCGCGGCTGACCGAGCGCTTCTACCGGGTCGAGGAAGGCAACAGCGGCAAGTCCGGCAGCGGTCTGGGACTGGCGATCGTCAAGCACATCGTCGGCCGCCATTCGGGCCGGCTGCAGATCGAAAGCAACGAAGGCGGCGGCAGCCGGTTCACGGTGTGGCTGCCGTGCTTTGTCACAAAAACGACATGATCGTGTCAAAAAAGCATCGCGTTACCCCAAGGCAACAATGCCTTATCGAGGGCGCGCCGGACGGCAGGAGGGGGGCTTCTGTCAGGCACGGAACGTGATCATGAGCACAAAAGTTTACGCTCGCGGCTTGTTGGCTGCGACTGCCCTCACGGGAGTTCTGGGTGGCGTCCTGCTCGGCGCCACGTCGGCCCGGGCCCAGGACCCGGAGGCCTCGATCGGCTCGATCGAGAAGCAGATCCATGCGCTGCAGAGGCAGCTCGATACCATGAAGCGCAGCCTGTCCAGCCGCGACGCGGAGGTGCGGGCCGCGCGTGCGGAGGCCGCGGCGGCGAACCGGCAGGCGATTGCGGTGTCCGAGCGCCAGACCAACAGTCTCGGCCAGCCCCTGGCGCCGCAGCCGCTGTCGGCGCCTCCCGGCTACCAGGTGAACATCGCCGGATCCGGCACGATCCCGAAATACGGACCCTACGTCTATGTGGACGGCGTGCCGACGCCGGTGCTGTATCCCGGGCCGAAGCTCAAGCAGGGCCAGTTCCAGGTCGGCGCGGTGCGGGTGACGCTGGGAGGCTTCATCGCGGCGGAGTCGGTCGTGCGCACGCGCAACGAGACCCTCGATATCGGCAGCAACTTCAACAACAGCATCCCCTATCCCAACAGCCCGAACTATCATACGCCCGAGTTCCGAGAGACCGGCCGGCAGAGCCGCCTGTCGCTGCTGGCCGAGGCGAACCCGGACAGCGTCACCGCCTTGACCGCCTATTACGAGGCAGACTTCCTGGGTTCGGGCTCGGGTTCGAACTCGGTGGAGTCCAACAGCTACGTGCTTCGCGAGCGCCAGCTCTATGCGACCTATGCGCGCAAGGACCTGGATCTGTATGTTTCGGGCGGCCAGATGTGGTCGCTGTTGACCATGAACAAGATCGGCATCACCCAGCGCCAGGAAGACGTGCCGCTGACCATCGATGCGCAGTACGTCCCGGGCTTCGTCTGGACCCGTAATCCGGGGCTGCGCATTATCAAGGGGTTCGACAACGACCTGGTTGATGTCGGCGTTTCGTTTGAGAGCCCGCAGGCGAGCTACTTCACCGGCGGCAACGGCACCGGCTCGCTGAACGGCACCGTGCTCTCGACCAACACCGGCAGCGGCACGCTGAACCCGGACACCACCTATTCCGACGACATCGCTCCCGACACCATCCTCAAGGCTACCGCCGATCCGGGCTGGGGCCATTACGAGGCGTTCGGCATCGCCCGCTTCCTGCACGACCGCGACACCCCGGCTGCGGGCGGCAACTCCGGCCGCAACAACACGGTGCTGGCCGGCGGCGGCGGTGTGGGCGCGATCCTGCCGATCATCAAGGGCAGGCTCGAGCTGCAGGGCAACGCGCTGGTCGGCGAGGGCATCGGCCGCTACGGCTCAGCGCAACTTCCGGACGCCACCTTCTCGCAAAGCGGCGCACCTCGGCCGCTGGCGGAGGTCATCGCCCTGGCCGGCCTGATCGCTCATCCGGTGAAGCTGGTTGATCTCTACGCCTATGTCGGCACCGAGCAGATCACCCACCGTGAATCCTTCACCGAAGCCGGCAAGGGTTACGGCTACGGCAGCCCGCTCTACAGCAACGTCGGCTGCGACGTCGAGGAACCCGCCACCACGCCGCTGGCGCGTCCCTGCACCGCCAACACCTCTGGCGTGACCCAGGGCACGGTGGGCGCCTGGTGGCGGTTCCTGAAGGGGGATTTCGGCACCATGGAAACCGGCACCCAGGTCTCCTATACCCGCAAGAACGCCTTCGAGGGTGTCGGCGGCAGCCCGAAGACCGACGATACCATGGTGTTCTTCAGCTTCCGCTACCTGCCATTCCAATAGGCCAGGGCTGAAGAACATCACTGGGAAGTGACTCGGCGGTTGGAGGTTGCGCTCGCGCCGGATAGGACGCATGTGGACGTCGTTCCGCCGCAGGAGAGCAGCGCATGGCTGACATCATCACACCCGCGATCTCTGGAAACCTGCTGATCGCGGGGCGCGCGGTGCGCGGCGCCAAGGGTGTCGTGCACGGCCTCGATGCGGCAACCGGTGCTGCGCTCGAGCCGGGCTTCGGCGGCGCTTCCGAGGCACAGCTGGAGGAAGCCTGTGCTGCCGCCTGGTCCGCCTTTGACGCCTATCGCGAAACCTCCCTCGAGCAGCGTGCGTCGTTCCTGGAGCGGATCGCCCAGAACATCACCGAGCTCGGCGATGCGCTGATCGAGCGCTGCATGGCCGAGACGGGGCTGCCGCGCGCCCGCCTCGAGGGCGAGCGCGCCCGCACTGCAGGCCAGCTTCGCTTGTTCGCCTCCGTGCTGCGCGACGGCGCGTTCCTGGATCTGCGCATCGATCCGGCGATGCCGGAGCGCAAGCCGCTGCCGCGGGTGGATCTGCGCCTGCGCAACGTTCCGCTGGGGCCGGTGGCGGTGTTTGGCGCCAGCAACTTCCCGCTCGCCTTTTCGG
>CAXUNX010000066.1:0-452 GCA_964252545.1 uncultured Acetobacteraceae bacterium | reverse complement strand
CGGGCGGCGACACCGCCTCGGCGCTCGCCGCCGGCTGTCCGGTCATCGTCAAGGCGCACTCGGCGCATCCCGGAACCGCCGAGCTGGTTGGAGGGGCGGTGGCCCGGGCGGCGAGCGAAGCCGGGCTGCCTGGCGGCGTGTTCTCGTTGATCTTCGCCGACGGGCGGGCGATCGCCCAGGCGCTGGTCGCCGATCGCCGCATCAAGGCGGTCGGCTTCACCGGTTCGCGCGTCGGTGGCACCGCGCTGGTGAACGTGGCGCAGAACCGTCCCGAGCCGATCCCGGTCTATGCCGAGATGAGCAGCATCAACCCGGTCCTGCTGTTCCCCGGAGCCCTGGCAGAGCGCGGCGCGGCGATCGGAAAGGCCTTCGCGGCCTCGCTGACCCTGGGCGCCGGCCAGTTCTGCACCAATCCCGGCCTGGTGCTGGCACTCGACGGTCCTGGCCTGGAC
>CAXUNX010000065.1:0-16011 GCA_964252545.1 uncultured Acetobacteraceae bacterium | reverse complement strand
CTGGGCACGCTGGGCAGTGCCGGCTCGGTGACCACAAGTGCGCGCGGCGAGGCGCTCAGCAGCCTGATCGAGATTGCCGAGGCGCGCGGCATCGCCGTGCGGCGGGCGCCCAACCCGACCTCGCTGTCGCCGGCGGAACGGGTCGAGCTGCGGCCGGTCGCCATCGAGGATCTGCTGAACCGCCCCCAGGTGCCGCTTGATCGGGACGGCATGCAGCACCTCGTGCGTGGCCGCAGGGTGCTGGTGACCGGGGCCGGCGGCACCATCGGCGCCGAACTGGCGCGCCAGGTCGCCACCCTCGGTCCCGCCCAGCTGGTGCTGCTCGATCACGGCGAGTTCGCGCTCTGGCAGATCGACATCGAGCTGTCCGAAAGCGCGCCGGGACTCCCGCGCGCCGCGGTGCTCGGCGACACCCGGGACGCCGGCCGGATGGACAGGGTGTTCGCCGAATACCGTCCGGAGCTGGTGTTCCACGCCGCAGCCCTCAAGCACGTGCCGATGGTGGAGCTCAACCCGTGCGAGGGGCTGCTGACCAACATCGTCGGCACCCGCCAGGTCGCGGAATGCGCCGAGCGCGCCGGGGCGATGGCGATGGTGCTGATCTCCACCGACAAGGCGGTGAACCCGAGCAGCCTGATGGGAGCCTCCAAGCGTGCGGCGGAGATGTACTGCCAGGCGCTCGACATCGAGGCGCGCCGGCTCGAGAACGGGGCGATGCGCTGCGTCACCGTGCGCTTCGGCAACGTGCTGGGCAGCAACGGGTCGGTGGTGCCGCTGTTCCGCCGCCAGCTCGAGCGGGGCGGCCCGCTGACCGTGACCCATCCGGAGATGCGCCGCTACTTCATGACGGTCACCGAGGCGGTGGGGCTGGTGCTGCAGGCGAGCGTGGTGGGTGCCGACAGCGTTCCCGCCCGGGCGGCCGACGATCCCACCGCGGGGTTGCTGCGCGACGGCGGCATCTTCGTGCTCGACATGGGCAAGCCGGTGAAGATCGTCGACCTGGCGCGGCAGATGATCCGGCTGGCCGGGCTGCGCCCGGAGCGGGACGTGGCGATCCGCTTCACCGGCCTGCGTCCGGGCGAGAAGCTCGCCGAGCAGCTGTTCCACGGCCGCGAGCCGCCGGTGCAGACCGCTCATCCCGGGCTGCTGATGGCCACCCCGCGCACCGCCGACCGCACCGCGGTCGGGTATGCGATCGATGCCATCGAGGCGGCGTGCCGCGCCAACGATCCGGAGGCGGCGATCCGGCTGCTGGCGGTGCTGGTGCCGGAGTTCAGCCATAATCCGCAGGGGCGGGCGGGTCCCTCGCCGGAGCCGAGCCTGGAGATGAGCATGCCATGACGCCGATCGCCTTTCTCGATCTGCAGGCGCAGCAGGCCCGGATCGCGCCGGCCCTGCGCGCCCGCCTGGAGACGGTGCTGGCGCATTGCCAGTTCGTGCTGGGCCCGGAAGTGCGCGAGCTGGAGCAGCGGCTGGCCGGCTATTGCGGGGCGGCCGAATGCGTCGGCATCAGCTCCGGCACCGATGCGCTGCAGATCGCGCTGATGGCCGAGGGGATCGGCCCTGGCCACGCGGTGTTCCTGCCGTCCTTCACCTACACCGCCACCGCGGAGGTGCCGCTGCTGCTCGGGGCCACGCCGGTATTCGTGGATGTGGATCCTGCCACGTTCCAGATCGACGTGGCGAGCCTGCGGGCACGCATCGCCGCCGTGCGCCGCGGGGGATCGCTGCTGCCTCGGGCGGTCATCGGCGT
The DNA here is from genome assembly GCA_964252545.1 of uncultured Acetobacteraceae bacterium. Classification (GTDB taxonomy): domain Bacteria; phylum Pseudomonadota; class Alphaproteobacteria; order Acetobacterales; family Acetobacteraceae; genus Lichenicoccus. The sequence goes on along the minus strand of CAXUNX010000065.1, from coordinate 14,258 downwards.
GGATCTGTTCGGTCAGCCGGCGCCCTGGCCGGAGCTGCGCCAGGTGGCGCTGGAACAGGGATTGTTCCTGCTCGACGATTGCGCGCAGAGCTTCGGTGCAAGCCTTTCGGGGCGCAGGCTCGGCCGCGAGGCGGATGCCACCGCGATCAGCTTCTTCCCCTCCAAGCCGCTTGGCGGCTATGGCGACGGCGGCGCCCTGCTGACCGACGATCCCGAGCGCGCCGCGCTGTATCGCTCGCTTCGCACCCACGGCGAGGGGGGCACGCGCTACGAGGTGATCCGCACCGGCATGAACGGGCGGCTCGATACCTTGCAGGCGGCGATCCTGCTGGCCAAGCTGGACGTGTTCGACGACGAGCTGGCGCGGCGCGAGCGGGTTGCGGCTTTCTATGACCAGGCCTTGCGCCGCAAGGCGGTGGTGCCGGCGCGGGTCCCAGACAGCCGCAGCGCCTGGGCAGTGTATTCGGTGCTGCTGGAGGACCCGGCGACGCGCGACGCCGCGCAACGCCGGCTGCGCGAGGCCGGGGTTCCGAGCGCCATCTATTATCCGCGGCCGCTGCATCACCAGCCTGCCTACCGCGACCACCATGACGGCGAGCCGCTGCCGGTCTCCGAGCGGCTTTGCCGGCGGATCCTGGCGTTGCCGATGCATCCGGAGCTTTCCCCGGAGTCGCTGGAGCGCATCGCCGCGGCATTCCCGGACTAGCCACCGCTCATCCTTGTGCCCGTCGCCTGATGCGCTTAGCTGTCTGTGTCAGAAGCCGCCTCTTGCGACCGAAAGACCCAGCCATGCCAGACAGCCTCGACCCGGCGATCAGCACTCCCGCCATGCCCCGGCTTCGCTCGCGCGCCTGGTTCGACAACCCGCACAATCCCGACATGACCGCGCTGTACCTCGAGCGCTACATGAACTTCGGGCTGTCGCAGAAGGAACTGCAATCCAACCGGCCGATCATCGGCATCGCCCAGACCGGCTCCGACCTGTCGCCCTGCAACCGCCACCACCTGGTGCTGGCGGAGCGCCTGCGCGAGGGCATCCGCGAAGCGGGCGGCATCGCCATCGAGTTCCCGGTGCATCCGATCCAGGAGACCGGCAAGCGTCCCACCGCGGGGCTGGACCGCAACCTCGCCTATCTCGGGCTGGTCGAGGTGCTGTACGGCTATCCGATCGACGGGGTCGTGCTGACCATCGGCTGCGACAAGACCACGCCGGCCTGCCTGATGGCGGCGGCCACCGTGAACATCCCGGCGATCGCGCTTTCGGTGGGGCCGATGCTCAACGGCTGGTTCCGCGGCGAGCGCACCGGCTCGGGCACCATCATCTGGAAGGCGCGCCAGATGATGGCGGCCGGCGAGATCGACTATGACGGCTTCGTCAAGCTGGTGGCCTCGTCCGCGCCTTCCACCGGCTACTGCAACACCATGGGCACCGCGACCACGATGAACTCGCTGGCCGAGGCGCTCGGCATGCAGCTGCCGGGTTCGGCCGCGATCCCCGCCACCTACCGCGATCGCCAGCAGATCGCCTTCGAGACCGGCCGGCGCGCCGTCGAGATGGTCCGCGAGGATCTCAAGCCTTCGCAGATCCTGACCCATGACGCGTTCATCAACGCGATCCGGGTCAATTCGGCGATCGGCGGGTCGACCAACGCGCCCATCCACCTCAACGCGCTGGCACGCCATATCGGGGTCGAGCTGCCGATCGAGACCTGGCAGACGGCCGGGCGGGACGTGCCTCTGCTGGTCAACCTGCAGCCGGCCGGCGAGTATCTCGGCGAGGATTACTACCATGCCGGCGGTGTTCCGGCGGTGGTCAACCAGCTGATGGGGCAGGGACTGATCCACGAGGACGCGCTCACCGTCAACGGCCGCACCATCGGCGAAAACTGCCGCGACACGCTGATCCAGGACGAGCGGGTGATCCGCCCCTATGGCCGGCCGCTGAAGGAGAGGGCAGGCTTCCTGGTGCTGACCGGCAACCTGTTCGACTCCGCCATCATGAAGACCAGCGTGATCTCCGACGAGTTCCGCGCGCGCTACCTCGACAACCCGGACGATCCCGAGTCCTTCGAGGGACGCGCCGTGGTGTTCGACGGGCCGGAGGACTACCACGCCCGCATCGACGATCCCGAACTCGCAGTCGGCGCCACCGACATCCTGGTGATGCGGGGGGCCGGTCCGGTGGGCTATCCGGGAGCAGCCGAGGTGGTGAACATGCGGCCGCCCAACTACCTGATCACCAAGGGCGTGACCGCGCTGCCGTGCATCGGCGACGGGCGGCAATCCGGCACCTCGGGCTCCGCCTCAATCCTGAACGCCTCGCCCGAAGCCGCGGCCGGAGGCAACCTCGCGGTGCTGCGCACCGGCGACCGGCTGCGGGTCGACATGCGCAAGGGCCGTGTCGACATGCTGGTGGGCGAGGCCGAGATCGCCGAACGGCGGGAGGCCATGCAGGCCAGGGGCGGCTATGCCTATCCGGCCCACCAGACCCCCTGGCAGGAGATGCAGCGTCAGCTGGTCGGCCAGCTGCAGACCGGCGCCGTGCTGGAGCCGGCGGTCGGCTACCAGCGGATCGCCCAGACCATGGGGCTGCCCAGGGACAACCACTAGGCAGCCGGCTGCCCGGGAGTTGATGCCCGGCGCTCGCGGTCGGGCTAGGGGAGCGGCAGCGCGGTGCCCTGCTTGACGGTCTGGCTCGGCATGTCGGTCTTCACCCGCTCGACGCCGTTGGCGCGGCTCAGATGGGCGACCTGGAAGCGACGATAGGCGTCCAGGTCGCCCACCACCACGCGCAGCATGGCGTCGCAATCCCCCAGCATGATGTAGCAATCCACCACCTGCGGCAGCGGCTGCATGGCGGCGATGAAACGATCCACCGTTTCGGCGTCCTGGGCGCTGAGCCAGACGCGCGCGAACAGCGAATGGCCGACGCCGATCCTGGCCGGGTTGAGCACCGCAACATAGCGCTCGATGATGCCCGTTTGCTCAAGCAGACGCACCCGGCGCAGGCACGGCGAGGGCGACAGCCCGACCTCGTGCGCCAGCTCGACGTTCTGCAGCCGGCCGTTGCGCTGCAGGGCGCGCAGGATCTTCTTGTTGATGGCGTCGAGGTGCTGCGGCATCGGATTCCAATGCAGCGGCGGTGATCGGCTGGCAATGCCAGGCTGCAGCCAAACGCCGCGACCTTCGCAACCTGGTTGCGGGCGACATCCTGTATTGGTCGGCTCATGAAGATGATCGCTGATCCCGGCGCGCGCCGGCCGCCGTCCGACTTCAAGCGCGGCATCGTGGAGGCGGCGCCGGTGGTGGCGGCGGTCCTGACCTACGGCCTGATGCTGGGCGCGCAAGCCACGCAGAAGGGCCTGCGGCTGCTCGAGGTGCCGCTGATGACCGGCTCCAACTATGCGGGCGGATCGGAGTTCGCGGCGATCGGGCTGTGGGCCTCGCCGCCGCCGGTGCTGTTGATCGCGGCGGTGACCCTGCTCATCAACAGCCGCCACCTGGTGATGGGTGCGGCACTGGCGCCGCATCTCGGGCATCTTCCACGATGGAAGGCGCTGCTGCTCCTGTTCATCATGGCCGACGAGACTTGGGCGCTTGGCTATGGCGACACGCTGAAGCGGGCACGCCTCGGCGTGCGGCCGGCCTTCAGCCTCCGCTATTACGCCGGGGTCGGGGGTGCGATCTACGTGTCGTGGCTCGCCTCGACGACGCTCGGGGCCGCGATCGGACCGGTGTTGGGCGATGTCGCAGCATTTGGCTTCGACATGGCGTTTCCGGCCGTGTTCCTCGCGCTGATCGCGGGCTTGTGGAAGGGTGCTCGTGCCGCGCGGCCCTGGGGCGTCAGCCTCGGCGCCGCGATCGCCGCGCACCTGCTGGTGCCCGGCGCCTGGTATGTGGTGGCGGGCACCGTGGCCGGCCTCGGGGCGGCCTTCTGGTGGGGGAGGGCGGCATGATCCCGGCTGCGGATCTCGCCACCATCGGGGCGATGGCGCTCGCCACCTATGCCACCCGCGCCGGCGGCTTCCTGCTGCTGCGGGGACGAACCCTCAGCCTGCGCGCCAGAACCGTGCTGGAGGCCGCACCCGGCTGCGTGCTGATCGCGGTGATCGCGCCCTATTTTCTGTCCCCGCGCCCGGCCGACCTGATCGCGCTTGCGATCACCGCGGCGGCGGCGGCGCGTCTGCCGATGCTGGGCGCGGTGGTGGTCGCGGTTGCGTCCGCCGGATTGCTGCGGCACCTGCTCGCCTGAGCGCCGGGCGCGACCCCGGCAAGGAGACCCCATGGCTGCGTTCGCCTTTCTGCAGGTCGACGTGTTCGCTTCCGAGCCGCTGTGCGGCAACCCGGTGGCGGTGGTCGCCGGCGCCGACCCCCTGTCCGATTTGCAGATGGCCGCCCTGGCGCGCTGGACGAACCTCAGCGAGACCACGTTCCTGCTTCGCCCCAGCGGGCCGGAGGCCGACTACCGGCTCCGGATCTTCACGCCAGCGGGCGAGATCCCGTTCGCCGGCCACCCCACCCTCGGGAGCTGCCATGCCTGGCTTGCAACCGGCGGCGTGCCGCGCGGGGATGAGGTGGTGCAGCAATGCGACCGCGGCCTGGTGCGCGTGCGCCGCGACGGTGCGCGGCTGGCCTTTGTTGCCCCGCCGCTGCTGCGCCGCGGACCGCTGGAGGGGGATCTGCTGGACCGCATCGTGCGTGGACTCGGCATCGACGCAGCAGCAGTGGTCGCCTCGCAGTGGGTCGATAACGGCCCCGGCTGGACCGCCGTGCTGCTCGGCTCAGGGCGCGAGGTGCTGGCGTTGCGGCCCGACTTCTCCGTGCTGCACGATCTCGCGGTCGGGGTGGCCGGACCCTGGAACGCCGACCAGCAGCAGGCTGTGCCAGGGATGGAGCGCCGGGGAGAATCCGGGGAGCCGGGGTGCGATGCGTTGTTCGAGGTCCGGGCATTCGCGCCGCGGCACGGGGTGGCGGAGGATCCGGTGACCGGCAGCCTCAATGCCGGCCTGGCGCAGTGGCTGATCCAGGCCGGCCGGGCACCGGCACGCTATGTTGTGAGCCAGGGGACGGCCGTCGGGCGCGCCGGGCGGGTGCATGTGCAACAGCTCGGCGAAACGGTCTGGATCGGCGGCGAGACCAGCACCCGCATCGAGGGGATGCTGACGCTCTGAAGGCGCCAGCTCACCCGGAGCTCAGACCGGCCCCGGGGCCTGGAGCATGTTCCGTTTGCCGCCACTCATCAGCTCATGTCCCAGCTCAGCTCGTGTCCCAGCGCGCCGGCTTGGCTCTAGATCATCTGGCCGCCGGACACCTCAATCCGCTGGGCGTTGATCCAGCGGTTCTCCTCGGACAACAGCGAGGCGATCATCGGGCCGATATCGTCGGGCAGCCCGGGACGGCCGAGCGCCGTCGCCTCGGCGATGCGCTTGTTCACCTCGGGATTGTCGCGGACCATGCCGCCGCTGAAATCCGTCTGGATGGCGCCCGGTGCGACCACGTTCACCGCGATCCGCCTTGGGCCGAGTTCCTTGGCCAGGTATCTGGTGAGCACCTCGACCGCGCCCTTCATGCTGCCGTACGCGGTGCTGCCGGGATAGATGATGCGGGTGAGGCCGGACGAGACGTTCACGATCCGGCCGCCATCCGCGATCAGCGGCAGAAGCGCCTGCGTCAGGAAGAACACGCCCTTGAGATGCACGCGGTAGAGCGCGTCGAAATCCTGCTCGGTGACGTCCGCGATGGCTGCGTGATGCGAGGTGCCGGCATTGTTGACCAGGATGTCGAGCCGCTCGGCGCCCCAGCCGCCGAGCACGCCCCGCACCTGGTCCACGAAGCTGGCAAAGGCGCCGGTGTCGCCGGTGTCGAGCCGGAGCGCGGTTGCGCGCGCGCCCGCCTGATCGGCGAGCCCGACCACGTGGTCGGCGGCCGACTGGTTGGAGTTGAAGGTGAAGATGGAGCTGACGCCGTTCCTGGCGAGTGCGAGCACCGTTGAGCGGCCGAGACCGCGGCTGCCGCCGGTGACCAGGGCGATGCGGGGCTGTGCGGGCATGGTGAACTCCTCCGTTGAGTCACGATGAGATCTGGCCCGATACTCGATGCGCGGTAGAAGGCGGTTGCCGTCAGCATTGTTTTGGCAGACAGAACAATGTTGATGGACCGGCTTGCCACTCTCGAACTCTTCACCCGCATCGTCGACCGACGCAGCTTCAGCGCTGCCGCCGCCGACATGAAGGTTTCGCGCCCGGTCGCCACCGCCAGCATCAAGGCGCTGGAAGGGCGGCTCGGGGCGCGGCTGCTCCAGCGCTCGACCCGGCACGTGCTGCCTACCGTGGAAGGCGAGACATACTACAAGCGCTGCGTCGCCATCCTGGCCGAGCTGGAGGACGCGGACCGGGATGCCGGCGGCGCGGTCGCCGGCCTGCTCCGCGTCGATGTGGCGGGCAACCTCGCGCGCGCCATGCTGCTTCCCGAGCTGCCGGGCTTCCTGGCTCGGCATCCCGGGCTCACGGTGCATCTCGGCGAGGGTGAACGGTTCGTGGACCTGGTGCGCGAGGGCGTCGATTGCGTGGTGCGCGCGGGCGAGCTCGCCGACAGCGACATGGTGGTGCGCCGGCTCGGCACGATGGGAGAGATCACCTGCGCAAGCCCCGCCTATCTCGCGGAGCACGGGATCCCCCGATCTCCCGACGCCCTCGACGGCCACCTCATGGTGGGCTTCGTGTCGTCGCGCACCGGGCAGACGCTGCCGCTCGAGTTCACCCGCGACGGCAAGACGATCGAGGTGGCGCTGTCCAGCCGCCTCCTGGTCGGCGGCGCGGAGATGAGCGCTGCCGCGGCCAGGGCGGGTTTCGGTCTCATCCAGGCGCCGCGCCACCGCTTCGGGGACGATCTCGCATCGGGGGCGCTGGTGGAGGTGCTGGCGGATTTCGCGCCGCAGCCGACGCCGGTCTCGATCGTTTATCCGTCCGGACGCAACCTGTCCCCGCGGGTCAGGGTGTTCATCGACTGGCTGGTCGAGGTGCTCAGCCCCCGACTGCGGTCGCAGAACCGGTCGTGGCCCTGATCGGGCAAGGCAGCGTGTCGCCGCCTGTTGGATCGGGATTGCGGGCCTCGCCAGCCGCGCCGCCAGCGCGGCCGCACGCCGAACCCGCGGCGCTGGTCAGCTGGCTTCCCTTGCGGCTCTCGGCCGCAACAGGGTCACGTTGCAACCGCCACCCGGCGCCCGTTCCTGCAGCCACCCTTTCAGCACATCCGGAGGCATCGGTCGGGCATACAGGAAGCCCTGGGCCGTGTCGCACTCCAGCGCTCGCAGCATGGCCGCCTGCTGCTCGGTCTCGATGCCCTCGGCCACGACCTGCAGCCCCAGGCTATGGGCAAGCGACACCGTCGCGCGCACGATCTCGTCCGCCCGGGTGTCCGCGCCCAGCCGCTGGACGAACTGCTTGTCGAGCTTCACTCCGTCGAGCGGCAGGCGCAGCAGTTGCGCCAAGCCTGAGTTCCCGGTTCCGAAATCGTCCAGCACCAGCCGCGCACCGCGCCCGCGCAGGGTGGCGAGCTGGTCCAGCGTGCGGCTGTCGACCCGTTCGAGCAGCACCTCCTCGGTGATCTCCACCTCCACGCACCGCAGCGACAGCCCGGCTCGCTCGACCTGCTCGGCGATGCGCAGCGCGATGTCCGCGCGATACACCTCGCTCGCCGAAAGGTTGATCGCGATGCGGGCATCGGCCAGGCCCGCGGTTCGGAGCGACGCAAACGTTGCAAGCGCGTGTTCGCGCACTGCCTGGCCGAGCTGGGCCGCCCGTACCGGGCCGATCGTTGCGAACAGGTCTGCAGGCGGCACCGCGCCCACGGCGGGGTGGCTCCAGCGTGCCAGCGCCTCGAACGCGACGACCCTCGGCGTGGCGTCCGGCACACGCCCGAGTGCCACGATGGGCTGCAGGTGCGCCACCGCGCTCTGGACAGGGATGCCGGCCGCGGCATCCGTGTCGAAGGCGCGCACGATGGCGGCACTGCGCAGCAACCGCGCCGCGTCCTCCCGGCCCGCACAGGCAACACCGCCGCGTCCGCTCCGCTTGGCTTGAACCAGGGCCTCGTCGGCGACACGCATCGTCATCTCGGGGTCCACCACGCAGCCTGGCGCCACCGCGACGCCAAGCGTGGCGCCAAGCCGGAGCAGCCTGTCGCCATGTTCCAGCGGATGCTGCAGCACCACGTTGATGCGCTGGGCGATCCCCTCCACCACCTCGTGGTTCGCCTCGCCGACCAGCAGCACCACGAACTCGTCGCCGCCGACGCGTCCCACCAGGTCGCCCGGCCGTATGGCGTCGCGCAGGCGCTCGGCGGCGGCCTTCAGCAAGGCGTCGCCGGCGGCATGTCCCTCGCCGTCGTTCACCTCCTTGAAGTGGTCGAGATCCACCGCGATCACCGCGACCGGCTCGGACGACGCTGCCGCCTGCTCGAGCGCATCCATGACGGCCCTCCGGTTCGGCAGGCCGGTCAGCGGGTCGGTGAGGGCGGCCTGCCGCGCTTGAAGCAGCGTCCGGCGAAGCTCAAGGTTGACCGAGACCGCCTGCGCCAGCGTCCGGATGGTCTCGACCATGGTGGCGTCATACGGTCGTGCCTTGTGGTCGATCACGCAGAAGCTGCCAAGGGCGTGCCCGTCCGGAGTGACCAGCGGCATCCCGAGATAGGCGCGGACGTTCGGTGCTCCGGTCACGAGCGGGTTCGACTGGAAGCGCGGATCGGCGGTCGCATCCTCGACAATCAGCGGGCGGTCCGGTTCAAGGATGGCGTGGGCGCAGAACGCGTGATCGCGGTGGGTTTCCGTGGCCACCAGGCCAAACCGCGCCTTGAACCACTGGCGGTCGTGATCGACCAGGGAAACCAGGGCGATGGGGCTGCCCGTCAGGCGTGCGGCGAGCACAACGAGATCATCGAACGCCTGCTCGCTGGCGGTGTCCAGCACCTCGTAGGAGTGGAGCGCGGCCAGCCGGGCGGCTTCGGTCAACGGGCGCGGCGCGGGCGGCATCACGTACTCCGGGTCATTCAGCTCATCCCGCTGCTGCGAAGCCTGCAGCGTTGCTGAGAGGCACGCGGGCTGCTCCGAGGCTATGCTCCTCAAGATACATGCTTCCAGAGGGATAAACAACCTTGAGTTGTAACCCTCGTGGTTCTTATCGCTTAAAGATGTAGACCCGGATGCATTTGCGAGCGGCAAGACGATTGAAGGAGAGCCTGGACTGGCAGTGCCTGGCTTGCCGACAGGCTGCTGTCTGGGGCTATGGCGCCAGAGGCCTCGCCCGAAGCATGTTCCGGCGGGTTGTTTAGTGATGCCCCAGAAGATGCCCCAGAAGATGCCCCAGAAGATGCCCTAGACGTTGATGCCCTAGAAGTTGATGTTGGTGCGAAAGCCGAGCACGGCAGCATCCGGAATGCGGGTCGTGGCACCGGGGCGGATCAGATACTGGAAGTCCGGCATCAGGCTGACGCCGCGGAAGATCGCGATGTTGTAGTCCAGCTCGGCGACCTGCTCGGTGTTCTGCGGCCCATAGGCCGGGCCGAAGCCGTCCAGGGTGATCGGCATCTGCGTGCCGGCCAGGCCGCTGAGTTCCTGCGCGCGCGTGTAGCCCGCGCTCATCTCGATCCACTGGAAATCGGCGCTGAGCGCGTCCTTGGGCCGGCCCCATGCCGCACCCGTGCTGGTCAGCCCAACAAACGCGTGCTGCGAAAGCGGGCTGACCCGGGCGGATGCGTGCACGTAGCCGGCAAAGGCGATCAGCCCGTCGCTCGCGTCCTTGCCCTGACGCACGAGCATCTGGTCGATCAGCGCATACTCCATGTCGCGTGAATGCCCCGAGGCGGTCCCCCCGGCGGGGCCACCGTTCACGTCGGCGTAGGAGTGGGTGTCGTGGTCATAGCCGAGCTTGTAGTGGCCGATCAGCCCGTCGGATCCGAACCGTGGCACCCAGCCCAGCTCGAGGGGGATCGAGACCCCGGATTTGTGCGGGTCGGCCCAGGCCCAGCCGGAGATGCCGCCGCCACCGGTGCCAAACGCGGTGTCGACCGAATACAGCCCGGCCATGGCATAGAGCTGAGGCAGCGGCAGCACCCGCACCTGGCCGCCGAACGAGGCCTGCGGCCAGTCCGCCTCGCCCGGGTAGTTCGGCAGCGGATGCGGGTTGCCGCAGAACAGCACGTTGATGAAGCGGCAGAACAGCGGCGAGCTCGCGAAGTAGGTGCCGACCGGCAGCCAGCCGCCCACCAGGTCGACGCGGTCATGCGCCAGACCCTGCTCCCAATAGGCGTAGACCAGGTGCGCCACGACGTTGCCGCGGCCGCCATAGATCTCCTGCGTGGTGGCGAGGTCGTCGCCGATCGCGTCGTTCGACAGGTTGCGGCCGTTGCCGTTGACGATCATGACGTGGAAGGCGGCGTCCTTGATGTGGAGGATCCGGTTGAGGTCGAGATCCACCTCGAGACCGACCTGGCCCGAGAAGCCGAATGCCTCGCGCCGGCCACCGGTGATGTTGCCGACATCCTCGGTGAGCCAATCCAGCGAAACGTCGATGCCGTGCTGGTCGAGCCAGGTGCGGCCGCCGTTCCAGTCGCCAAACAGGTGATCGCCGGCGAACGGAGCGCCGAACAGCGGGCCGACCCCGGGAGCCTCGATCTGCGCGCTGGGTCCGCTGGCGAAGCCGGTGTTGTTGACCGTGGCGCCGGCCCCGGCGGGGTTGGCTGGATGACCGGTCTCCTGGGCCGCCAGCGGCGCCGCACCCAGGCACAGCCATGCTGCCAGGGCTGCCACCAGCCGGGATCTGCGTGGTTGAGGGGGGGATGGTGTCATGCTGTTGGTTCCGGAGCGCCTGGACCCACCACTGCTTCGCGCGGGCGGGGCGCGCCTGCCGCAGCAGCTACACAAAGGTGTTATAACGCAGCCGGCTGCGGAGACAATCCATGCTCCGCCTCGAACCCCGAACTGCTCCGCGACGTTGACGGTTTAACCCGCGTCAGAACTGTTCCCGGCACCGGGCACGTCGATCAACGGCAGTGGGAGAAATCCGGTGAGCTCCACGACTTTTGCGGCCCGTCCCGCCTCCGGCAACAACAAGACGCTGATCACCGGCGCGCTGGCAGCACTCGCCGGACTGATGTTCGGGCTCGATATCGGCGTGATCTCGGGGGCGCTCGGGTTCATCGGCAAGGAGTTCCGGATCAACGACACGGTCCAGGAATGGGTCGTGAGCAGCATGATGTTCGGCGCAGCCATGGGCGCCGTGCTAGCCGGCTACCTTTCCGCGAGCTTCGGGCGCAAGCGTTCGCTGATCCTGAGTGCGGTGCTGTTCGTGGCCAGCTCCCTCCTGTGTGCGTTCGCCTGGTCGGTGACGGTGCTGATCGCGGCGCGGGTCATCCTCGGGGTGGCGATCGGGCTCGCGACCTTCACCGCGCCCCTCTATATCTCGGAGATCGCCGACGAGCGGCGGCGCGGCTCGATGATCTCCACCTACCAGCTGATGATCACCGTCGGCATCCTGGTGGCGTTCGTGTCCGACGCGCTGCTCGCCTATGGCGGCGCCTGGCGCTGGATGCTGGGCCTGGTTGCGGTGCCGGGCGCGCTGTTCCTGGCCGGGGTGTTCCTGCTTCCCGACAGCCCACGCTGGTTGATGATGCGCGGCCGCGAGCGCGAGGCGATCGCCGTGCTGACCGACCTGCGCAACGATCCGGCGGTGGCGCGGCAGGAAGCAGCCGAGATCGAGGCGCAGCTGCAGCAAAAGCAGCACGGCTGGTCGTTGTTCTCCGGCAACTCGAACTTCCGCCGTTCGGTGATGCTCGGCGTGCTGCTTCAGGTCATGCAGCAATTCACCGGCATGAACGTGGTGATGTATTACGCGCCGCGCATCTTCAAGCTGGCCGGGTTCGGCGAGAGTGCCCAGATGTGGGGCACGGCGATCGTCGGCGTGGTCAACGTCCTGGCGACGTTCATCGCCATCGGCCTGGTTGATCGCTGGGGACGCCGCCCGATGCTGGTGATGGGCTTCGCGGTGATGGCGCTGGGCATGAGCATCCTGGGCGTGCTGATCTATGCCGGCATCGACAGCGAGACCCAGCGCATCCTGGCCATCGCCGTGCTGCTCTGCTTCATCACCGGGTTCGCGTTCTCGGCCGGTCCGCTGATCTGGGTGCTGTGCTCGGAGGTGCAGCCTCTCAAGGGCCGCGACTTCGGCATCGCCGCCTCGACCTTCACCAACTGGGTGGCCAACTTCATTGTCGGACTCACCTTCCTGACGATGCTCAACTCGCTCGGCAATGCCGAGACCTTCTGGGTGTATGCGGCGCTGAACGCGCTGTTCATCGTGGTTACCCTGATGCTGGTGCCGGAAACAAAGGGGGTTTCGCTGGAAGCCATCGAGCGCAAGCTGATGAGCGGCCGCAGGCTGCGCGAGATCGGCCGCTAGCAAGGGCGGAACACCCGGCTCCGCGAGTTTCCAAGCGCGAGGGCCGCTTATCCGGCGAACCGGCAGCAGGCCCGGCCCGCCACCCCGGCATCGATCGCGAACAGCGCGCCGGCCATTGGCTGCGCGCGCAACTCGGCCTGGCCGAACTCCATGCAGGAACTGGTGACATAAAGCGTCGAGAGGTCGGCGCCGCCGAACACGCAGGAGGTGGGGCGACGTGCGGGCATCGGCACGATCTCGCGTACGCTGCCGTCGGGAGCGTAGCGCACCACCCGGCTGCCGTCCCACTGCGCGCTCCAGATGCAGCCTTCGGCGTCGACCGCGCTGCCGTCGGGCACCCCGGCGCCAACCTGCCCCCCGATCAGGTCGCGCCCTGCACCCACCCTGCCGGCGGCGATATCGAACGGATAGGCGCGGATGATGCGTTCCGGCGAATCCGCGAAATAGAAGCTGGTGTCGTTTGGGCTGAAATTGATGCCGTTTGAAACCCGGATGCCGCGCTCCACCTCGGTTGCGGTGAAATCGGGATCGATCCGCAGCAGCGTGCCGGCCGGCGCATCGTCGACCTCGTTCATGGTGCCGATCCAGAGCCGGCCGCGCGCATCGGTGCGGGAATCGTTGAAGCGGACACGGGGATCGTGCGCCTCGATGGAGAGCACCGTCCGCATGCCGCCATCTGCCGGATCAAACAGCACCAGCGTGCGCGACAACGCCACCAGCAGCCCTCCGCCGGCGCGCGGAACCACCGCTGCCACCCGGTCCGGCATCTGCCAGCTCTGGGTGGCGCCGCTATCCGGATGCAGCCGGTGGATGCGCCGCCCGAAGATGTCGGCCCAGAACAGCGCCTGCTGCTCGCCGTCCCAGAACGGCGCCTCGCCCAGCAGGGCGCAGGCCTGGTTCACGCAACGCACGCGCGGGCTGTCGGACATGGCGGGCTCCTCGGTTCAGCGGGCGGGAATGGCCGAGACGGCGTGGTCCCAGGCGGCCAGATAGGCGCGCGCGCGTTTGCCGACCTCGGCGGCGTTGCGGCCGGGTGCAAAGAGGCCAGAGCCGAGGCCGAACCCGTCGGCGCCGGCCCGCACGAACTCGGCCAGGTTCTCGGGCGTGATCCCGCCCACGGGCAGGAACACCGTCTGCTTCGGGAACACCGCGCGAATCGCGCGCAGCACCGGCGGCCCCATCAGCTCGGCCGGAAACAGCTTCAGCGCATCGGCCCCGGCCCGGAGCGCTGCGAAGCCCTCGGTGGGGGTGGCGATGCCTGGCATGCAGACCATGCCGGCCTGCTTCGCGGCCTGGATCACCGCCTGGTCGCCGTGCGGCATCACGATGAGCCGGCCGCCTGCCTGCCTGATCTCCTGCACGTCGGAGGGCGTCATCACGGTGCCGGCGCCGATCAGGCAGCTCTCGCCAAAGCGCTGCGCCAGCAGGCGGATGCTTTCCAGCGGCCGGGGCGAGTTCAGCGGCACCTCCAGGATGATCATGCCCGCCTCGACCAGCGCCTCGCCGACCGCGACCGCCTCTTCCGGCGCCAGCCCGCGCAGGATCGCGGTGAAGCGGGTGCGGCCAAGAAACCTTTCGGCAAGCTCGTGCGACATCTCAGGCAGCTCCAGGAGGTGCGGAGTCCGGCAGCAACCCGGCTTCGCGTGCAATACGCAGCAGGCCGGCGAGGGCGGGGTCGGGGATGCGCAGGGGCGCAGCGAGGCCGAGCGCCTCGAAGGCGCGGGCATATCGGTCGCACAGCGATGCGTCGCCGGTCAGCGCCACCCGCCCGGCGGATGCCAGGCGCTCCGCGCCGATCCGCAGCTC
>CAXUNX010000064.1:0-16191 GCA_964252545.1 uncultured Acetobacteraceae bacterium | reverse complement strand
GCAGCCCGGCGCTGGGCGGCGCCGTCGCCCTCGCCGCCGCGGCACTGCTGGGAGCGCTGGTGTAGCCAGGCTCAGGCGGCAAACAGCGCGGTGATCGCCTCGCAGAACGCCGGCAGGTCGTTCGGATTGCGCGAGGTGACCAGCTTGCCGTCGCGTATGCAGGTCTCGTCCACCCAGTTGGCGCCGGCGTTGCGCAGGTCGGTCTGCAGCGACGGCCATGAGGTCATGGTGCGGCCGCGGACGCCGTCGGCCTCGATCAGTGTCCAGGGACCGTGGCAGATCGCGGCGATCGGCTTGTCCGCATCAACAAACGACTTCACGAACGCCACCGCCGAAGCGTCGGCGCGCAGCGTGTCGGGGTTGGTGGTGCCTCCCGGCAGGATCAGCCCGTCGAACTGATCGGCAACCGCATCGCCCACGGTCAGGTCGACGTCGATCTTGCTTGATGGATTGACGTCCTGCCGCATCGCCTGGATCTGGCCGGGCTTGAGCGAGACGATGCTGATTTCCGCGCCGGCCTCGCGAAGCGCCTTGACCGGCTCGGTGAGTTCGACTTCCTCGACACCGTCGGTGGCGAGCACTGCGATCCTGCGGCCACGGATGGGCATGAGCGGATCCTCCGGGTTGTGGTTGCTGGAACACAAACCGGTGGCCCGCCGCGATGTTCCCGCGCAGTTCCTCACAGCCGCGTGGCTCGCCGTCGGAAGGTCAGGGCGCGTCCCAGGTTCCGGACACGACTGGCTAGCGATGTTGTTGAAGTAGTTCGGGGATACCACAGCGGCTCGGCCGCAGACCGGTGGATCGGGATTCCTGCGTGTCCGTAGGCGAACTATTAACCGCGTTCAGGCGTGTCGCGCCTGGTCCTGGCCGATCTGCTTGATGTCGTGGAAGAACAATCCCGTGTTCATCTCGGTGGTCCGGCGCAGCATGAACGCGGACGTCGCCAGGAACACCGGATCGCCATCGACATCGTCCGCCATGGCGCTGCGGTTCGAGGCGGTGAACGCCTCGATCAGCGGACGCTCGCCGGTGAGCCAACGGGCCAGCGCAAACGGGGTGGATTCGAAACCGATCCCGACGCCGTATTCGGCGGACAGCCGCGCCTGCAGCACGTCGAGCTGCAGCGTGCCGACCACGCCCACGATCGGCGGCGCGCCGTCCTGGGGGCGGAACAACTGCACCACGCCTTCCTCGGCAAGCTCGGTGAGCGCCTGGCGCAGCTTCTTTGCCTTCATCGCGTCGTCGAGCCGAACGCGGCGCAGGATCTCCGGCGCGAAATACGGAACACCGGTGAAGCGCAGGTTCTCGTTCTCGGTGAGCGTGTCGCCGATCCGCAGCACGCCGTGGTTGGGGATGCCGACCACGTCGCCCGCGAAGGCCTCCTCGGCGAGCTGCCGGTCGCGCGCAAAGAAGAACTGCGGCGTGTGCAGCGCGAACTGCTTGCCGGTGCGCACGTGGCGCAGGCGCATGCCGCGCGTGAGCCGCCCGGAGCAGATCCGCGCGAACGCCATGCGGTCGCGGTGGTTGGGATCCATGTTCGCCTGGATCTTGAACACCAGCGCGGTCAGGTTGGGCTCGTCCGCGTGCACCAGCCGCGCATCGGACGGCTGCGCGCGCGGGCGCGGACCGAAATCCACCAGCGCATCGAGCAGATCGAGCACGCCGATCTCGCGCATCGCACTTCCGAAATAGACCGGCGTCAGATGCCCGGCGTCGAAGCTTTCGCGCTCGAACTCGGGCAGTGCTGACTGCGCCAGGTCGAGCTCGTCTCCCAGGCTCTGCAGGCGGGGATCGGATTGCGGCAGGTCCTGGACCAGCTTCATGGTGCGGGCGCGCAGATCATAGGTGCCCACGAACCCGGCGGCACGCCCCACCGGCCAGGTGGCGGGCGCCGTGTCGAGCGCCAGCGTGCTGCTGACCTCGTCGAGCAGCGCGAACGGATCCTGCGCTTCCCGGTCCATCTTGTTGACGAAGGTGATGATCGGGATGTCGCGCAGGCGGCAGATCTCGAACAGCTTGCGGGTGCGCTCCTCGATGCCCTTGGCCGCATCGATCACCATCACCGCGGAGTCCACCGCGGTCAGGGTCCGGTAGGTGTCCTCGGAGAAATCCTCATGCCCCGGCGTGTCGAGCAGGTTGAAGATGCAGCCGCCATATTCGAAGGTCATGACCGAAGTCACCACCGAGATGCCACGTTCGCGCTCGATGCCCATCCAGTCGGAACGGGTGCGCCGGCGCTCGCCCTTGGCACGCACGTTGCCGGCGAGCTGGATGGCGCCGCCCGCACGCAGCAGCCGCTCGGTCAGCGTGGTCTTGCCGGCGTCCGGATGCGAGATGATCGCGAAGGTGCGGCGGCGGCCGATCTCGTCAGCGATGCCGCTCATGCCGCCCCGCTCACGCTTGAAGCCCTCCGCGCCCGTTACCTCGAATAGAACTCGACCACGAGGTTGGGTTCCATGGTGACCGGGTAGGGAACATCGGTCAGCTTAGGGGAGCGGGTGAACCGGCCCTTCATCTGGCGGTGGTCCACCTCGAGATATTCCGGCACGTCGCGCTCGGCATTCTGGGCGGCGTCGAGCACCACGGCGAGCTGCTTGGATTTCTCGCGCACCTCGATCACGTCGTTGTCGCGCACCAGGAAGGAGGCGATGTTCACCTTGCGGCCGTTGACGGTGACATGGCCGTGGTTGACGAACTGGCGCGCGGCGAACGGGGTGAGTGCGAATTTGAGCCGGTAGATCACCGCGTCCAGCCGGCGCTCCAGCAGGTCGATCAGGTTCTCCGAGGTGTCGCCCTTGCGGCGCACCGCCTCGGTGTAATACTTGCGGAACTGCTTCTCGCTGATGTTGCCGTAATAATGCTTCAGCTTCTGCTTGGCCATCAGCTGCACGGAGAAGTCCGACGGCTTCTGCTTGCGGCGCTGGCCATGCTGGCCGGGACCATAATCGCGCTTGTTGATCGGCGACTTGGCACGGCCCCAGAGATTCACGCCGAGCCGGCGGTTGACCTTGTACTTGCTTTCCAGGCGCTTGCTCACGGCAAACCCTTTTCTGCTTCCGCGCGATCTTCGGATCTGTGCGGCTTTGTTGCACCGGTAGGCCCCGACCGGCATGGTCAGGGCGGGCGCGGTCCGTATTGCCGTCTGTGGCTGGACCGAGATCCAGGCAGCGCCGGCCGGAACCGTCCACGTTCCCAGCAGTAGCGGCGGCGTATAGGGGCAGCGCCCCGGGCTGTCAATGTGAAGGCGTGCACGTTGCACCAGGCGCGCTGTAGGGCAAAACAGTATCGGCGGGCAGTCATAAGCAAGGCTAGCGGCAGCATCGCTGCCGCCGCTATGCTGATGCCAAAGCCGGCCACAGACCGGCCGAGCCGAGGGAACAACAAGGATGCGCCTGTATCGCGAGCTGGTGCAGCTTCGGCCCGACGAGTCCTTCAAGGCGTGGTCACACGGCTATCCCTATGAGACCGTCAAGTGGCACTTCCATCCGGAATACGAGGTCCACCTGATCACCGCCACCAGCGGCCGCAGCTTTGTGGGCGACCATATCGGCCAGTTCCGTCCCGGCAACCTGGCGTTTCTCGGACCGAACCTGCCGCACAACTGGATCAGCGACGTGGCCGTGGGTGAGACCGTGCCGCAGCGCTGCCTGATCGTGCAGTTTCCCGAAGCGTTCATTCGCCGCTCGATGGAGGCGTGCCCGGAACTGCGGTCGCTGGCTCCCCTGCTCGACGACAGCCTGGGCGGCCTCGAATTCGCGGACGGCGCTGGCGACGAGGCCCGGCCGCTGATGGCAGCCCTGCAGACGGCGCACGGCGTGGCACGGCTGGAGCAGTTCTTCGGCTTGATGCGGGTGCTGGCGACGAGCGCGTCCCGCAGGCGCCTGTCCAGTCCGCACTATCGTCCCTGCGCGCGCGATCACGTGCACAAGGCGGTGGAGCATGTGCTGCTACATATCGAGCGCGATCTCACCGGCAGCATCCGCGAAAGCGACATGGCCGCCCTCGCCGGCTACACCCAGAGCAGCTTCTCCCGCGCCTTCCGGCGGCAGACCGGACAGGCCTTCGTGCACTACGTGAACGAGAAGCGAATCAGCCGGTCCTGCGACCTGCTGCTGCACACGGAGGGCAGCGTGACCGAGATCTGCTACCGGGTCGGCTTCAAGAACATCTCGAACTTCAACCGGCAATTCCTGTTGCATCGTAAGCTCACGCCGTCCGCCTGGCGGCGGGCGCACCGCCTCGCCGAGGCGCAAGCTCCCGGCCGTGCAAGAGCGGCCTGAACCGCAAGAAACGGAGGAACCCGCATGTCCGGCTCCAACACCCGCATGAAGGCCATCGTCTGCCACGGTCCCGAGGACTACCGGGTCAGCGACGTGCCGCGTCCCAGCGCCGGCCCGCGCCAGGTTGTTCTGCGGATCACGTCGTGCGGCATCTGCGCCAGCGACTGCAAATGCTGGCAGGGCGCCAAGATGTTCTGGGGCAGCAGCCCCGAGACTGCCTATGTCAAGCCGCCGGTGATCGCCGGACACGAGTTCTACGGCGTCATCGACGAGCTCGGCGAAGGGGCCGCCGAGCATTTCGGGGTCAGAGCCGGGCAGCGGGCGATCGCCGAGCAGATCGTGCCTTGCGACAAGTGCCATTATTGCCGCACCGGATCATACTGGATGTGCGAGGTGCACAACATCTTCGGCTTCCAGCGCGAAGTGGCAGACGGCGGCATGTCGGAATACATGCTGCTGCCGTCGACGGCGCGCGTGCACGTGATACCGGACAACATGCCGCTCAACGACGCCGCCATCATCGAGCCGCTCTCCTGCGCGATCCACACGGTGCAGCGTGGCGACGTGCAGCTGGCGGACGTGGTGGTGCTGGCCGGCGCCGGGCCGATCGGGCTGATGATGGTCCAGGTGCTCAAGCTGAAGACCCCGCGCACGCTGGTGGTGATCGACATGTCCGACGAGCGCCTGGAGCTGGCCAGGCGCTTCGGCGCGGACGTCGCCATCAATCCTGGCCGGCAGGACGCCAAGGCGGAGGTGCTGGCGCTGACGGGGGGCTATGGCTGCGACGTTTATATCGAGGCGACCGGCTCGCCGAGCGGCGTCACCCAGGGCCTCGACCTGATCCGCAAGCTTGGCCGCTTCGTGGAGTTCTCCGTGTTCGGCAAGGAAACCTCCGCCGACTGGTCGATCATCGGCGACCGCAAGGAGCTCGACGTCCGCGGCTCGCATCTTGGGCCCTATTGCTACCCGATCGCGATCGACCTGCTCAGCCGCGGCCTCGTCACCTCCGACGGCATCGTCACCCACGAATACGACCTGCCCGCCTGGGACGAGGCGATCCGGGTCGCGAACTCGATGGACTCGATCAAGGTGCTGATGACCCCCGGCTCGACCCGGAACGGCGCCGTCGGCTGATGGCCGACTTCACCGGCAAGCGGGCGCTGGTCACCGGTGCCGGCAAGGGCATCGGCCGGACGGTGGTTGAACGGCTGGCCAGACGCGGCGCCAGCGTGGTCGCCCTCAGCCGCGCGCAGGCCGATCTCGACACCCTTGCAGCCGAAACGGGCTGCGAGACGGTCGCGGCCGACGTGGCGGAGATCGATGCCGTGCTGGAGGCGCTGGATCGGCACGGCACCTTCGACCTGCTGGTGAACAATGCCGGCATCAGCCGGCTTGCTCCGTTCGTGAGCACGTCGCAGGCCGACTTCGAGGCGATCATGGCGGTGAACGTGATCGCACCGATGCGGATCGCGCAACGGGTGGCGGCCCTGCTGATCGCCGAGCACCGGCCCGGCGCGATCGTCAACGTTTCCAGCATCGCCGCCAGCGTGGGGCTGGCCGACCACACCGCCTACTGCGCCTCGAAAGGCGCGCTCGATGCGATGACCCGGGTGATGGCGCTGGAGCTGGGCCCGCACGGCATCCGCACCAACAGCGTCAACCCGGTGGTGACGCTCACGCCGATGGCCACGATGATCTGGTCCGAGGAGAGCAAGGCCGCTCCCATGCGCGCGCGCATCCCGATGAACCGGTTCGTGCAGCCGGCCGAGGTGGCGGACACGATCTGCTTCCTGCTCAGCGACGATGCCGCGATGGTCAACGGCGTGTGCCTGCCGGTGGATGGCGGCTTCGGCGCCGCCTGAGTCCCAGCCCGGATCAGCGGTTCTGCTCGTCGAGCTGCATGCGGCTGCGGAGCGCGTCCAGCGACAGCCAGGCGCCGTCCTGCTCGAGATGCCAGAAGGTCCAGCCGTTGCACGAGGGCGCGTTGGTCAGCGCTGCTCCCACCTGGTGGATCGAGCCGCGCACCGAACCGGCGGTCAGGCTGCCATCGGGCGAGACGGTGGCGCTCACCCGGCGCTGGCGGTCGCTCAGGATGGTGCCGGGACGCACCAGGCCACGTTCCACCAGGCTGCCGAACGGCACCCGCGGCGTTTCACGGCGGGTGAGCGTGGTCATGACGCTCTCCATCGGGAGCGGCCGCTCGTGCCGCACCCGGCCGATCGCGGCCTCCACATAGGCAGGATGGCGCTCGATGCCGATGAAGTGGCGGCGCAGGCGGCGGGCCACCGCCGGCGTGGTGCCGGTGCCTGCGAACGGATCGAGCACGATGTCGTCGATGCCGGTGCTGGCGAGCAGGATGCGGTGCAGCAGGGCTTCGGGCTTCTGTGTCGGATGCAGCTTCAGCCCGTGCCGGTTGCGCAGCCGCTCGGCGCCGGTGCAGAGCGGCAGCAGCCAGTCGCTGCGCATCTGCACGTCGTCGTTCAGCGCCTTCATCGCCTGGTAGTTGAACCGGTAGCGGCTGGTCTTCTCGCGCGCCGCCCAGATCATGGTCTCATGGGCGTTGGTGAAGCGACGGCCGCGGAAATTCGGCATCGGGTTGGATTTGCGCCAGATCACGTCGTTGAGGATCCAGAAGCCGAGATCCTGCAGGATCGTGCCGATGCGGAAGATGTTGTGGTAGGAGCCGATCACCCAGAGGGTGCCGTCCTTGCGCATCAGGCGCCGCGCCTCGCCCAGCCAGGTGCGGGTGAACCGGTCATATTCGGCGAAGTCGCCGAACCGGTCCCATTCGTCGTCCACGCCGTCCACCAGGCTGTCGTCGGGACGACGCAGCTCGCCGTTGAGCTGCAGGTTGTAGGGCGGGTCGGCGAACACGCAATCGATCGATCCCGCCGGCAGCATGCGCATCAGCTCCACGCAATCGCCGAGCAGAACCTGGTCAAGCGGCAGCTCCATGGTGTCCGCTGCCTCAGCGAAGGCCCGGCGCCTGCCAGGCGGCCCGCGACCGCAGGCGCGCTCCGGATCCGGAGCGGGTCAGGCCGGGTCGCCTGCTGAGGCCCGGGCTGCTCAGCACGGCACCTGATCGATGATGGCGGCAAGCTGCCTTACCAAGCCGAAGCCGAGCCGGTGGTGTCGGCTCGGCCCCTGTGTGCGCAGGGCGCTGCAATGGGCGGCGGTGGCGTAGCCGGCGTTGCGCTCCCAGCCGTAATGCGGCAGCCGGGCGGCCAGCCGGGTCATCAGCCGATCCCGCACCACCTTGGCCACGATCGAGGCGGCGGCGATCGACAGGCTCAGCCCGTCGCCGCCGACCACGCACTGCACCGGACAGGCCAGCCCCGGAGCCCGGTTGCCGTCCACCAGCACGAGCTCCGGCGGCGACGGCAGCCGCTGCACGGCGCGGCACATCGCGAGCAGGCTAGCCTGGAGGATGTTGATGGCGGCGATCTCGGCGACCGAGGCCGCAGCGATCCCGATCTCGATGCCGTCGCACCCGTGGAGGGCCGCGCAGGCCTGGTCGCGCTGCTCGCTGCTCAGTTTCTTGGAGTCGTCGATCGAGTCGGCCAGGGCCCGCGGGATGCCGCGGGTGAACACCACCGCCGCCGCCACCACCGGGCCCGCGAGCGGCCCGCGTCCGACCTCGTCGACACCCGCCACCCGGCCGCCATGCAGCGCCTCGCGCGAATAGTCCGGCATGTCCACCCCACCAAGGCGCCAGCGCCCGATCCGGAATGAGAATCGGGTTCAGACGCTCATGGGGTCATGCAAACCATCAACCTGCCGGCCAATGCAAGCTCAGCGCTTGCGCGACGGGATCAGCAGCAGGCCGAGCAGGAAGCCCACGCCGGCGGCGATGCCGATGGCGGTGAACGGGTTGTCGCGCACATACTCGGTCGCGGTCTCGAGCTGATCCTGCGCGTCGTCGATGGTGTCGCCGAACTGCCGCTGCGCCTTGCCGGAGAGCTGATCAATCTTGCCCTCGCCCTGCAGGCTGCTATCTCCAGTCAGTCCCCCGGCAGCATCCTTGAGCTTGCCGCTTCCCTCGGTAATTGCGCCCTCGACTGTGTTCTCGCTCATCTTCTGTCTCGCCACCTGTTTGCGCGTTGCCGGTCGGATCGGAACGAGGCCCCTGCCTTGCGAGTTCCCGAGAGCACGGGGCGGCGGTCGGCACGGCCGGCGGTGGCGGGTGGCTGCCGGATGATCAGGCATTTCGGCGGCGTTTCGGGCCCGGTCCGGACCACCGCGCTGATCATCGCCAGCGCGTTGTTCATGGAGCAGCTCGACTCCACCGTGCTCAGCACGGCGCTGCCGGCGATGGCGCGCAGCTTCGGCGTCGATCCGCTGCATATGAGTGCAGCCCTCACCTCCTATCTGGTCGGACTTGCGATCTTCATTCCGGCAAGCGGCCGGCTGGCCGACCGGTTCGGCAGCCGGACGATATTCCGGGGGGCGATCGGCCTGTTCATGGTGGGCTCGGCCCTGTGCGCGCAGGCGCCGAGCCTCGGGTTCTTGGTGCTGGCGCGGCTCCTGCAGGGTGCGGGCGGCGCGATGATGGTTCCGGTGGGCCGGCTGGTGCTGTTGCGCAGCGTGCCGAAAAGCGAACTGGTGTCGGCCACCTTCTGGATGCTGCTGCCGGCCACCGTGGGTCCGCTGTTCGGTCCGATCGTCGGCGGCTTCCTGACCACCTACCTGTCCTGGCGCTGGATCTTCTACATCAACCTGCCGGTCGGGATCCTCGGCATGGTGCTGACCACCCGCTTCATCCCGCAGCTGCGCGAGGCGGCGCGCAGCCGGTTTGATCTTCGCGGCATGATGTTATCGGGAGTCTCGCTCGCCTGCCTGATCTTCGGCCTGGAATCCGCCAGCCGGGGCAGCGCGGTGAGCCGCACCGTCTGCATCCTGCTGGCCGGGCTGGTTTGCGGCGCGCTCTATGCCCTGCATGCGCGACGGCGGGAGAACCCGATCCTCGATTTCGGGCTGATGCGGATCGCCACCTTCCGGCTGTCGGTGCTGGGCGGCTCGATGACACGGCTGGCGGTGGGAGCCGCGCCGTTCCTGATCCCCTCGATGCTGCAGCTCGGCTTCGGCCTGACTGCAGCACAGAGCGGGCTGGTCACCTTCACCGCGCCGATCGGCGGCCTGTCGATGCGCTTCCTGGCCAAGCGCCTGCTGCGTCGCCACGGGTTCCGGACGGTGATGACGGCGAACGGCATCACCAGCGGCTTGCTGATGCTGGCTTGTGCCACGTTCCGGCCCGGCTGGCCGTTCGCGCTGCTATCGGGGGTGATGTTCCTGCTCGGGCTGACCCAGGCGCTGCAGTTCACCGCCTACAACACCATCGCCTATGCCGACGTGCCGGCGGAGCGGATGAGCGCTGCCACCAGCTTCTATGCCACATTCCAGCAGATGACGCTGACGGTGGGGATCTGCGTTGCCGCCGGCAGCATGGCGCTGGCACGGGCGGTGGCGGGCCGGACGGTGGTCTCGCTGGGTGATTTCAGCGCCGGCTTCGTGGTGGTGGGCGTGCTGGCGCTGCTGGCCTGCCCGATCTCGTCGCGGTTGTCGCCGGATGCCGGCCGGGAACTGAGCGGCCATCGTCCAAAGCCGCAGACGCCTACAGCCTGATGAGCCGGAACCTCCATTTCAGCCCCACGAACCGGACCGCGCGGTCCGGGCGAGCAGCAGATGCTGGAGGGGGGATTTAGCCGAACGAGCGCTTCGACCACATGCTGCCATAGCTTCCGGTGCGCGGCGTGAACACCTCGCGCAGGTGGGTGAGCACCTCGTTATCGTTGGTCTCGGGCCGGTTCTTGGTTTCGTCGGTCTCGGCGAGGGCGGCGACCTCGAGAGCGAACAGCTTGCGGAACATGTCGATCTCCTTCGACGGGTTCTTGCACGACGCAAGGGCGGACCCACTTGGGCGTGGTGTTTGGTTATCTCGACCATAGCACCGCCGCGAGGTTGCCACAATCTTGCCGTGATGTTCTCACTAATCCGTGTGTCGTTCGTTGTTTGTTCGGTGGTTGACCGGGCGGCGCAGCCTTTCCCACGTCACAATTTGGAACGGGAACGAGCATGATCGCGATCTCGCGGCCATGTCCGCTTCTGATACTCTGGATGATATGTTCAAGGTGGCCGTGTGCCGCAGGCCGGCGCTGCCGGCGCACCGAGGATGAGAATGGACGAACCGCACGGGCTGACGCGGCCGCGATCGCCGAACGAGACTGCTCCTGGTCACGTCATGCCGCCAGGTGCGATGCCCCCGCCGCCGACCCGGCGGCGTCGTCGCATGCTGCCCTGGATCGTCCTGGTGCTGGCAGTGGCGGCCATCACGGCGGCGCTGCTGCGGCCGCATCCCAAACCCGCCCGGCACGGCCGCGGCGCCCACACCGCGGTCGGTGCCGACATGGTGCAGCCGGTCAGCGCGGGCACCGCGCGGATCGGCGACATGCCGATCATCCTGACCGAGCTCGGCACCGTCACCTCGCTGGCGACGGTGACGGTGCAGTCGCAGATCTCCGGCTACCTGCTGGAGGTGAACTTCCAGGAAGGCCAGGAGGTGCATCGCGGCGATCAGCTCGCCTTGATCGACCCGCGACCCTACCAGGCGACGCTCGACCAGTATGAGGGCCAGCTCGGCCGCGACAACGCCTCGCTCAACCAGGCCAAGACCGACCTCGTGCGCTACCAGGGCCTGCTGCGCCAGCACAGCATCGCCAAGCAGCAGGCGGACGATCAGCTCTACACCGTAGGCCAGTACGAAGGCGCGGTGCGCAGCGACCAGGCGCAGATCGAGAGCGCCCGGCTGAACATCGCCTATTGCCACATCACCGCGCCCGTCGACGGACGGGTGGGGCTGCGTCAGGTCGACGCCGGCAACTACGTCACCCAGGGCCTCACCAACGGGCTGGTGGTGCTGACCATGCTGCACCCGATCTCGGTGATCTTCTCGGTGCCGGAAGACAACGTGGCCGCGATCAGCGCCCGGCTTCGCGCCGGCGCGGTGCTGCCGGTGGAGGCCTATGACCGGACCAATACCAGCCATCTCGCCTCGGGCCATGTCGCGGTGCTGGACAACGTGGTGGACACCTCCACGGGCACGGTGAAGCTGCGCGCGGTGTTCGACAACGCCGACGAGACGCTGTTTCCCAACGAGTTCGTCAATGCCCGGCTGCTGGTCGACACCATCCATGGCGCCGTGCTGGTGCCGGCCAGCGCGGTGCAGACCGGGCCGGACGGGCAGTTCGTTTATGTGATCAAGCCGGACAACAGCGTGCAGGTCAGGCCGGTGAAGGTCGGCGTTTCGTCCACGGGCGACATCGTCGTTGGTAGCGGCCTCAAGCCAGGCGAGAACGTCGTCACCGACGGCACCGAGCATCTGCGCGACGGCTCGAAGGTGATGATCCCCACAGCAGCGCAACAGGGGGGGGCGCAACAGGGGGCGGCGCAGCAGGGCGCAGCAGCGGCCAAGCCGCACCATCGCCACCGGCAGGCCGCGGAGTGAGGCTCGGCGGCCCGGGCTTGCGGCCTTGAACATCTCCCACACCTTTATCGAGCGTCCGGTCGCGACCACGCTGCTGATGCTGGCGATCCTGCTGGTGGGGATGCTCGGCTACCACTTCCTGCCGATCTCGGCGCTGCCGCAGGTCGAGTATCCGACCATCCAGGTGCAGACCTTCTATCCGGGGGCCGGTCCAGAGGTGATGGCGACCGCGGTGACCGCGCCGCTCGAGACCCAGCTCGGCCAGATGCCCGGACTGGATCAGATGACCTCCCGTTCCTCCGGCGGCGCCTCGGTGATCACGCTGCGGTTCGGACTGGCCGAAAGCCTCGACGTCGCCGAGCAGGAGGTGCAGGCGGCGATCAACCAGGCCAACTCGCTGCTGCCGAGCGACCTGCCGGCGCCGCCGATCTATGCCAAGGTCAACCCGGCCGACAGCCCGATCCTGACCCTGGGCATCACCTCCAGCACGATGCAGCTGACCGAAGTCGAGGATTTCGTCGACACCCGGCTGGCGCAGAAGCTGAGCCAGGTCAGCGGCGTCGGGCTGGTGACGCTGACCGGCGGCAACCGGCGGGCGCTCCGCGTCAAGGTGAACACGCGGGCGCTGACCGCGCGCGGGCTGTCGATCGACGATCTGCGCACCACCATCGCCAACGTCAACGTCAACTCGCCGACCGGCACCTTCGACGGGCCGGTGCGCTCCTCGCAGCTCAAGATCGACGGGCAGATCACCGCCCCCGAGCAGCTCGCGAGCCAGATCGTCGCCTACCAGAACGGCGCGCCGATCCGCCTCGGCGACGTCGCCAGCGTGGTCGAGGGCCCGGAAAACAGCCAGCTCGCCGCCTGGGCCAACACCAAGCCCGCGATCATCCTCAACATCCAGCGCCAGCCGGGCGCCAACGTGATCGGCGTGGTCGACGACGTGAAGGCGGTGCTGCCGTCGCTGGAGGCCACCATGCCGGCCGGCATCCGCATCACCCCGCTCACCGACCGCACCACCACCATCCGGGCGTCGATCGACGACGTCGAGTTCGAGCTGATGCTCTCGATCGGACTGGTGGTGCTGGTGATCTTCCTGTTCCTGCGCAACGGGCCCGCCACCATCATCCCGAGCCTGTCGGTGCCGCTGTCGCTGGTGGGCACGCTGGCGGCGATGTACCTGTTCGGCTTCTCGCTCGACAACCTGTCGTTGATGTCGCTGACCATCGCCACCGGCTTCGTGGTCGACGACGCCATCGTCATGATCGAGAACATCGCCCGCTACATCGAGATGGGCGACAGCCGCATGCGCGCCGCGCTCAGGGGTGCCGGGCAGATCGGCTTCACCATCGTGTCGCTCACCGTTTCGCTGATCGCCGTGCTGATCCCGCTGCTGTTCATGGGCGACGTGGTCGGGCGGCTGTTCCACGAGTTCGCGATCACCCTGGCCATCACCATCGTGATCTCCGCGGTGGTGTCGCTGACGCTGGTGCCGATGATGTGCGCGCGGATGCTGAGCGAGGAGCCGCACGGCTCCGGCAACGCCCTCTCGCGCACGCTGGAATCGCTGCTCGACCGGATCATCGCGGCCTATGGCCGGGCTCTTGCCGTGGTGCTCGACAACCAGCCGCTGACCCTGGCGGTGGCGACGCTGAGCGTGGCACTCACGGTGGCGCTCGCGGTGATGATCCCCAAGGGGTTCTTCCCCGTGCAGGACACCGGCGTGATCCAGGGCATCTCGGTGGCGAGCCAGACCACCTCGCTGGCCGCGATGAGCGCCCACCAGCAAGCACTCGGGCGTGCCATCCTGCGCGATCCCGACGTGACCAGCCTGTCCTCGTTCGTCGGCGTGGACGGGCAGAACATGACGCTCAACTCGGGGCGGTTCCTGATCAATCTGAAGCCGCACGACGACCGCGCGCTGAACTCGCTGGGGGTGATCGACCGGCTCGGCCACGAGGTCGCGGACATCCCCGGTGTGCGGCTCTACCTGCAGCCGGTGCAGGACCTTTCGCTCGACACCGCGGTCTCGGCCACGCGCTACCAGTTCGTGCTGGAAAGCCCCGACGCCTCGGCGTTCCGCCAGTGGGTGCCGCGCGTGGTCGACCGACTGCAGCAGGAACCGACCCTGGCCGACGTCACCAGCGACATGCAGGCGGACGGGCTGACCGCCGACATCACGCTGGACCGCGCCACCGGCGCGCGCTTCTCGGTGACGCCGCAGACGGTCGACAACGCGCTTTATGACAGCTTCGGCCAGCGCCAGATCTCGACCATCTACACCCAGTCGAACCAGTACCGCATCATCCTGGAGGCGGATCCGCGCTTCCAGTCCAGCCTTTCGAACCTCAGCCAGGTCTACCTGCCCGGCATCACCGCCAACACCGCCGCCACCTCGACGGCCAGCGGCGCCAGCCACTCGCCGACCGGCGGGCTGGTGCCGCTGCCGGCGGTGGCCTCGGTGCATCTGACCACCTCGCCGCTGCTGATCAGCCATCTCGGCCAGTTCCCGGCCACCACCGTCTCGTTCAATCTCGCGCCTGGCGCCTCGCTCGGGCAGGCGGTGAACGCGATCACCGCCGCCGAGCGGAAGCTCGGATTGCCGGCCAGCTTCATGACATCGTTCCAGGGCACCGCGGCGGCGTTCCAGAACAGCCTCGGCAACGAGCTGTTCCTGGTGATCGCAGCGCTCGGCGCGGTGTATATCGTGCTCGGCGTGCTCTATGAGAGCTTCATCCACCCCGTCACCATCCTGAGCACCCTGCCCTCCGCGGGCATCGGCGCCCTGCTCGGATTGATGCTGTTCGGGATGGACCTCGACGTGATGGGGATCATCGGCATCGTGCTGCTGATCGGCATCGTCAAGAAGAACGCCATCATGATGATCGACTTCGCGCTCTCCGCCGAGCGCGAGGAAGGGTTGTCGCCGCGCGCCGCCATCGCCCAGGCGGCGCGCCTGCGCTTCAGGCCGATCCTGATGACCACCCTGGCCGCGATGCTGGCGGCATTGCCGCTGATGCTCGGCCATGGCACGGGCTCGGAGCTGCGCCGGCCGCTGGGTGTTGCCATCGTGGGCGGCCTGCTGGTCAGCCAGTTGCTGACCCTGTTCACCACCCCGGTGATCTACCTGTTCATGGACGGACTCGGCCGGCGCGCCCGCAACCTGTTCGTCCGCGGCGACATGCCGCCGCCAGGGCATACGCCCGGACATGCGGCGGCGAAGCCCGCGGAATGAACATCTCGCAGCCGTTCATCATGCGGCCGGTGGCGACCACGCTGCTGACGCTGGCGCTGATCCTGGGGGGATTATTCGCCTACGTGAAGCTGCCGGTGGCGCCGCTGCCGCAGGTCGACTTCCCGACCATCATGGTGCAGGCGCAGCAGCCGGGCGGCTCGCCGGACGAGGTTGCGACGTCGGTGGCGGCCCCCCTCGAGCGCCACCTCGGCCAGATCGCGGGCGTCACCGAGATGACCTCGACCAGCGTGCAGGGCAGCGCGCGGATCATCGTGCAATTCGACTTCTCGCGAAACATCAACGGTGCTGCCGCCGACGTCGAGGCCGGCATCCAGGCGGCGCGCGCGGACCTGCCGGCCTCGCTGCGCACCAACCCGCAATACTACAAGTTCAACCCGGCGAACTCGCCGATCATGATCCTGAACCTGAGCTCGTCGACCCGCACGATGCCGCAGCTGTTCGACTATGCGACCAACGTGCTGGAACAGAGCCTGTCGGAAATACGCGGCATCGGCCGCAGCGAGCCGGGCGGCTCGGCCCTCCCGGCGGTGCGGGTGGAGATGAACCCGCTGCCGCTGTTCAAGTACGGCATCGGCTTCGAGGATGTGCGCGCGGCCCTCGCATCGGCCAACGCCGACAGCCCCAAGGGCTTCATCGACGCGGGCAGCCGGCGCTATCAGCTCGACACCAACGACCAGGCCCGCAAGGCTTCGGACTATCGCGACCTGGTGATCGCCTACCGCAACAATGCGCCGGTGCGGCTGCGCGACGTGGCGGACGTCAGCGACAGCGTCGAGGATCTGCGCACCACCGGCCTCACCAACGGGGTGGCCTCGGTGATCGTGCTGATCTACCCGCAGGCGGACGCCAACGTCGTCAAGACCACCGACCAGATCAAGGCGCTGCTGCCGCAGCTTCGCGCGGCTCTCCCGGGCGGCGTCAAGCTCGACCTGACCATCGACCGCTCGGCCACCATCCGGGCCGCACTGGCCGACACCCAGTTCACGCTGTGCGTTTCGGTGGTGCTGGTGATCCTGGTGGTGCTGCTGTTCCTGCGCACCTGGCGCTCCACCCTGATCCCGGCGGTGGCGGTGCCGACCTCGATCATCGCCACCTTTGCCGCGATGTATCTGATGGGCTTCTCGCTCGACAACCTGTCGCTGATGGCGCTGACGGTCGCGACCGGCTTCGTCGTC
>CAXUNX010000063.1:0-16246 GCA_964252545.1 uncultured Acetobacteraceae bacterium | reverse complement strand
GCCAAGCAGCTCGCGCTGCTGGACCGGGCGGCCCAACTCGCCCTGGTCGCCGCCCGCGAGGCGGTGCGCGACTGCGGCCTCGACATTCGCGCCGCCGGCGCCCGCGGTGGCGTCGTGCTGGCGGCGGCGATCGGCCAGCAGACCTATGACGCGACCTACAAGTCGTTCTATGGCGACGGCGCCAACCGCGTGCACCCGTTCAGCGTGCCGCGGGTCATGCCGAGCGGCTCGGCCAGCCTGATCTCGATGGAGTTCGGGGTGCGCGGGCCGACGGTGGCGCTGGCCTCCGCCTGCGCCTCCGCCAATCACGCGATCGGCCACGCCTTTCACATGATACGCGGCGGCATGCTCGACGTCGCCATCACCGGAGGCGCGGACGCCTCGATCGTGGTCGGCTTCATGAAGGGCTGGGAAGCGCTGCGGGTGCTCAGCCCGGATCTGTGCCGGCCGTTCTCCGCCGGCCGCGCCGGCCTGGTGATCGGCGAAGGCGGCGCGATCCTGGTGCTGGAAGCCTGGGACGCGGCGGTGGCGCGGGGTGCCACCATCCATGCCGAGCTGATCGGCTTCGGCTGCTCCGCCGACGCCGGCGACATCACCGCGCCGAGCTCCGAAGGCGCCGCGGCGGCGATGCGCGCCGCCCTGCTGGATGCGGAGCTGGCCCCCGGGGCGATCGGCTACGTGAATGCGCACGGCACCGGCACGCGGCTGAACGACCGCACCGAAGCCAAGGCGTTGGGACTGGTGTTCGGCGACACCTTGGATCGGATCGCGGTGTCCTCCACCAAGTCGATGCTGGGCCACTGCATGACCGCGAGCGGCGCGCTCGAGCTGGTGGCGACGGTGCTGTCGCTGCGCGACGGCGTGCTGCCCCCCACGGTGGGCTTCATCGCCCCGGATCCGGAATGCCCCATCGACTGCGTGCCGAACGAGGCGCGGGCCTGCCCGGTCGAGTTCGCGGCCTCGAACTCGTTCGCCTTTGGCGGCTTGAATGCGTCGCTGGTCGTTCGACGCGCATCAAAGGGACCGCACACATCTTGAGAGCAGCATGACCCCGCACATCAACCGGATCGGCACCGCGGTGCCCGCGCAGGACGTGCACCTGCCGTTCGTGGCGTTCGCGCGCACGCTGCTCGGTGACGACCGCGCCCGGCTCATCTTCGACCGCATGGCGGAGCGTGCCGGCATCGAGCACCGCTACTCGAACTTCCGCCCGGGAGTGCTCGAGGCGGGAGAGGTCGACGCCGACGGCTTCTACAAGCGTGGCGCGTTTCCGTCCACCGCGGCACGGATGCGCCTCTACGAGCCGTTCGCCCGCGCCCTGTCGCTGCAGGCGGTCGACGCCCTCGACCTGCACTCCGAGCGGCAGCGGATCACCCACGTGGTGGTCGCCTCCTGCACCGGGTTCACGGCGCCCGGGCTCGACCTGCAGCTCGCCGCGGCCCTCGGGCTGCCGCACTCGGTCCGGCGCACGCTGGTCGGCTTCATGGGATGCGCCGCCGCGGTGCCAGCGCTGCGCACCGCCTGCGATGCGGTGCGCGCCGATCCCGAAGCGCGCGTGCTGGTGGTGAACTGCGAGCTCAGCACCCTGCACTTCCAGGAAACCTCCGACCTCGAGACCGTGCTGTCGTTCATGCTGTTCGCCGACGGCGCCTCGGCCGCCCTGGTGAGCGCCGATCCGGTGGGCCTGGCGATCGAGGATTTCCGCAGCGCGATCATCCCGGACAGCGCCGGGCTCATCACCTGGCATATCGGCGACCAGGGCTTCGACATGCACCTGTCCGGCCAGGTGCCGGGGCGGATCGCGGGCGCGCTGCGCGCCGAGCTCGATCGGGGCGACGGGGGCGACACCGGCATGCTGCGCGGCGAGGAGCCGGACGCCTACGACCTGTGGGCGGTGCATGCCGGCGGACGCACCGTGCTCGACGGCGTCGAGATCGGCCTGTCGCTGCCTCCGGAGGCGCTGCGCCACTCGCGCGGGGTGCTGGCCGAGTACGGCAACATGTCGTCGGCGACGGTGATGTTCGCGCTCCAGCGCATCCTCGCCGATCGCCGGGGCGAGCGCGGCCTCGGCATCGCCTTCGGGCCGGGCATGGTGGCGGAAACCTTCCGGTTCCGCCGCGCCGGCCACGCGTGACCGACCTCGCGGCACGGGCCGCCGGGCCCGAGATCCTGGACGGGGAGAACATCGAGCCGGAGCTGTTCGCCCGGGTGATGGACGACCTAGCCGCCGTCAGCCGGGTGATGCTGGCGCACGCGCCGACCATCGGCTTCCTTCGGCGCGCCACGCGCAGGCTGCCGCCCGGTGGTCCGGTCAGCATCCTCGATGTCGGCTGCGGCGAAGGCGACCTGCTCAGGCGGATCCGGCGCTGGTCGGACCGGCGCGGGCTCGATGCGCGCTTGTGCGGGATCGACCTGCATCCGCAGAGTGCCGCCGCCGCGCGCGCCAAGACGCCGGCCGCGATGGCGATCGAGTTCCTCACCGGAGACGTGTTCCGGCACCACCAGGATGCCGACCTGATCGTCAGCTCACTGTTCACCCACCACCTCACCGACGCCCAGCTGGTGGACTTCCTCCGGTGGATGCAGCGCCACGCGCGCCACGGCTGGTTCATCAACGACCTGCATCGCCACCTTGTCGCCTATCACGGCTTCGGGGTTGCGGCGCGGCTGGCGCGCTGGCACCGGATCGTGCGCCTGGACGGCCAGACCTCGGTGGCGCGCGGCTTCAGGCCAGCCGAATGGCGGGCGCTGCTCGACCAGGCCGGCGTCGCGGCAACCCTTCGCTGGCGGCCGATGTTCCGGCTTTGCGTCGAGCGGGCGGGCTGAAGCCGGTCCGGTGGAATACGACGTCATCGTCATAGGGCTGGGGCCGACCGGGGCGACGGCGGCCAACCTGCTCGCCTCGCATGGCCTGCGCACCCTGGTGGTGGAGCGCGAAACCAGGATCGATCCCCGCCCGCGCGCCATCGCCATCGACGAGGACGCGCTGCGGGTCTGGCAGGGCCTCGGCCTGCTGGAGCCGCTGCTGGCCGGTATGCGCACCGCGGTCACCCTGCACCTCAAGCACCGCGGCCGCGTGTTCCTGACCTGCCAGCTCAAGGGCCGTGGCCTGCAGGGCCTGCCCGGCACCTGCTTCTTTCATCAGCCGCTGCTGGAACAAACCCTGCGCGACGGCTTGTCGGGACGGGCCGCGGTCCGCACCGGATGCGAGCTGATTTCCATCGACCAGGACGCAGGCGGCGTTTGCGCCGGATTGCGCCAGCTGCGGGACGGCTCGCGCGAGCAGGTCCACGCCCGCTTCCTTCTCGGCTGCGACGGCGGCTCCAGCACCACCCGCAAGCTGCTTGGCATCGGGCTGCCGGGCTGCTCGCTCGCCGAACCCTGGATCGACATCCAGGCGCGTGCGCCGGCAGCGCCCGATCCGGGCGGACGCATCAGCTTCAGCTTCCACGCGGACCCGCAGCGCCCGGGCGCGGAATGCCTGTTCGCGATGGGGCTGCACCGCTGGGAGTTCCAACTGCGCCCCGGCGAGGATCCGGCGGCGGCGGGAACGCCGGAAGGCATCGGACGGCTGCTCGCCTCCCGCGGCGTCGATGCAGGCACGCTCGAGATCATGCAGAGCTGGGTCTACCGGTTCCACATCCGCCAGGCCGGGCAGTGGCAGCGCGGCCGCGCCTTCCTGTGCGGCGACGCCGCCCACCTCATGCCCCCGTTCGCCGGCCAGGGCGTGAGTTCGGGGGTGCGCGACGCGGCCAATCTGTGCTGGAAGATCGCGGCGTTCCTGCATGGCGCAGCACCGGCATCGCTGCTCCTGAGCTATGAAACCGAGCGACGCCCGCACGTGGCGGCGGTGACGCGCTTTTCGCGCCGGGTGGGCGCCCTGGTGCGGGTGCGCAACCCAGCACTCGCCGCCGGCCGCGACGCCGCCTGCCGCATCGCCGTGCGGCTTCCCTGGCTCGGCCGGCGCATCCGCGACTTCCACATCAAGCCGCAATGGATCTCTGGCCCGGGCTGGTTCGCACCCGCCCGCCGGCTCGCCCCCCGCCTGCACAGTCCGGCCGGACAACTGCTCTGGCAGCCCTGGGTGGTCACCCGCTGCGGCCGCCGGCAGAGGCTCGACGACCTGCTCGGCTCGGGCTGGAGCTATCTCTCGTGGTGCCATGCCGGCATCCCGGCAGCACTCGCCGGGCAGCACATCAGGCTGCTTCGGGTGCACCCGTGCACCACGCCCTGGCACAGGCTGGCCGACGGTGCGGTGGGCGAGCTTGCGATGGTCGACATCGAGGACCGGTTGCGCCTGCAGTTCCGCCGCCACCGTGCGCGCGGCCTGCTGATCCGGCCGGACCGCTTCATCTACGGCTCCGACCGCGACGACCTGGCCGGCTGCCTCGGCATCGCGGCGGATCAGCGAACGCGGCGGCTGGACGCGCCGAGCACCGCCTGCACGGCCTGCTGACCGGGGGTACGCCATAGGACGGTCAGGATAGCTCAGCCTCGCTGAGGCATTCAGCTACAAGCCTGGTTATGTTTCGTGGAACCGACCTGCCCGGCGAGCTGGAACAGGCTGACGAAGTCTCCGTTCGCCACAGCCAAACAGCGCGCGTCAGGAGATATGGCGAGGTAGCCTGGCGACGGTCGGACATGCAGTGTCACGTGACTCCCGTCGGCAGTGGACGGGTCCCAAAGACCGACTATGTCGGCACCATCGATGAACCCGATAAATCTTCCAAGTGAATCCCAAACCAGAGCATGGCTCCCGGATGACGCATTTGTAGGATGGAACGCTAGCTTTACCCCATCAGCAATTCGAAAAACTTCAATCGATCGGGCCGAGTCGGCAGTCTCGACAGCAACCATGTCGTTATCAGGGCTGAACACGATATTGATCGCTGAAACGGCGACGGAATGGAGTGTTTTCCCGCTCTGTGCGTCGGCGATTACAAGGTCTTGGCCGGTGCCAAAGGCTAGAAGACGTCCATCATTAGAAAACGCGATGGCCTGAGACCCGAGTTGTCCCTGTGGCACGGCTTCCATCGTCGACAGGCGATGCCAATCGTGAGTGTCATATAAGCTTACAGGCTGTCCCGGGCGTGGTATGTCATACGCGACTGCAAGCCGCGACCCATCAGGCGACATGGCGAGTTTCACGGCAGCACCTGCCAAGCCTCGGGCACCCGGGGTGGGATCAGCTTCTTGATGAAGCATCTCGCCCGTTCTCAAATCGATCGCGGAGAACGCTGCATGACTGTTCAGATCATCCGAGACAACGATTTCGCGATCGTTTGCAGCCGCGCTCCAGGCAGCGATATTCGGGAAGTTCTTCTCCCACTCAGGACGACCACGCTCATTCTGGACAGCGATCACGCCGCCAGAGAGTGACGTCAACCTTGACGGATTTTGGGACCAGCCGACAAAGCCAACCAAACCTTTGGTCGGCCACTCCCGGATGAACCTGACTTCGATCCTGGTGCTGGGCGAGGTTGAGATGGTGAGGGCTCCACCACCATCGAGCGATCGGCAGAAGGATGCCCACTGCCGCAATTCCTGCAATTGCAGCGCCAGCCCGTCGAGAAATCCGACCCTTCGTTCGATAGATCGGGCGCGTGTCGCTGACAAGGGCAACAAGCCTTGACAGTCCGGAGGAAAACTCGAGTGCCCAATAAGCCAATCCAGCAATTGCTCCAGCAAGCGCGTAGAACGGCCAATGGCATTCTATGGTCCGCGTCAGGTCTGTGCCGAATGGCGGATATGATCCTTCGAAGTCGAAGAGCCGGCTCATTTCGACGCCAAAGGGAAGGGTTAATAGTCCAGTAACGCTCCCCCAGACGGTTGCACGCCACGGTGACGAAAACCCTCGCGAGCCGGACAGCTTACGAACTACCGCGAATGGAATGGCGACGGCGATCCAGAGTGGGACAAGAGCAATTGCTAGTAAAACTCCGGCAATCCCAAGCTGGAAGCGCGAGATGATATTTCCGTTCCAGATCATGCCGGCGACCTGAAACACGATATAGGCAAGTGATGTGGCCACCAGGTATCCGAGAAGGACTGTTCGCTCGACGGAACGTGGTTTCAAAGTGGCGCCGCCTTTGTCGACCATCAGCTCGCTCATTGAACTGGCTCTACTTCCCCCGGGTTCCGTTTAACACTCGGTGCCACGGTATTTTTGCTGAGGCCGACTTCACGGCCGATTAAACGGTCGCTGCGTCGCTGGTCTATGAGCGCCAGCACTTTCGGCGCGAGGCGATCGGATTTCGGTCTCTGCCCAGGCTGACGCCCCGGTCGCTTTCCACGTGCTTTGGCAGCCGCAATGCCGGAACGGATGCGGTCTTGGATCAGTTCGCGCTCGGATCCTGCAATGCCGGCCAGCATCGTCGCGATCACCCGCCCGTGCGGGGTTGCGAGGTAAAACGCCATGCCGTCCAGCGCGATGACCGAAACGCGGCACGCTTCCAGCTCCTTCAACGTTGCCAGCAGGTCCGTCGTGCTGCGCCCCGGCGCGACAACTCCGTCACCAGCACCGCGTCGATCCGGCTCGCCCGAACCGCTCGGCGAATGCGGTGAGGTCGCGTTCCTGTCGTGCGCACGACTGATCGGCGGTCGAGACCCGGCAATAGAGTGCCACGCGCTGTTCCAATTGAACTCACTCCGCTGGGGGGTCTGCAAACCCTTGTTTCTGCCGAGGTCCAGGCCGTAGCAATCAGCCTACACTTCGACTGGGACATCTACCATGCCAAGACGACGCGCGCTGACCGAGGTGCCTAGCGGCACAGCATGGCCTCGGCGACGCGGCGGGTGACGTCGCCATCCGACGCCGTCGTCTTGTCGCTGATCCGGTCGTCCAGGAACAGCGATGCCAGGCCGTGCACCATCGACCAGCCGCCCAAGGCGCGAGCGTCCCGGTCGGCGTCGGCCGGCGCCTCGACTGCGACCCTTGCAGCCAGCACGGCATAGGCGGCCTCGCCGGCCGCGGCCAGCTCCGGATGCACACCGAGGCGCTTGGGGCCGAACATAAGCCGGAATAGGGCCGGATGCTCCAGCGCGTAGCGCACATAGGCCACGGCTTGTTCCACAAGGGCCTGACCTGACGGGACTGCGTCGTCAGCGGCGCGCAGCACCTCGCGCAGGCCGTCGAAGCCCTGCACCGCCACCGCTGCGAGCAGCGCCTCCTTGTCGGGATAATGCCGGTAGGGAGCCATGGCGGAAACGCCGGCACGGCGCGCAACAGCCCGCAGCGAGACTGCATCGGCGCCATCCTCCGCCAGCAGGTCGAGCGCCGCGCCGACCAGCGCAGTGCGCAACTCCCCATGATGGTAGCCTCTGCCCGGCGATGTTGACATTGTAAGCTGGCCCTCTATGTATGCAGTGTAAGCATTGGGATGGTGCTGTCCATCCATGCCGGCTGTCCAGGAGAATGCCATGATCAAGTTCACCATCCTGCTGCGGCGCAGCCCGTCGATGACCCATGACGAGTTCGTCGCCTATCACCGGGAGCGGCACGCGCCGCTGTTCTGCGCACTGCCCGCCGTGCGGCAACACGTCCGGCGCTATGTCCAATGCCATACCGTGCCGGCGTCGATTCCCGGCCTGCCGCCGGTGGCGTTCGATGGCATCACCGAACTATGGTTCGATGACGTGGCCGGGCTGGAGGCAGTGTTCACTTCCGAAAGCTACATGGAGACGATCCGGCCGGATGAAGCACGGTTCCTGGACCTGCACGGCTGCGAGTTCGTGCTGTGCACTGAAAGCGTGCTCATCGCCTGACCGATGCAGCTCTCCAACCGGGAGTCACGCCATGACCACTCCGCGCCGATCCGTCGACCTGTCCGGCTTTCCCGACTTGGTTGTGGTTTACCTCGGCTACCGCGCCAACAACCTGAAAGGCGCGCGCAGCCTGCTTCGCATCGGCCGCGGCCTGCGCTCGATCAAGAAGGATCCGCCTGATGGGCTGCTGTCGCACGAGGACCTTTGGTTCGGCTTCCTGCATCCGGGCTTCCGGCAATACTGGCGCGACTTCAACAGCCTGGAAGCGTTCACCCGCGCGCGCCAGCACCAGGCATGGTGGCGCGACTTCGCCCGCGACCCGGGCGACGGGGGTATCTGGCACGAAACCTACCGGCTGCGCGGCGGCATGGAAGCCATCTACTCCGGCGTGTTCGGGATCGGCTTTGCGAGCTTCGCGCCGGAACGCCTCCCGACCGGATCGTTCGCGAGCGCCAGACAACGTGTCGAAGCAGGTGTTTGCTGAAGGTCGCTGCCACAGCGGGCGCCCCCGGCACACCGGAGCGCCGAGCATGATCCCTGCGGGCCATGTTTGCCGCAGGCAGGCAGCGTTTCTGTCGCCATGAATGCAGCGTGAGCCGGATTTCCGATCCTGCCCGGCTGTTCAACGAAACGATCGAGCGCCTGCGCTCGGGCGATCCGGCCGCGGCACGGCTGCTGCCCGAACTCGAACGGTTTCCCGAGTTCGGCCCGGGCTGGCTTGCGCTCGGCAGCCTGTTGCAGGACTCGGGCAAGATCGATGCCGCCATCATGGCGCTCGGCCGTGCGGCGCAGGCGATGCACACAGCGCCGATCGCCTCGCACCGGCTCGGCCAGTGCCTGGTGCTGCGAAACCGGCACGACGCGGCGATCGCGGCGTTCCGGCACGCGGTCGGGATCGATCCGGCGTTCGCCGAGGGTTGGTACAGCCTCGGCTCGGCGCTGCAGGACCGCGGCGATCACGCAGGCTCGGTGCAGCCCTACCGCGCGGCGCTGCGGGCGAAGCCGGACCTGCACGAGGCCGCCTTCAATCTCGGCATCGCGCTGCAGGAAAGCGGCAGGCTGGAGCAGGCCATGGACGCCTATGGCGCGGCACTCCGGTCGCGCCCGGACAGCCTCGCGCGCATCGCCCAGGCGCTGACCTCGGGGCGGTGCGGAACGATGTGGCTGCATCCCGCGAAGCTGCGGGACCACCTCATCGCCCGGCGCGGAAATGTTTCCGGTAGTGACCCGGACCGGTAAGCAGCGTGCGCGCGGTGGAATCGTAGCGCGCGGACGCTGCATCGTCGAAGCTCCGGCATTGCAGCACCGGCGCCTCGCGGCGCACCGCGAGACATTGCGCAACCGGCATGCCGCGCGGCAGCACGCCCGAGAAGCCCGGATCAAGCCAGACCGCCGGGAACAGGATCCCCACATCGTGGAACCGGTCGCAATCAACCATGCCGCTGAGCAGCCGGAACGGCAGGTCGGCACGGTTCACCGGGTGGGTCGCGAACAGCGACCATCCAGGCTCCAGCTCGATCGTCCAGAAGCTGTTGAACTTCACCAGCACCTGCGCCGGATCGTGGAACGGCGTGCCGGCGAGCTGGGCCGGCGCGTGGAAGCTGATCGGCGCCCGCGGATGCAGCGCAGCCGACAGCGCCGGGATGTCCCACTGCCAGGAAAACCGGCCATCCCGCACCACCACGTCGCAAGGCAGCGGGATCACGAAGCCCTGCGCCATGGCGTCCACGAACGGCGGGCAATGCTTGACCGTGCGGATCTCGTCCGCGTGCATCTCCGAGAAGGCCTGCTGCGGCATGCGACGGAGCCAATCCGGCAGATGTTCCCTGCTGCTTGCGGGACGCGGCAGGACATCGATCAGCGACGGATCGCAGCGGAACACGATCTGCATGCGGCGTCAGTCACCCTCCTCGGGCGTCATCGCCAGCCTGACGGCGTGGCGCCAGCCGCGATATTTGCGCGCGCGCTCGCCCGGCTGCATCGATGGGGAGAACCGGCGCTGCGCCGTCCAGTTGCCGGCGAACACCCCAGGCTCCGCAAGCAATCCCGCATCAAGCCCGGCGAGATAGGCGGCACCCACCGCGGTGGTCTCCTTGTAGCCCGGACGCTCCACCTCGAGGTCGAGCATGTCTGCCAGGAACTGCATGGTCCAGTCGCTGGCGGACATGCCGCCATCCACCCGGATCACCAGGTTCTCGATGGGCTTTCGATAATCGGCCAGCATCGCAGCCAGCAGATCGCGGGTCTGGTAGCCGATGCTCTCAAGGGTGGCGCGCGCCAGCTCCTTCTTGGTGGTGCCGCGGCTGACGCCGCTGACCAGGGCGCGCGCCTGGCTGTCCCAGTGCGGCGCCCCGAGCCCGGTGAAGGCGGGCACCAGATACACCGGCTGCGCGGCGTCCGAGCTTTCGGCGAGCCGCCCGGTTTCCGAGGAGCTTTCCACCAGCCCGAGGCCGTCGCGCAGCCACTGCACGCTGGCGCCGGCCGAAAAGATCGAGCCCTCGAACGCATAGGAACGCCGTCCGCGTCGTTGCCAGGCGATCGTGGTCAGCAGCCGGTGCTGCGACAGCTTGGGATCGTCGCCGATGTTGAGCAGCACGAAGCCGCCGGTGCCGTAGGTCGCCTTGACGGCGCCGGGCTCGAAGCAGGCCTGCCCCACCAGGGCTGCCTGCTGATCGCCGGCCACCCCGCGCACCGCGATCGCGCCGCCAAACAGGTCCGGGCTGGTGTGGCCGAACTCGCCGGCGGAGTCGCGGATCTCCGGCAGCAGGCCGGCGGGAACATCGAACAGCCGCAGCAGCTCCTGGTCCCACTCGCCGGTTCGGATGTCGCACAGCAGGGTACGCGAGGCGTTGGTGGCGTCGATCGCGTGGACGCGGCCCTGCGTCATCCGCCACAGCAGGAAGCTGTCGACGGTGCCGAAGGCCAGCTTCCCCGCTTCCGCCTCCGCACGCGCGCCGGCCACCTGATCGAGCATCCAGCTGATCTTGGTTGCGGAGAAATAGGGATCGATGCGCAGGCCGGTGCGCTCGGCAATCAGCCCGGCGTGGCCCGCCTGCTCCAGCGCCTTGCAGCGGTCGGCGGTGCGGCGGTCCTGCCAGACGATCGCGTTGAAGATCGGGCGGCCGCTGTCGCGCTCCCAGATCAGCGTGGTTTCGCGCTGGTTGGCGATGCCGAGCGCGGCGATGTCGCGCGCCTGCAGCCCCGCCTGCTGCATCGCGCCGCGCGCGGTGCCGAGTGCCGTGCCCCAGAGCGTCTCCGGATTATGCTCGACCCAGCCCGGATGCGGAAAGATCTGGGGAAACTCCTCCTGCGCGCTCGCCACCGGCCGCAGCGCGGTGTCGAACACGATCGAGCGGGTCGAAGTGGTGCCCTGATCGATCACCAGGAGGTGCGCGGCCACGATGCCTGCTTTCAGTCAGCCGTTGTTGTCCGATGGGCGCCAAGCGAGCGCCCCCTGGCCGCTCCCCGGAGGCGCCAGCGGAGCCGGGGAAGCCAGGGGACGCTGCTGCCGCGTTCAGGCCTTTTTCGAGGCCGGCGACTGCCAGCTCTTGATCAGCT
Organism: uncultured Acetobacteraceae bacterium; assembly: GCA_964252545.1. Lineage (GTDB taxonomy): Bacteria > Pseudomonadota > Alphaproteobacteria > Acetobacterales > Acetobacteraceae > Lichenicoccus. The sequence continues at coordinate 4,924 of CAXUNX010000063.1, read as the reverse complement.
CGTCATAGTCGATGGTCTCCCCGGGCGGCTTCTCGTTGGCCAGCTTGCGCTGCGGCGCCAGATGGCCGTCGGTTTCCGCCTTCTTGTACCAGTATTCCGGGTCACGCGGCTTGTTCATCACCGGACCGCGGTCGCCCTGCACGCCGGAACGCTCGATGCGCGCCATGATGGCGTCCTGGTCGTGCGCAAGCCCGTCCATCGCCTGCTGCGGCGTCACCGTGCCGGCGATCGCGTTGGACACGTTCTGCCACCAGACTTGCGCCATCTTGCCGTAATCGGGCACGTTGACGCCGGTGGGCGTCCACTGCTTGCGCGCCGGGCTGCGATAGAACTCGACCAAGCCGCCGAGCTTCGGCGCGAGGTCGGTCATCGCCTGGCTCTGGATGTCGCTTTCGCGGATCAGGTGCTGGCTGAACAGCGACTTCTTCAGGCTCACGGTCTTGCAGCCGGTGAACTGCGCATACAGCCAGCCCGCCTTCACCCGCTCCAGCGGCGCGTATTTCAGCATCGTCCAGCATCCCTGGTCCTGGTAGCCGAGCTTCATGCCCTGCTTCCAGTAGGCGCCGTGCGGGCTGGGCGCCATGCGCCATTTCGGCGTGCCGTCGGCGTTCATGACCGCCGAGCCGGGCTTGGTCATGGTTTCCGAGAAGGTGGTGTACCAGAAGATCTGCTGGGCGATGTGGCCCTGCCCGGGCACCGGCCCGGCTTCCAGGAAGTCCATGCCGGCCGCTTCCGGGGGCGCGTACTTCTTGAGCCACTCGACGAACTTGGTCAGCGCGTACACCGCGGCCGGGCCGTTGGCGTCGCCGCCGCGGGTGATCGAGGAGCCGCGCGGACGGCCGCCCTCGTTGCGTATGCCCCACTCGTCGACCGGCAGGCCGTTCGGCAGGCCGCGGTCGCCGCCGCCCGCCATCGACAGCCAGGCATCGGTGAAGCGCCAGCCGAGCGACGGATCCTTCTTGCCGTAATCCATGTGGCCATACACGCGCACGCCGTCGATGGTCTTCACGTCGTTGGTGAAGAACTCGGCGATGTCCTCGTAGGCGGACCAGTTCACCGGCACGCCGAGATCGTAGCCGAACTTCTGCTTGAACTGCGCCTTGAGCTCCGGCCGCTTGAACCAGTCGTAACGAAACCAATAGAGGTTGGCGAACTGCTGGTCGGGAAGCTGGTAGAGCTTGCCGTCGGTGAAGGTGGCGAACGACAGGCCGATATAGTCGTTCAGGTCCTGGGTCGGGTTGGTGACCGCCTTGCCCTCGTTCGCCATGAAGTCGGTGAGCGAGCCGCCGACGATGTCGCGGTAGCGCGGATGCGTGCCGATGAAGTCGGAATCGTTCATCCAGAAATCATAGATCGGCCGGCCCGACTGCATCTCGACCTCGATCTTGTCGACCAGCAATCCCTCGTCCATCAGGTCATGGTTGACCTTGATGCCGGTGATCTCGTTGAACGCCCGGGTGAGCGTCTTGGATTCGTATTCGTGCACGTTGAGGATCTCGGAGACGGTGTTCAGCGTCATCCCGGCGAACGGCTTGGCGGCGTCGATGAACCATTCCATCTCCGCCATCTGCTGGTCCTTGCTCAGCGTCGAGGGCTGGAACTCGCTGTTGATCCACTTCTTTGCGGCATCCTTCTGGCGGCCGGCGTCGAACGGCTGCTGCGCCTGCACGGCGGGTGCGGCGAGCGTGGCACCTGCGGCGATCGCCGCCCCTCCGGCGATGACTTGACGTCTTTTCATGGTGTTTCCTTTCTCCCCTGCGGCGCCGGCACCTGATGGCGACCGGTCTGCCGTTAGACGCTTGAGCTGGCTTCAGGCGTAGCGGAACATCGCCGCGCTAAACAGGATCGCGGCCACGGCGGGATAGTACGGGTTGTCGCCGCCGCTGATCCGGATCCAAAGGATGAAGATGAAGGCGCTGCCGACCATGGAAACGAACAGCCGGTCGCCCCGGGTGGTGGGAAAGCGCAGGATGCCCCGCCGCGGCGTTTCCGGCCGCAAGATTGCAAGCAGCGTCATGACCACCAGTGCCGCGGCGATGCAGCCGAAGAACGCCGCCGTCTGCCAGGTCCAGGCCATCCAGCCCATGCCGGAGCGCCCTCCTATACGCGGCCAAGGGCGAAGCCCTTGGCGATGTGGTTGCGGACGAACCAGATCACGATCGCGCCCGGGATCATGGTCAGCACCCCGGCCGCGGAGAGCAGGCCCCAATCCATGCCCGCCGCGGAATAGACCCGTGTCATCACCGCAACGATGGGCTTGGCGTTCACCGTGGTCAAGGTGGTGGCGAGGAGCTGCTCGATCCACGAGAACATGAAGCAGAAGAAGGCCGCGACGCCGATGCCGTTGGCGATCAGCGGCAGGAAGATCCTGAGAAAGAAGCGCGGAAACGAATAGCCGTCGAGCGAGGCGGTCTCGTCGATCTCGCGCGGCACGCCGGAGATGAAGCCCTCCAGGATCCACACCGCCAGCGGCACGTTGAACAAGCAGTGCGCCAGCGCCACCGCCCACACCGTGTCGAACAACCCCACCGAATAGTACAGGTTGAAGAACGGCATGGCATACACCGCCGGCGGCGCCATCAGGTTGGACAGCAGCCAGAAGAACAGGTGCTTGTCGCCAACGAAGCGGTAGCGGCTGAACGCATAGGCGGCGGGCAGCGCGATGGTCACCGAGATCACCGTGTTGAGTGCCACATAGGTCAGCGAGTGCAGGAAGCCGCCGTACCAGGCGGGATCGGTGAAGATGTGCCGGTAGTTGGCCAACGTCGCCCGGTGCGGCCAGAAGCTCAGGCCCGACATGATCTCGCCGTTGGTCTTGAAGCTCATGTTGAGCAGCCAGTAGATCGGCAGCAGCAAGGCCAGCAGGTAGAGCACGATGCCGATGGTGCGTCCCTGGATGCGCATCACGCGCTACCCCGGCGCTCGAGCTGGGTCATCACCGTGAAGAACACCCAGCAGATGGTCAGGGTGATCAGGTTGTAGACCAGCGACATCGCGGCACCGTTGCCGAGATCGACCTGCCCCAGCGCGATCTTCACCAGGTCGAGCGACAGGAAGCTGGTGGCGGAGCCGGGGCCGCCGCCGGTGACCACCGAGGGCTCGGTATAGATCATGAAGCTGCCCATGAAGCGGAGCAGCACGGCGATCACCAGCACCTTCTGCAGCTTGGGGAGCTCGATGTTGCGGAACACCGACCAGCGGCTGGCGCCGTCGATGCGCGCCGCCTGGTAGAAGGCGTCCGGGATCGATTTCAGGCCGGCATAGGACAGCAGGGCCACCATGCCGGTCCAGTGCCACACATCCATGACCACGATGGTGGCCCAGGCCGAGGTCGGATCCTCCGTGTCGTTGTAGGCGATGCCCAGCCGGTTCAGGGCGGCCCCGAACAGGCCGATATCCTGTCGGGCGAAGATCTGCCAGATGGTGCCGACCACGGTGTAGGGGATCAGCAGCGGGAGTGCGACCAGCACCAGGGTGGCGCCGACCTGCCAGCCATGGCGCGGGATGCAGATCGCCGCCATGATCCCGAGCGGCAGCTCGATCAGCAGCACCACCAGCGAGAACAACAAGTTGCGCACGAGGGCGCCGGCGAACCGGCCGCCGATGTCGGTGGTGGGATCGAGCAGGTTCTGGAACCAGGCGAGGCCGTTCCAGAAGAAGTGGTTCTGGCCCATGGTGTCCTGCACGGAATAGTTCACCACCGTCATCATCGGGACGATCGAGGAGAACATCACGAACACCAGCACCGGGATCACGAAGAACCAGGCCCGGTTGTTCCAGGATTTTTCAAACATGCGACACCCGATGATCGTCGACATAGACGTGCAGATGCTCGGGCGCCACGTGCAGTCCGGCGCCGGATCCCCCGAGCGCCACATCCTGCGGCAGGCTGGCGATCGCCTCGTGCGGGCCGATCGCGATGCGCGCCAGGCGGCGGCGGCCCAGATCCTCGATGCGCAGCACCCGAACCGGGATGCCGCCGCTCTCGGCGAGGAACGCATAGTCCGGCCGGAAGCCGAGCTGCACGTCCCGGCCGGCCGGCGGGGCCGCACAGGCACGGGCCAGACGGAAGGTTTGTCCGCCGGCATGGGCAGAAGCGCCGTCGATGCTGGCGGGCAGGAAGTTCATGCCGGGCGAGCCGATGAAATAGCCGACGAAACGGTGCGCGGGGCGGTCGAACAGGTCGGCGGGCGTGCCGATCTGCAGCACCCGGCCGTCATTCATCACCACCACCTCGTCGGCAAAGGTCAGCGCCTCCACCTGGTCGTGCGTGACATAGATCATCAGCAGGTCGAGCGCCCGGTGCACCGTCTTCAGCTTGGACCGCAGTTCCCATTTCAGGGTCGGATCGATCACGGTGAGCGGCTCGTCGAACAGCACCGCGGAGACGTCCGAGCGCACCAGGCCGCGGCCGAGCGAGATCTTCTGCTTGGCATCGGCGGTGAGGCCGCGAGCACGGCGATCCAGCACCGGAACAAGATCGAGCAGGCTTGCGATCTCCTGCACACGGGCCGCCGCGACCGCCTTGCTGACGCCGCGGTTGCGCAACGGGAACAGAAGGTTCTCCCGCACCGTCATGGTGTCGTAGATCACCGGGAACTGGAACACCTGGGCGATGTTGCGCTGCTCGGTGGCGGTGCGGGTGACGTCGACGCCGTCAAACAGCAGCCTGCCGTCGGAAGGCACCACCAGGCCGGAGATGATGTTCAGCAGCGTCGTCTTGCCGCAGCCGGACGGGCCAAGCAACGCATAGGCGCGTCCGTTCCGCCACTGGTAGTCGATCGGCTTCAACGCGTAGCGCCGCTCGCCGCCGTCGCCGCCATAGGCGTGGGCGATGCCGTCGAGGGTTATGCTGGCCATGCGCCCGCTCCCCCGGACGCCACCGCCTCCGGGTGCCGCGCCGGCTGCGTGGCCTGCTCCAGCC
>CAXUNX010000062.1:0-16302 GCA_964252545.1 uncultured Acetobacteraceae bacterium | reverse complement strand
CCTTGGTGCGGCCGGACACGTCGTCCGACTTCACCGTCAGCATCTCCTGCAGCGTATAGGCGGCACCGTAGGCTTCCAGTGCCCACACCTCCATCTCGCCAAAGCGCTGGCCGCCGAACTGCGCCTTGCCGCCTAGCGGCTGCTGGGTCACCAGGCTGTAGGGCCCGATCGAGCGCGCATGGATCTTGTCGTCGACCAGGTGGTGCAGCTTGAGCATGTAGATGTAGCCCACTGTCACCTTGCGCTCGAAGCCCTCGCCGGTCCGGCCGTCGGTGAGCTGGACCTGCCCGGACGTGTCGAGCCCGGCCCTGGAGAGCATGCTTTCGATGTCGGACATCCGGGCGCCGTCGAACACCGGGGTCGCGATCGGCACGCCCTTGCGCAGGTTGTGGGCCAGCTCGACCAGCTGCTCGTTCGGCAGGGTGGCGATGTCATCGGCATAGACGCGCTCGCCATAGACCTCCTTGAGACCGTCCAGCAGCTCCTGCTTGGCGTTGCCGGTGCGCTGGTACTCGTCAACCAGCTCGCCGATCCCGCGCCCGATATTGGCGCAGGCCCAGCCGAGATGGGTTTCCAGGATCTGGCCGACATTCATGCGCGACGGCACGCCGAGCGGGTTCAGCACGATGTCCACCGAGGTGCCGTCATCCAGGAACGGCATGTCCTCCACCGGCACCACCCGCGACACCACGCCCTTGTTGCCGTGCCGGCCGGCCATCTTGTCGCCCGGCTGCAGCTTGCGCTTCACCGCCACGAACACCTTGACCATCTTCATCACGCCGGGCGGCAGCTCGTCGCCGCGCTGCAGCTTCTCGACCTTGCTGTCGAAGCGCGCCTGGATCCGGCCGACCGCCGCATCGAACTCGCGCTTCAGCACCTCGATCTCGGCCACCGCGCCGTCGTTGGCCAGCACCACGTGCCGCCAGGTGCCGCGGGGATGCTCGGCCAGGATCTCTTCGGTGATCTCGGTGCCGGACTTGATGCCCTTGAAGCCGCCGCCCGCCTTTTGCCCGAGCAGCCGCTCGCGCAGACGGTTGTAGAAGGAGCGCTCCTGGATCGCGCGCTCGTCGTCGCGGTCCTTGGCCAGGCGCTCGATCTCGGCGCGCTCGATCGCCATCGCGCGCTCGTCCTTGTCGACGCCGCGCCTGGAGAACACCCGCACATCGACGATGGTGCCGGTGGTGCCCGGGGGCAGCTTGAGCGAGGTGTCGCGCACGTCGGACGCCTTTTCGCCGAAGATCGCCCGCAGCAGCTTCTCTTCCGGGGTCATCGGGCTCTCGCCCTTCGGCGTCACCTTGCCGACCAGGATGTCGCCCGGGTTCACCTCGGCCCCGACATAGACGATGCCCGCCTCGTCGAGGTTGCGCAGCGCTTCCTCGCCGACATTGGGGATGTCGCGGGAGATCTCCTCCTGGCCCAGCTTGGTGTCGCGGGCCATCACCTCGAACTCCTCGATATGGATCGAGGTGAACACGTCATCGCGGGCGATGCGCTCGGAGATCAGGATGGAGTCTTCGAAATTGTAGCCGTTCCAGGGCATGAACGCGACCAGCACGTTGCGGCCCAGCGCCAGCTCGCCCAGTTCGGTGGACGGGCCGTCGGCAATGATGTCGCCGGCATAGACCCGGTCGCCCACCCGCACCAGCGGGCGCTGGTTGATGCAGGTCGACTGGTTCGAGCGCATGTATTTGCGCAGCCGGTAGATGTCGACGCCCTGGGTGGACCCGGCCTCGTCGGTGGCGCGCACAACGATGCGCGCACCGTCGATCTGGTCGATGATGCCAGGGCGGCGCGCCACGATGGTAGCACCGGAGTCGCGGGCCACCGCGGCCTCCATGCCGGTGCCCACCAGGGGGGCGTCGGAGCGGATCAGCGGCACCGCCTGGCGCTGCATGTTCGAGCCCATCAGCGCGCGGTTGGCGTCGTCGTTCTCGAGGAACGGGATCAGCGCCGCCGCCACCGACACCAGCTGCCGGGGGGAAACGTCGCAGGCGGTCACGTCTTCCGGCTTGACCAGCCGGAAATCGCCGCCGCGACGCACCGACACCAGCTCGTCGGTGAGGTTGCCGGCGGCATCCTGGGCGGCGTCGGCCTGCGCCACCACCAGCTTCTCCTCTTCCATCGCGGAGAGGTACTTCCAGCCATCCTGCAGCGCGCCGTCCTTGACCAGGCGGTAGGGCGTCTCGATGAAGCCGTACTTGTTGACCTTGGCATAGGTGGCGAGACTGTTGATCAGGCCGATGTTGGGGCCTTCCGGAGTCTCGATCGGGCAGATCCGGCCGTAATGCGTCGGGTGCACGTCGCGCACCTCGAAGCCGGCGCGCTCGCGCGTCAGGCCGCCCGGGCCAAGCGCCGAAAGCCGTCGCTTGTGGGTCACCTCGGACAGCGGATTGGTCTGGTCCATGAACTGGCTGAGCTGCGACGAGCCGAAGAACTCGCGCACGGCTGCCGCCGCCGGCTTGGCATTGATCAGGTCGTGCGGCATCACCGTGTCGATGTCGACCGAGCCCATGCGCTCGCGGATCGCGCGCTCCATGCGAAGCAGGCCGACCCGGTACTGGTTCTCCATCAGCTCACCCACCGAACGCACCCGGCGGTTGCCGAGATTGTCGATGTCGTCGATCGAGCCGCGCCCGTCCTTGAGCTCGCACAGGATCTTCACCGTGCGCAGGATGTCGACCTTGCGCAGCACCCGTATGGTGTCCTCGGCGTCCACGCCCAGGCGCATGTTCATCTTCACGCGGCCGACCGCCGAAAGATCGTAGCGGTCTGCGTCGAAGAACAGGCCGCGGAACAACGCCTCGGCGGTTTCCGGGGTCGGCGGCTCGCCGGGGCGCATCACCCGGTAGATGTCGATCAGCGCGTCGTCGCGCGAGGTGTTCTTGTCGATCGCCAGCGTGTTGCGGATCCACGGGCCGTTGCCGCCGTCGACGGCCAGCGTCGGCAGCGAGGTGATCCCCTGCTCCTCGAGTGCCACCAAGCGCGGCTCGGTCAATTCCTCTCCGGCCTCGCCGTAGATCTCGCCGGTCTCCTCGTTGACCAGGTCATGCGCCACGAACCGGCCGAGCAGGTCGGCGCGGCCGACCAGCACCACCTTGGTCTTCTCGGCGATCTTGCGGGTCATCCGGGAGGTCAGCTTGGCGTCGGCCTCGGCCACGATCTCGCCGGAGTCGGCGTCGACCATCGGCTCCAGCAGCTTCATGCCGCGGAACGCGTCCGGATCAAACGGACGCGCCCAGCCCTTCTCGGTCTTGGCGAACACCACCTCGCCATAGAAGGTGCCGAGGATCTCGTCGGCATCCATGCCGCGCACATCCATGCTGTCGACATCGCCGCCCTCGGCGATCTTGGCGTTGCGGGCGCTGTTCGAGGCCTCGCCCTCCAGCGCATAGAGCAGCGTGGTCACCGGCAGCTTCCGCTTCCGGTCGATCCGGACATAGACCATGTCCTTGCTGTCGAACTCGAAATCGAGCCACGAGCCGCGATACGGGATCACCCGGGCCGCAAACAGGAACTTGCCCGAGGAGTGCGTCTTGCCCTTGTCATGGTCAAAGAACACGCCGGGAGAGCGGTGCATCTGGCTGACGATGACCCGCTCGGTGCCGTTGATGATGAAGGTGCCGTTGTCGGTCATCAGGGGCATGTCGCCCATGTAGACGGGCTGCTCCTTGATGTCGCGGATGGAGCGGCTGCCGGTATCCTCGTCCACGTCCCAGACGATGAGACGCAGGATCACCTTCAGGGGTGCGGCGAAGGTCATGCCGCGCTGGATGCATTCCTCGACATCGTACTTGGGGTCCTCGAGCTCGTAATGGACGAACTCGAGGCGGCCGCGACCAGCGAAATCGTTGATCGGGAACACCGAGCGGAACACCTCCTGCAGCCCGGTCTGGGTGCGGCTGTCGGGGGACACGTTCATCTGCAGGAACGCCTCGTAGCTGGCGCGCTGCACGTCGATCAGGTTGGGCATCGGCGCGATCTCGGGGATGCGCCCGAAGCTCTTGCGGATGCGCTTGCGCCCCGTGAACGATTTCGCCGTCGCGTTGCCAATCATCGCGTTCATCGTCAATCCTGCCCTGCGCTAACCGACCGGGAGCGTGACACGCCTTGAGGACAGGCTAGGATCCATCATGCTGGATCCGAACCGTTCAGGCGCCGGTCTCATCCCGACCCACGAAACTCGTAACTCACAACCGTCGCGACAAGCTGCCGCGGCACGGCCAAAGGGGCGGGCGCCGCACGGCTCCCACCCCATTTCAGCCTAACAGATGACCGCCTGCCGCCAGAACCCGGGTCTGGATGCGGCAGGCAGACCATGAAGATGCTTACTTGATGTCGACAGAGGCGCCCTGCTCTTCCAACTGCTTCTTGAACTTCGCGGCATCATCCTTGCTGACGGCTTCCTTGACCGTCTTGGGAGCGCCTTCGACCAAGTCCTTGGCTTCCTTCAGCCCGAGGCCGGTGATCGTGCGAACTTCCTTGATCACGTTGATCTTCTTTTCGCCCGCCTTGGTCAGGATGACGGTGAACTCGGTCTGCTCCTCGACGGGCGCTGCGGCGGCGCCGCCACCCGCAGGTGCCGCCACGGCAGCCACAGGAGCCGCAGCGGACACGCCCCACTTCTCCTCGAGCAGCTTCGACAGCTCGGCAGCCTCAAGAACCGTCAGCGACGACAGTTCATCAACAAGTCTCGACAAGTCGGCCATGTTATCTTCCTACTTAGACACTGGGGGGTTGCGCGCAAGTGCGGGTTCCCGCACTCACGAGATTTTTACGCAGCTTCGGCTGTCGCCTCGTCCTTGTTGGCATAGGCGCCAAACACCCGAGCGAGCTGTCCTGCCGGTGCCTGAAGCACGCCGGCGATGCGAGTCGCCGGTGTGGCGATCAGCCCCACCAACTGCGCACGCAGCGTATCCAAGGACGGCAGCTCGGCGAGCGCCCGGATCCCATCCGCGTTCAGCGTCTGGGCCCCGAGTGCTCCTCCGAGCACCACAAGCTTCTCGTTGGTCTTGGCGAACTCGACGGCCACCTTCGCCACCGCGACCGGGTCCGCCGCCCACGCAAGAGCGGTCGGTCCCTTCAGCAGCGGTGCGATGCCGTCGAACCGGGTCCCATCCAGGGCGAGGGTGGCCAGCCGGTTCTTCGCGACTTTGAAGGTCGCACCAGCCGCCCGCATCCGCTGGCGCAGGACCGTCACCTCGGCCACCGTCAGCCCGTCATTGCGGGTGACGACCACCATCGACGTTTCTGCGAACACGGCTGCGAGAACTGCCACGAACTCCCGCTTCTCCGTACGGTCCAAATCCCGTCTCCATCGTGGCCCGCGGCGAAACCGCCAGGCCGGGTTGCCCTAGGCCCGCAAGTATCGCCCATGAGCGACGCCTCCGGACCGGTTCGCCTGTCCTGCAGCAACGGAACCACCCATGCCTTTCGCCGGCACGAGCAACCCCCGTCTGTCGCGCGCAGTCCCGGCGAGCGGGACGATTAAGGCTCGGTGCCGCGTGCGGTCTTGGACAGGTTCGGAACGACGCCCTCGGCACTTGAGGAGCCGGGAGCGCTTCCTGCTCAACCCCGCCCTTCCGGGCAGGGAGCATCGTGTTAAACTTTCTCAGCCTGCAGTGAAGGAGGCCACGTCGACCTTGATCCCGGGACCCATGGTGGAGGACAGCGCCGCCTTCTGCAGATAGGTGCCCTTGGCCCCGGTGGGCTTGGCCTTCTGGATGGCGTCAACCAGGGCGCGGATGTTCTCGGCGAGCTTGGCCTCGTCGAACGACGCCTTGCCGATGCCGGCATGGATGATGCCGGCCTTTTCGGCGCGGAACTCCACCTGCCCGGACTTGGCAGCACCCACCGCGCCCTTCACGTCCATGGTCACCGTGCCCAGCTTCGGATTGGGCATCAGCCCGCGCGGACCGAGGATCTTTCCCAGCCGTCCGACCAGCGCCATCATGTCGGGGGTGGCGATGCAACGGTCGAACGCGATCTCGCCCGCCTGCACCTTCTCGGCCAGGTCTTCCGCGCCAACCACGTCGGCGCCGGCGCCGAGCGCTTCTTCCGCCTTGGGGCCGCGGGCGAACACCCCGACCCTGAGGGTCTTGCCAGTGCCGTTCGGCAGGCTGAGCAGGCCGCGCACCATCTGGTCGGCATGACGCGGATCGATGCCGAGGCCGAGCGAGATTTCCACCGTCTCGTCGAACTTGGCCGAAGCGTTGCTCTTCACCAGCCGGATCGCATCGTCCAGCGGATAGCTCTTGCTGCGCTCGATCTTGGCCTGTGCCGCAGCGAGGCGCTTATCCTTGGCCATCGTCAGCCCTCCACCACGGTGAGGCCCATCGATCGTGCGGAGCCCGCCAGCATGCGCACCGCGCCGTCCACGTCGTTGGCGTTCATGTCCTTCATCTTCTGCAGCGCGATCTCGCGCAGCTGCGCCGTGGTCACCCGGCCCGCGGCGGCACCCTTGCCCACCGTGGTGCTGCCCTTGGAGACCTTTGCCGCCTTGAGCAGGAAATAGGTGTTCGGGGGAGTCTTGAGGATGAAGCTGAAGGTGCGATCGCCGAACGCGGTGATCACCACCGGCGTCGGGGTGCCGGGCTCGATGCCCTGGGTCGCGGCGTTGAACTCCTTGCAAAACTGCATGATGTTCAGGCCGCGCTGGCCGAGTGCGGGACCCACCGGCGGCGACGGGTTGGCCTTGCCGGCCGGGATCTGCAACTTGATGTAGCCGACGATCTTCTTGGCCAAATCCGTGGCTCCTTGAACAGCGCCAGGACCGCGGTGCATGCGACCAGATCAGGCGCCGCCTGGTGGCGGCGACAGGAATGTGGTCTCCCGCGTTCCGTGAGAGGCGGGCGTCTACCGCCCAGGACGCGGCCCTGTCAAGTCCTTATGCGACCCAGAGCCCGCGGCTGCGGTGCCACTGCTCCAGCGATTGTTCGGGATAAAGGTCAAAGCAGCGATCGTCCGAGCCCAGTTGAGGCGTCACCCAGCCTGGCTTGAAGCGCAGCATCAGATGCACCGAGGCCGGAGGCGCCGGCAGCTCGCTGTCGATGGCGGACGCGAACGGGTGGATCAGCTCCGGCCATTCCGGCGAGAACAGCCAAAGCGCGGTGGCGCAGCGCGAACAGGCACGGCGTTCGGCGGTGGAAAGCTCGCAAGAGCCGTCCTCCTGCCGGAGGGCGGCGCGGAATACCGCAATCGCCTGCTGCGGGTCGTGCACCTGCATGCCGGCGGTGTTGGCGCCCAGGTTGATGGCGTAGCCGCCGCCGCCCGCGGTCTTGCGGCAGATCGAGCAGTAGCATCGCTGATACGGCACCGGCGTGTGGCTGTCGCAGCGGAACCGCACCGAGCCGCAACGGCAGGATCCTTCGAGGCTGACCGGCATCCGACGCTCCCAAGCTGCACGAAGCAGCTCAACGCGCGGGCCTGGCTCCGGCTGCAATCCGAAGCAGCCCGGATCGGCCCGCCCGCTCAGGCCCGCCTGCTCAGGCCGGCCCGCTCAGCCCTGGGTGCTGTCACGCTGCCGGTGCGCAGCCGCTGCGCATAAACGTTGACGATCAGCGCCAGCAGCAGGATCAGGATCTTCAGGAAGCTGTCGATGCGCACGAAGCCTCCGGCCAGCGGCAGGTCGTTGTTGTGGAAGTATGCGGCATCGATCTTGGGATATTTCAGCCCCCGAGGGGACGGCACCACCAACCCACCCTCAGGCGGGGGGCACCGGGTCCGGCGGTTCCGGCGCGCTGTCGGACAGGTCGAGCAGCGCCACCGCCGCTTCGGGGTCCGGCGCCTCGATGCCGCGCAGCTTGCGGGTGACCACGCGGGTGCGCCTGCGCGCTTCCTCGATCGAGCTCGACATCGCCGATGCGTTGCGGCCGAGCTTCTCGAGCACGCCGTCCATCTTGAGCATCTCCTGGCGGGTGGCGCCGAGCAGCTGGCTGATGATCTCGGTCTTTTCCTCCAGGGCCAGCGTCACGTAGCCGAGATGGATGGTGCGCAGCAGCGCCGGAATAAGGCTCGGTCCCATCACCAGCACCCGCTGCAGGCGGCCCAGTTCGTCGATCAGCCCGGGGATCCTGGCTACCTCGGCATAGAGCCCGTCGGTGGGCAGGTAGAGCACGGCGAACTCCACCGTCACCGGAGGCACGATGTATTTGCTGGCGATCTTGCGCGCTTCCAGCCGCAGCATGCTTTCCAGTGCGCGCCGCGCCGCCCGCTCGGCGTCGGGATCGACCTGCTCCACGGCCTGCAGCAGGCGTTCATAGGACTCCAGCGGGAACTTGGAGTCGATCGCCAGCAGCGGGCGCGGCTGTTCGGCGCCCGCGCCGCGCACCGGCATGCGCACGGCGAACTCGACCACCTCGGTGCTGCCCGCCGTGAGGCGGCAATTGCTTTCATAGGCACCGCTGGGCAGCACGTCGTCGAGGATCGCCCGCAGCTGCGCCTCGCCCCACCCGCCGCGGGTTTTGACGTTGGAGAACAGCCGCTTCAGGTCGCCGATCTGCGCGGTCATGGCACTCACCTCGCCCATCGCCTTTTGCACCGCACTGAACTGCTCCAGCACGCGCTGGAAGCTGGTCTGCATCTGTTTCTCGACCGCGGCATGCAACTGCTCGCCGACCGAGGCCTGGATCGCGCTCAGCCGCACCGCCGACTGTTCGGACATCTCGCGCAGCGCGGTGGCCAGGGCGAGACGCGACTCGCCCTGCTCGCGGGCGATGGTGGTGGTGAGCGTGCCCAGCCGCTCGCTCATGTCGTGGCGGTTCTGCTCCATCTTGCCCACCAGAACACGCTCGATCTCGACCATCCGGGCACGCCCGGCCTCGGTTTCCTGGCCACGGGCAGATTGATCGTGCTCGAGCATGAAGCCGAGCCGGTGCAGCAGCCCGGTGTCCTGCGTCGACGCCAGGTCGCGCAGGGCACGCAGCACCAGCAGCGCGATCACCAGGGCGGCAAGTGCCGCAACTGCCGCAAGCAGCGCAAACGGATCAATGAACAGCGTCACGCGCATGGGCTCCCGTCCGGCTTCACGGTTTCAGCGGCCTGGTTACTCGCCATATGGCCATTTTAATAGACTTGACGTCAAATGGCGAGTTGGTGTATCGCTTTTACGCATGACCACCGCCACCGTCACCAACCGGCCGAGAAACACCGCACCGGAGCCCGGAGGCGCCGACGTCACCCAGGAGGAAGCGGCGGCGATGCTGCGCGCGGTGTTCAACCTGTTCGTGCGCTGGCAGCTCGATGGCGCGCAGTCGCGTCGCCTGCTCGGCTCGCCCAGCGAGCGCACCTTCCAGCGCTGGAAGTCCGGGGAGGTCGCCTCGCTGCCGCACGACACCATCTGGCGGCTGGGCAGCCTGATGGGGATCCACAAGGCGCTGCGCTACATGTTCTCCGAGCCGCAGCGCGGCTATGAGTGGATCCGCAAGCCCAACGCCGCGTTCGGCGGCTATTCGGCACTCGAGCGCATGATGCAGGGGGCGCCGACCGATCTCTCGGCGCTGCGCGCCTATCTTGATGCGGAGCGTGCCGGCTGGTGAGCACCGAGCCGCCCGCGTCCACGACGCGGATGCGCTGGAGGCAATCGCACCGGATCATCCGCACGATCTATCCGCCGGTGCACCTGTTCGAGGATATCGCCGATCCGGCGGACTGGGAGCTGATTGCCCGAGCCGAGGCCCGAACCAACCCGCGCATCCATGACGAGGTGGGCAACCTTGCCCTGGTTCCCGTGGCGCGGCGGATCAAGGGGGGAACCTCCGGTCTGGTGATGGGCGCCTTCACCCACGTCTCGCCGCTGCGGCCGAGCCGGTTCTCGGACGGCAGCTTCGGGCTTTGGTATTGCGGCGACCGGTTCGAGGTGGCGCTGGCCGAGACCGCGTTTCATTTCGAGCGCTTCATGCGCGCAACCGGCGAGCCTGCCGCAGACGCCGATTTCCGCGAGCTGACCTGCCGGGTCGGGGGTGCGATGCACGACCTGCGCGAGGGCGACCCGGAAGGGTGCCTGGCTCCCGACAACTGGACGCCCGGCCAGGCGCTCGGCCGGCGCACCCGCGCCGAAGGCGCAGACGGGATCGTCTATCCCAGCGTGCGCTACCCGGACGGCCTCGCCGCCGGCCTGTTCTGGCCGGACGGCATCACGCTGCCGGTGGTGCAATCGCGACAGCTCCGCTATCGCTGGGACGGCGCGCTCATGACCCACTGGTTCGAGCATGGTTCACGCGAGTGGATCAGCTACACGCCGGCGGTCTGAGCCCGGAGATGGAGCACGACCGCACGCGGTGCGCGAGGCGGGATGCATCGCGATCTGCCACGATCCGGCCGACCTGCTGGCACGCCACACCGCTCACCGATCAAGCAGGGCTGACGAACAGGAAGGCCAGACCAAACAGCGCGTAGACGCCGACCAGCAGCAGCCCCTCGAACCAGCTGGTCTCGCCGTCCGCGGCGATGGCCCGCACGATCAGGGCGGTGCCGGCAATCGCGAACAGGTCGAGCGGGCCGAACACCAGGTTCATCGGGTGGCCGATCAGCCAGGAAACCAGCACCAGCAGCGGGGCCACCACCAGCGCCATCTGGATCGCCGAGCCGACGCAGATGCTGAACACGATGCTCATCCGGTCCTGGCGGGCGAAGGCCACCGCGGCGAACAGATCGGCCGACGTGCCGACCAGGGCGAGCACGATCACGCCCAGGAACGCCTCCGACACGTGCAGCCGCGTCGCGGTGGCGGCGACCGCGTCGGACACCAGCTCGGACTCCAGCGCGATCAGCACCGTGCTGCCAACCAGCACCAGAAGCGAGCGCGACAGGCTCCAGGGCACCACACTTGCCGACCGGCTTCCTGGCTCGCCGCTCGGCTCCTGTTCAGGCTCGTCGCCTTTGAACGCGCCGCGAAGGGTGACGAGGGTGAACACCAGGTTGGCGCCATAAAGCAGCAGCAGCACGGCGGATGCGCCGATGCTCAGCCGTTCGTCGATGGCTGCCGGGTCGGCCACCCCTGCACGGGCCGCGCGGTCGAACACCGCGGGCAGCATCAGCGCCACCAGCACCAGGATCAGCAGGGTCGAGAGCAGCCCGGTGTTGGCATGGTCGAATTCCTGCTTTTCGCGCCGGAGGCCGCCGACCAGCGAGGCCAGACCAAGCCCGAGCAGGCTGGTGCCGATGATGGAGCCGGTGATCTGGGCCTTCACCACGGCGACCTCGCCGTGCGCAAGCACGAACAAGGAAAGCACCAGCTCGGCGATGCTGCCGAAGCTGACATTGAGCAGGCCGCCGATGGCGCTGCCCGCCCGCTCGGCAAGCTGCTCGGTGGCGCGGCGAACCCAGTCGGCCAGCACGCCCACCGCAACCACGCCGCTGGCGAACAGCCAGATCGGACCGGCATGCACCCCAAAGCGCAGAACGATGGAGACCGGCACGAACAGCAGCAGCGCGTGCGGGATCGCCCGCAACGGATCAGCTTGCCAGCCGGAACAACATCAATGAACGTCCGTTGATGTCGCAGCTGTTGCCGATGCCGTAGGCCCTGCCCGAGGTCATCGCGGGGCGGTTGGTGTCGAGCAGCAGCTGCCAGTGCATCCCGCCGCTGCAAGGCGGCATGACGAACTCCAGCACGTCATGGAAGCCGTTCAGGATCATCAGCAGCGTCGCATCGGTACCCGGCCTGCGGATGCCGCTGACCTTGGCCCGGCCATCCATCAGCATGCCGAAGCAACGCAGGCTGGTGTCTCTCCAGTCCGCGTCGCGCATCGTCGCACCGGTGCAGTTGATCCAGGTCACGTCGCGCACTCCGAGGTCCTCGTCCCACTCGCCGGTCATGAAGCGCTGCCGGCGCAGGATCGGATATTCCTCGCGCAGATGCAGCAGCCGGCGGGTGAACTGGAACATCGCCTGATGCTCGTCGCGGCAATCCCAGTCGATCCAGGAGAGTTCGTTGTCCTGGCAGTAGGCGTTGTTGTTGCCTTGCTGGGTGCGTGCGAACTCGTCTCCGGCGAGGATCATCGGCGTTCCCTGGCTCATCAGCAGGGTCGCCATCATGTTGCGCATCTGGCGCTCGCGCAGCGCCTGCACCGCCGCATCACCGGTGGGGCCTTCCGCGCCGCAGTTCCACGATCCGTTGTTGCTGGTGCCGTCGCGGTTGTTCTCGCCGTTCGCCTCGTTGTGCTTGTCGTTGAAGGCGGTGAGGTCATGCAGCGTGAAGCCGTCATGGGCGGTGACGAAGTTCACGCTCGACCAGGGCCTGCGGCCCCGGCGGTTGAACTTGTCGGCCGATGCGCACAGCCGCTGCGCCAGCTCGGCAGCGGACGAGTCGCCTTTCCAGAAGGCGCGCACGGTGTCGCGGTAGCGATCGTTCCATTCCGCCCAGCCGGGTGGAAAGCCGCCCACTTGGTAGCCGCCCGGCCCGCAATCCCATGGCTCCGCGATCAGCTTGACGTCGGACAGGATCGGGTCCTGGCGGCAGGAATCCAGGAAGCCGCCGCCCTCGTCGAAACCGTAGCTTTCGCGTCCCAGGATGGTGGCGAGATCGAAACGGAACCCGTCGACATGCATCTCGGTCACCCAGTAGCGCAGGCTGTCGGTGACCATCTGCAGCACGCGCGGATGGCTCAGATTGAGGGTGTTTCCGGTGCCGGTGTCGTTGATGTAGTAGCGCTCCCTGCCGGGTATCAGCCGGTAGTAGGAGGCGTTGTCGATGCCCTTGAAGGAGAGGGTCGAGCCGAGCTCGTTGCCTTCCGCGGTGTGGTTGTAGACCACGTCGAGGATGACCTCGATGCCGGCATCGTGCAGGCGGGCCACCATCGCCTTGAACTCGGAGACCGTGCTGCCGTTGCCGGTGGCGTAGCGCTCGTCGGGGGCGAAGAAGCCGACCGAGTTGTATCCCCAGTAGTTGGTCAGGCCGTGCGGACGGAGATGGTCCTCGTCGGCAAAGAAATGCACCGGCAGCAGCTCCACGGAGGTGACGCCGAGATCCTTGATGTACGCCACGATCTCGTCGGCGGCCAGGCCGGCAAAGGTGCCGCCCAGCCCGAACGGCAGCATCGGATGGCGGATGGTATACCCGCGCACGTGGGTCTCGTAGATCACGGTGCGCTCCCAAGGCACCCGTGGCCGGGCGTCGCGCCCCCAGGTGAAGGCAGGGTCGATGACACGGCATTTCGGCATGAACGCCGCGCTGTCGCGCTTGTCGAAGGAGAGGTCGGCGTCGGCATGGCCGATCTGGTAGCTGAAGATCTCGGGCGCGTGGCGCACCTGGCCGACATGCGCGCGCGCATAAGGATCGAGCAGCAGCTTATGGGGATTGAACCGGTGGCCGGCCTCGGGCGCGTAGGGGCCATGCACGCGATAGCCGTAGATGGTTCCGGGCCGCGCATCCGGCAGAAATCCGTGCCAGACCTCGTCGGTATATTCGGGCAGCTGGATGCGGTCGAGCTCGTTGCCGCCCGACGGGTCGAACAGGCACAGCTCCACCTTGGTGGCATGGGCGGAGAACAGCGCGAAATTGACGCCGAGCCCATCCCAGGTGGCGCCCAGCGGATGCGGAAGACCCTCGGACAGCCTCGAGGTTCGATGTCGGCGTATCACAACTGGTTCTCCTCCCCTCGGCCCCGCCCGGCCGATGCGATCCGCGGATCGCCCGCAGGCGCCAGTGTAGCCCACTCGGGCCCGCATGGCTTGCTTCAGTCGAACAGCAGCCGACGCAGGATGCCCGGTGCGAGCAGGGCCAATGGATTGACATGGACCGCCGGGTGGTCGATCGCGCCGGTGATGCGCAGCGTCGCCGCCAGCAGGCCGCCCCCCTTCTCGGGGCTGAACACGCGACCGACGCCAGGCAGCGTTCCCGGCAGCGCGTTGAACAGGTAGGAGGGCACAACCGTGCCGCGCAGATCGAGCGTCTGCTGCCGCAGGTCGACCGGGCCGCGCAAGGTGGCGCCCAGGGCGGCGTTGGAGGCATGCGCATCCGTCACCTCGAGCGTGTCTCCTTGCACCGTGAACGGAAGCTCGAACCGGGTCACCACGAGCTGCTTGCTCGATGAGCCCAGCAGAAAGCCGTAGATCGACAGGTCGCGCGCGAGGCGGGCCGCGAGCGGCGCGTCGTGCACGGTGAAGCGGCCGATCCGGGCGAGCGCGGTGAGCCGCGGGCCATCGGTTCGGTCCTCCACGCGTCCGTCCAGGCTAAGCGCGCCGCCCTCGATGCGGCTGCCGACGCCAAGCGCCGCCAGCAGGGCGCCGGTATCGTTCGCCTTGAGCAACAAGCGACGCGCCCCGGCACGCGGCGACGCGGTGTCCGGCGACACGGTGGCCTCGACCGGGGTCGGCCCCTTGATCACCAGGCTTGCGGTGCTGATCCACTTTCCGGTCGCCTCCGCGCGCAGACGCGCATCGCCGAAGGACCGGCTCGCGCTGAACAGCACACTGCGGAAGGCCAGGTCGGCGCGCCAGAACAGCCCGGTTTGCGCAGCCTGGCTAATCGCCAGCCCCGGCGCACCCACATGCGACGCGCCAGCGTGGGATGCGTCCACCTTGGAAGCGTCCACCTTGGAAGCTCCAGATCGGGACATGCTCGGCGGTGACGCGGCCGAAGCCAGAAACGGCGCCAGATCCAGGACCGCGCCGTCGAGTGCGACCTGAAGCGGGCGATGCGACCCGGGCGCAGGCAGCCCGATGCGCCCTTCCCCCCGGCTGCGGCCGATCGCGAACCGGTCGATCACCACCGTGCGCGGGGAACCCCCTGCGATCTCGGCATGGGCATCGAGCAGCAGCCCGGTGCCGCTCGCATGCAGGGCATCAACCGAGACCAGCCGGCCGTCCTGCAGCCCGATCACCCCCGAGGCCTGCGCCGCCTCGCCGGCACTCTTGCGCCAGACCGGTGTGGTCAGCCCGGCATCCGCGAGATCGCAGCTCAGCGCCAGGCGGGCGGCACCGGAGCGGTGGCGCAGGTAGTCCAGCGCAGCCATGGCGGTTCCGGTCATCCGGTGGCCGCCGTCGAGGCCTTCGCGCCGGATCGTGGCCGCGTCGAGCCGGGCCACCAGATGCGCGGTCTCGACGGCCTGCGCCGGACCGCCCGACCGGAAATCCATGCCATAGGTGAATCGGGCCGGCACGCCGCTGATGGCGCCCTCCCCTTGCAGCTGCAGGCCCTCATTGCCCGCACGCACAACAAGCTTGGCTGCGTCCAGATTCCTGCCGGCGGCCACGTTGCCGAGATGCACGCCCCTCAGCGTCGCGTCCGCCTCAATCGGGATGTCGTCGGCCTTGACCTGGTCGATCAGCGGCAGCGACAGCGCGAGACGGACGGTTGCGGCACCGGACGGATCGGCGAAGGCGAGCGGGTGCCGGGAAAGCAGCCTCAGCCGCGGATGCGCAAGCAGCGCCAGCAGATCAGGAAGCGCCCCGGTCAGCGTGGTGTCGATCTTTCCCATCTGGGTCTTCGTGCTGAGGCCGGTGATGCGCATCAGCGTGGGGCCGGCGACGATCGTGCCATGCCCCGGGATCGGCTGGAGCGCATGCTTCGACTCGATCCGCAGGCTGTCGGGACCTTCCAGCACCAGATGCGCATCCATCTCCCGCAACGGTGCGATCGGGCGCAGCCAGAACAGGGTGAGGCCGCTGGCGTCGAGGCTGCCCGAAAGGGTCGCGAGACCCAGTCCGCTCCAGCCGGAATGCGAGCCGAGGCCGGCTGCGAGCCGGAGGTTCCGGCCTTCGCCTGCCACGATGTTCTCAGTCACCCAGCGCCGCCCGCCAGTTGCCAGGCCTGCGGGCCAGATCCGATCGAGCTCCCCGAAACCGAAGCCATCCGCCCGCGCCTGGATCTGCGCCCGGATGGTGGGGCCGCTCTGCAGCAGGGTGCCCGCCAGCTCGAGCACGGGCGCGGCCGCACCCTGGTCCAGAACCAGCCGCGAGTTCGAGAGCACGGCCTGCATCTCGCCATCCTGGCTGTCCGGCAGCGACAGCGCGACATGCAGCTCGCCCGCCCGAACCGGCACGCGTCCGGAAGCAGCGCCGATGCCACCGGTGCCGAGCTGCGCCGTCAGGTCCAAGGTGCGCGGCAGCATGAAGCGCCCGAAGCCGCCCGACAAAGCGGCGTCGAGCTTGAGCTGCACCGGCAGGTCGAGGGCTGCGAGCGGCGCGATCGCTTTAAGGCCGGGCGCCAGCACGGCCGGAACGAAGCGCGCCGTGCTGATGTGCCAGACGATGCCGCCCTCCGGACCCTCGCGTGCGCGGCCATGCACGCTCAGGCTGGCGCCGCCGCAGGACACGGCGGCGGAAACGGCGCCGGTCACGCCGATCGCCGCCGGCCGGCGAAGC
>CAXUNX010000061.1:5691-16530 GCA_964252545.1 uncultured Acetobacteraceae bacterium | reverse complement strand
TTCCAGGCCGGGCCCGGCGCGGTGATCGGCAACCGGGTCCGGTTGCCGCAGCCCGCGCGCAACCTGTCCGGCAGCGAGGTCGGACGCCTGCGCGGGGCGGCCGATGCGGCCGGACTGCGGCTGCGCCATCACGACAGCACCGTGCATGCCGCGCGCACCCCCGGCACCCGCGAAGCCCGCGAGGTCTATGACGCGCTCGAGCAGGCACGCATCGAGGTGGTCGGCGCACGCTTCATGGCCGGCGTTTCGGCCAACCTCGCCGAGCGGCTGACGCATGAGTGCGAGCAGGGCGGCTACAACCGGATGACGCGCAAGGACCAGCTGCCGGTCGCAGCGGCGCTCGGGTTGCTGGCGCGCGAAAGCATGTCCGGCAGTCCGGCGCCGGACAACGCCGCCTCGGTGCTGTCGTTGTGGCGGGACACCATGGGCGGCAGCGCCAAGGCGGCGCTTGACGAGCTGGCGCGCGCGCAGGACGACCAGGGCGCCTTCACCCGTGCGGCAAGGCGCCTGCTCGCGGCCTACGATCTTGCCGAGGCGGAGCTGGAAACCGAGGAGGACGACGACACCGCGCAGCCGGAAGACGCCGAGGAGAATGACGGCGAGGAGCCGCCCGACCCGGAAGACCAGCAGGGCGAGCAAGGCGGCGAGCAGCAGCCCAGCACGATGCCGGAATCGGCGCAGTCCGGCAGCGCGGAAGAAGAAGAGGAGCCCTCCGAGGAACAAGGTGCGGCGCAAGGCGAGGATCGTCCGGGCGGCCCGCAGCCCTCGCGGGACGCTCCGGAGGCGCCGGCGGTCCCGCACTACCACGCCTATGTCCGCCAGTTCGACGAGGAGATCGGCGCCGAGGAGCTTTGCGACGCCGACGAGCTGGCGCGGCTACGTCAGCAGCTCGACCAGCAGTTGCTGAACATGCTGGGGGTGGTCAGCAAGCTCGCCAACCGGCTGCAGCGCAAGCTGATGGCGCAGCAGACCAGGGCCTGGGAGTTCGACCTCGAGGAGGGCATCCTCGATGCAGGGCGTCTCGCCCGCGTCGTCGTCAACCCGACCCTGTCGCTGTCCTACAAGACCGAGCGCGACACTGACTTCCGCGACACCGTGGTGACGCTGCTGATCGACAATTCGGGATCCATGCGCGGGCGGCCGATCACGGTGGCGGCGATGTGCGGCGACATCCTTGCCAGGACGCTGGAGCGCTGCGCGGTGAAGGTCGAGGTGCTGGGCTTCACCACGCGCGCCTGGAAGGGCGGCCAGAGCCGCGAGCGCTGGGTTGCCGACGGCAAGCCGCGCGAGCCGGGACGGCTGAACGACCTGCGGCACATCATCTACAAAGCCGCCGACACGCCCTGGCGTCGAGCCCGGCGCAATCTCGGCCTGATGCTGCGCGAGGGACTGCTCAAAGAGAACATCGACGGCGAGGCGCTGCTCTGGGCCTATCGGCGGCTGCTCGGGCGCAGGGAAAGCCGGCGGATCCTGATGGTGATCAGCGACGGCGCGCCGGTGGATGACAGCACGCTGTCGGTGAACTCGGGCTCCTACCTGGAGCGGCACCTGCGCGACGTGATCCACGAGATCGAGAGCCGCGGTTTGATCGAGCTGATCGCGATCGGCATCGGCCACGACGTCACCCGCTATTATCGCCGCGCCGTCACCATCACCGATGCCGAGGAGCTCGGCGGCACCATGATGAAGAAGCTGTCGGAACTGTTCGACGAGGATGCGCGCAGGCTCTGGCTGCGCCAGCAGGAACGGCTCGGCGTGCTGGTCGCATGACCCGAGCCTGACCGGAATCTGATCGCGCACCCAGTTCGGCGCCGGCACGGAAACGCTGCTGATGAAATGGCGGGTGTTGCTGCTGATCTGGCTGCTGCAGTTCGTGAACTATCTCGACCGGGTCAATCTTTCGGTGGCGGGACCCAGCCTGATGCACGACCTGCACATCAGTCCGGGCGGCTTTGGCCTGGTGCTGGCGGCCTTCACCTTCGGCTATGCCATCATGCAGATCCCGGGCGGCTGGCTCGCCGACCGGTTCGGCGCGCGCGCGTTGCTGATGGCATCGCCGGTCGCCTGGTCGGTGTTTACCGGCCTGACCGGCCTGGCACGCGGGCAATCCGTGCTGATCGTCCTGCGGGTGCTGTTCGGTGCGGCCGAGGGCGCCTCCAACGGCGCCAGCTTCAAGCTGGTGGGCGACTGGTTCCCGTCCGAACAGCGCTCGGTCGCCAACGGCCTGTATCTGAGCGCCTTGGCACTCGGACCGGCCTTGGTGGCGCCGGTCGCGGCCTGGATGCTGCCCCGGATCGGCTGGTCCGGCATGTTCTTCTGGTTCAGCCTTCCCGGGATGGTGCTGGCGGTGCTGATCTGGCGGCTGCTGCCGCCTCCGGCCGCAGCGCCGGCGCCCGGCATCCCGGCCTCGGATCCGGGCCTGCGCTTGGTGATGGCACGCCCGGCCAGTTGGCTGCTGTTTGCCGCCTACATGAGCTTCAACATCGCCTTCTGGGGCTATATCGGCTGGATGCCGAGCTACCTCGCCATGAGCCGGCACATCGAGCTGAAGTCGCTCGGCGTCGCCGCCTCGGTTCCATACCTATGCGGGTTCGTGGGATTGGTGCTGTTCGGATGGCTCGGCAGCAGGCTGCCCGCACACCGGGCTGCTGGTGGCCGCACTCTACCTGCTGGCCGCGTCGGCGCTCTATGTCACCTTCAGCGCCGAAACGCTTTCGCGCAGCGTCATCGGCTTGTCGCTGGCAGCCTGCTTCCTTTATGGCGGCTTCGGCCCGGTCTGGGCGATCGTGCTGGACCTGACGCCGCCCGGCGGCCGCGGCGCGTTTTCCGGCTTCGTGAACTGCGGCGGCCAGATCGGCGGCTTCATGGCGCCGATCGTGGTCGGCGTCCTGGTCAAGCTGACGCACAGCTTCAGCGGCGGCTTCATCTTCATGATGGCGGGCCTTGGCCTCAGCGCCACCGGCTTCGTCGCACTGCAATCGGTGCTGCCCCGGGACGCCAGGCGCCGAGCGTGACGGCGTCGCGTCTGCTTCCGCGCGCCACACGGCGCCGGACGGGATGCACGGCATGAGGCGCCTCGGCGGCACTTGTATCCTTCCTTGTTGCATGTTGAGGCACCTCACGATATCAGGAGGTCCGGCGAGGCCATCGCCGAGATAGCCGCGGATTGCCCCTCAGGCAGTTGTTGCTGAGCAAGCCACCCTGCGGACGGAAACAACAGCAGAGCCGCCGGAGATCCGTCTCGATCCTCGTTCTCCTTCAAAGGCCTGAGTACGAAGTGTCCGATGCCGAATGACGCGCCCGCTTCCTCCTCCCTGCCGAAAGCCGCCACCGGCATCGCCGGCTTCGACGACATCACCCTGGGCGGCCTTCCCGCCGGCCGACCATCGCTGATCTGCGGCGCCGCCGGCAGCGGCAAGACCCTGTTCGCGGTCACCTTTCTGGTCAATGGGGCGGTGCATTTCGGTGAACCCGGCGTGTTCATGAGCTTCGAGGAGCGCGCCGAGGATCTTGCCGCCAACGTTTCCTCGCTCGGCTACGATCTCGACCGGTTGGTGGCCGAAAACAGGATCGCGGTCGACCATGTGCGGGTGGAGCGAGCCGAGATCGAGGAGTCGGGCGAGTACGACCTCGAGGGGTTGTTCGTGCGGCTTGGCTATGCGGTGGAGAGCATCGGCGCCAAGCGGGTGGTGCTGGACACCATCGAGACCTTGTTTTCCGGCCTGTCCAACGCCGCCGTGCTGCGCTCCGAGTTGCGGCGCCTGTTCGGATGGATCAAGGAACGCGGCCTGACCGCCATCATCACCGGCGAGCGCGGCGAGGGGCAGTTCACCCGCCAGGGGCTCGAGGAATACGTCTCGGACTGCGTCGTGCTGCTGGACAACCGGGTGGAGCAGCAGATCAGCACGCGGCGGTTGCGGGTGGTGAAGTATCGCGGCTCGGCGCACGGCACCAACGAGTACCCGTTCCTGATCGACGATGGCGGCATCAGCGTGCTGCCGGTCACCGGCGCCGGCCTGAACCACGGCGTTTCCAGCGAGATCATCTCGGTGGGCATCCCGGGCCTTGATACGATGTTCGGCGCCGGAGGGCTGTATCGCGGTTCCAGCGTGCTGGTGTCCGGTGTGGCCGGCAGCGGCAAGACCACCATCGGCGCGATCTCCGCCGATGCCGCCTGCGCGCGCGGCGAGCGTTGCCTGTTCTTCGTGTTCGAGGAAAGTGCCGGCCAGATCTGCCGCAACGCCCGCTCGGTCGGGCTCGAGCTTTCCAAGCACGTGCAGGCCGGCCTGTTGGGCTTCGAGGCGGCGCGTCCGAGCCTCTATGGGCTGGAGATGCATCTTGCGCGGATGCACCGCGACATCGGCCGCTTCCAGCCCAGCCTGGTGGTGGTGGACCCGATCTCGGCGCTGCGCGGTCCGAGCTCGGAGGTCCATGCCACCCTGCTGCGCATGGTGGACCTGCTCAAGAGCCGCGGCATCACCGCGATGTTCACCAGCCTGCGGGAAGACGAGGAAGGCTTCAATGCGCGCGACCATGGCGTGTCGTCGCTGATGGACGTCTGGATCAAGCTGGAACAGCTGGAAGCCGACGGCGAGATGAACCGCTCGCTCTATGTCATGAAGGCGCGCGGCATGAGCCACTCGAACCAGGTGCGCGAGTACCGCATGGGTCCGAGCGGGATCGACCTGATCGAGCCCTATATCGGGCCTGAAGGCGTGCTCACCGGCACCGCCCGCCTGACCCAGGCCGCGCGCGAGGCCGCGGCCAAGCTTCGCCGGCGCCAGGAGGCCGAGCGGCAGCAGCGTGATCTGGCGCGACGGCGGGAAACGCTTGAGCGGCAGATCATGGAGATGCGCGCGGCCTTGCTGGCCGAGGAGCATGAGGCCGGGCTGCTGTTGCAGCAGGAGGACCTGCGTGAAACCACGCTGGAACGCGACCAGGCCGCGGTTGCCGTCCGGCGGAGCGCTGCGGAGTGAACAGCCGGGAGCCGCCGTCGCACGGCGCCGCCTCGGACACTGACGCCGCTCCGGGCCCCTACTATCTTCGCCTCTACGTGGCCGGCCAGACCACCAAGTCGCTCACCGCGATGGCAAACCTCAAGCGGGTCTGCGAGGAGCACCTGGCGGGCCGCTACGAGATCGAGGTCATCGACCTGTTGAAGAACCCCAAGCTCGCGGCAGGCGACCAGATCCTGGCAATCCCCACCCTGGTGCGCCGCCTGCCGGCGCCGCTCAAGCGGATCATCGGCGATCTTTCGAACACCGAGAAGGTTCTGATCGGGCTCGACATCCGCCCCAAAGGTGCGGCCGCTTGAGCGATGACGACCGGTTATCCCGCCTGCACTTCCGGCTGCGGCTGTTTGTGGCCGGAAACAACCCGGTTTCGCTGCGCACCATCGCCAACCTGCACCGGCTGTGCAGCGTGCACCTTCCGGAGCGCGTGGAGCTGGAGGTGGTCGACATCTACCAGCAACCCGATCTCGCCGAGCAGGACCAGATCGTGGCCGCGCCGACCCTGTTGAAGCTCTCGCCCCCGCCGGTGCGGCGGGTCATCGGCGACCTGTCCGACGAGGCGCGGGTGCTGCGGGCGCTGGAGCTGGCCTCTCCGCGGCCGGCCGACCATGCAAGCTGAGCGCGACCCGGCTGCCACCGCGGCGGCCTCGAACTCCCCATCTTCGGTGCCCGGGCCTTCCGTGCAGGACTGCCTGGAGCGGATCCGCGAGCTGCAGGCCCGGCTCGAGGAAAGCGAGGACACGCTGGACGCGATCCGCCGTGGCGACATCGATGCCGTGGTGGTCAGCGGCGCAGCCCAGCACCGCGTCTACACCTTGGAGAATGCCGATCGTCCATACCGGGTGCTGATCGAGCAGATCCAGGAAGGCGCCCTCACGCTGGGTCCGGACGGCACGGTGTTCTATAGCAATCGCCGGCTGGCCGAGTTGCTCCGCGTGCCCCAGGAGCGGGTGATCGGCCAGAACCTGCGCTGCTTCGTCCGGCCGCGCGACCATGCCCGGTTCGCGCAGTTGCTCGAGCAGGGCAGGCATAATGGTGGCCGCGAGGAGCTCAGCCTGCTCAGTCCCGACGGCACCGAGATCCCGGTGTACCTGTCGCTGAACCTGCTGCAGCGCGACCAGGAGCAGCCGTTGCTGTGCGGGGTGGTGTCCGATCTCACGCCGCAGAAGCTGCACATGCGCGAGCTGTTCGAGGCCAACGCCCGGCTGGTGGCGGAGAGCGCGCAGCGCGAGGCGGTCGAGGAAGCGTTGCGGCAGAGCCAGAAGATGGAAGCCGTGGGGCAACTCACCGGCGGCCTGGCGCACGATTTCAACAACCTGCTCACCGGCATCGTGGGCAGCCTGCAGCTGATGCGGAGCCGGGTCAACCAGGGCCGCACGGCCGAGCTCGAACACTACATCGCAGCCGCGCTGGCCTCCGCCGACCGCGCCGCAGCGCTGACCCACCGGCTGCTGGCTTTCTCCCGCCGGCAGACGCTCGATCCCAAGCTGGTCGAGCCCAACCGCCTGGTCGCCGGCATGGCGGAGCTGCTGCAGCGCACCGCCGGCCCCACCATCCTGCTGGAGCTGATCCCGGCAGCGGATGCCGGCCTGATCCTGTGTGATCCGAACCAGCTGGAGAATGCGCTGCTGAACCTGGTCATCAACGCCCGCGACGCCATGGCCGAGGGCGGCCGGCTGACCATCGAGACCGCCAACATCGATTTCGAGCCGGCCTTCGCGGCATCGCGGGACATGGCCGCCGGCCCCTATGTCACCGTTTCGGTGAGCGACACCGGAACCGGCATGAGCCCCGACGTGGTGGCGCGCGCGTTTGATCCGTTTTTCACAACCAAGCCGACCGGGATGGGCACCGGGCTGGGCCTGTCGATGATCTACGGGTTCGCCAAGCAGTCTGGCGGCCAGGTGCGAATCCACAGCAAGCCCGGGCTGGGCACCACCGTCTGCCTCTACCTTCCGCGGCTGCAGGGCGTGGCCGAGAGCTCGGTTGAGGCCGAGGCGCCGGTGAGCGCGCTGCCGACCTCGCTCGGCGAGACCGTGCTGGTGGTCGACGACGAGCCGGTGGTGCGCATGCTGGTGGTCGACGTGCTGGAAGAGCTCGGCTACGTGGCACTCGAGGCCGGCGACGGAGCTTCAGGACTGAAGCAGCTGGAGACGGCACAACGGGTCGATCTGCTGGTGACCGATGTGGGGCTGCCAGGGGGCATGAACGGACGCCAGCTCGCCGACGCCGCACGGGTCCGCCGGCCCGGCCTCAAGGTGCTGTTCATCACCGGGTTCGCGGAAAGCGCCGCGGTCGGCAACGGCAGCATGGAGGCAGGCATGCAGGTGATGACCAAGCCGTTCGCCATGGAGGCCCTCGCCGTCAAGATCCAGGCGATGATCAGCGGCTGACCGCAATCCCGGCTTCGTGCACCTCGCAGGCGAAGGCTGTTCTGTTACCGCGCGATCAGCCGGCGGCTGAGATATTGCACCCGCTTGCCCGCACTCCCAAGGCTGGCCTCTCCCAAGCGGGCACGCCCGATCTCCTCGAAGCCGAGTGCTGCGTGCAGCCGCGCCGAAACCGGGTTGGGAGGTGTGAGATTGACCTCGCAGACGACGCGCTCGTGCCCGGCCGCGAGCGCCCTTGCAAACAGCGCCTGGTAGAGCCCCCGGGCATGTCCCCTGCCGCGCGCGGCCGACGCGGTGATCACCCGGTCGACATACACGAACCGCGCGAGCCGCTCGCGGAACCACAAGAAGTTCATGCTTCGGTAGGCGGCATCCTGCTGCAGCGCGATCAGCATCGCCTCGGCCTCGCCGATGCAGGCCGCCATGAACGATTCGCGCACGAGCGCCCGGAACCCCTCCCCGTCGAGCCAGGAGGTTTCAACCGCGTGCGCGTTGTTCAGCGCCAGCAGCCCGGCCTCGTCGGCGGGGGCGATCGGCCGGATGACCGCGGGCTTCAGCCTTCCAGCTTCTCGAGCTCGCGCAGCACCGCCTCGCCCATCACCTGGGTGCCGACCCGGGCCATGCCGGGGCTCATGATGTCGGCGGTCCTCAGGCCGCTCGACAGCACCCGGGTGCAGGCGTCCTCGATGGTGCGCGCCTCCTCCTCGAGATCGAGCGAGTAGCGCAGCAGCATCGCAAAGCTCAGGATCTGGGCCAGCGGGTTGGCGAGCCCCTTGCCCGCGATGTCGGGCGCCGTGCCATGGATCGGCTCGTAGAGCGCCGGCCGGCGGCCCTGCTCGTCCACCGCGCCGAGGGTCGCCGAGGGCAGCATGCCGAGGCTGCCGGTGAGGGTCGCCGCGAGGTCCGACAGCAGGTCGCCGAACAGGTTGCCGGTGACGATCACGTCGAACTGGCAAGGATTGCGGGCGAGCTGCATGGCGCAGTTGTCCGCGAGCATGTGGCTGAGCCGCACATCCGGATAGTCGCGCGCCGCCAGCGCCGTGACCACCTGCCGCCACAGGAGGCCGCTTTCCATGACGTTGCTCTTCTCCACCGAGCACACTGTGCCGCGGCGCTTGCGTGCGAGCTCGAACGCCACCCGGGCGACCCGCTCGATCTCGTGCGTGCTGTAGACCTCGGTGTTGACGCCGCGCTGGCTGCCGTCGGTCAGCGTCTCGATGCCGCGCGGCACGCCGAAATAGATGCCGCCCACCGCCTCGCGCACGATCATGATGTCGAGCCCCCGCACGATCTCGGGCTTGAGCGAGCTGGCATCGACCAGCGGCTCCAGCACCAGAGCGGGCCGCAGGTTGGCGAACAGGCCAAGTCTCTGGCGCAACAACAGGATCGCCAGTTCCGGCCGCTTGTCGAAGCCGACATGGTCCCATTGCGGGCCGCCCACGGCGCCGAACAGCACCGCATCCGCTTCCAGCGCCGCCTCGATCACCGCCTCGCGGATCGGCACGCCATAGGCGTCGATCGAGGCGCCGCCGACCAGATCCTCGGCCACGTCGAAGGTGATGCCGCGCCGACGCGACATCCAGCTCACCACCCGGCCCACCTCGCGCATCACCTCGGGGCCGACCCCGTCCCCCGGCAACACCAGCAGCTTCTTGTTGGACGACATCAAGCCTCTTTCGGACAGGGATCAGGCGACAGAGATGGCCGGCATCCAGGACGCCTCCGCCGCGCGGCGCTGCTCGAACCGCTCGATCGCCGCCGCGTGCTGCAAGGTCTGGCCGATATCGTCAAGCCCTTCGAGCAGCAGGTGCTTGCGCCACGGATCCACCTCGAAACCGATCTGCTCGCCATCCGCTCGCACCACGCGCTGCCCGGCGAGATCAACGGTCAGCCGGGCATTGCCGCCCATCGAGCAGTCGCCCATCAGCGCATCGCAGATGTCCCGCGGCAGCGCGATCGGCAGCATGCCGTTCTTGAAGCAGTTGTTGTAGAAGATCTCGGCGAACGATGGCGCGATGATGCAGCGGATGCCGAAATCCAGCAAAGCCCACGGCGCATGCTCGCGCGAGGAGCCGCAGCCGAAATTCTCATGCGCGATCAGGATGCCGGCCTGGCGAAAGGGCTCGCGGTTGAGCACGAAGTCGGGGCACTCGGTCCCGTCCCGGTAGCGCATCGAATCGAACAGGTTGGCGCCCAGGCCGGAGCGCTTGATGGTCTTCAGGAAGCGCGCCGGGATGATCTTGTCGGTGTCGACGTTCGCCTCCGGCAAGGGGGCGGCGATCGCGCTCAGCGTGGTGAAGGGCTGCATCTCAGAACGCCGCCCCGGCGCCGTTCAGTTCCCTCACATCGGTGAGCCGGCCGGTCACCGCCGCCGCCGCCGCCATCGCCGGCGACAGCAGGTGGGTGCGTCCGCCCGGGCCCTGTCGCCCCTCGAAGTTGCGGTTCGAGGTGGAAGCGCAGCGCTGGCCGGGAGAAAGCTTGTCCGGGTTCATTCCCAGGCACATCGAGCAGCCCGCCTCGCGCCATTCGAATCCCGCCTCCCGGAACACGCGGTCCAGCCCTTCTCGCTCCGCCTGCTGCTTGACAGTGCCCGAGCCCGGCACCACCAGCGCGCGCACGCCGGGTGGCGCCCGGCGTCCGGCGGCGATGCTGGCCGCGGCGCGCATATCCTCGATCCGCGCATTGGTGCAGGAGCCGATGAACACCACGTCGACCGCCACGTCGCGCAGCGCCTGGCCAGGGCGCAGGCCCATATAGTCGAGCATCCGCTGCAGCTGGGCGCGGCGGTCCTCGCTGGCGGCGGCGGCCGGGTCGGGCACGGTGCCGGTGATCGCAACCACGTCCTCGGGGCTGGTGCCCCAGGTCACCAGCGGCGCGATCTCCGCCGCATCGAGCAGCCATTCGGTGTTGAAATGCGCGTCCGGGTCGCTCGCCAGGCTGCGCCAGCTGGACACTGCCTGCTCGAAGGCGGCCCCCTGGGGCGCGAACCGGCGGCCCTTGACATAGGCGAAGGTGGTGTCGTCCGGGGCGACCAGCCCGGCACGGGCGCCGGCCTCGATCGACATGTTGCAGATCGTCATGCGGCCCGCCATGTCGAGGCCGCGTATCGCCGATCCCGCGAACTCGATCACGTGCCCGGTGGCCCCGGCGGTGCCGATACGCCCGATGATCGCCAGCATCACGTCCTTGGCGCCGACTCCCGGCGCCAGCGCGCCTTCGACCCGCACCCGCATGTTCTTGGCCGGACGCTGCATCAGCGTCTGGGTGGCCAGCACGTGCTCCACCTCGGAGGTGCCGATGCCAAAGGCGAGCGCGCCCAGCGCGCCGTGGGTCGAGGTGTGGCTGTCGCCGCAGACGATGGTCATGCCCGGCAACGACAGCCCTTGCTCCGGGCCGATGATGTGCACGATGCCCTGCTCGGTGGAACGCAGCGGGAA
>CAXUNX010000061.1:0-5681 GCA_964252545.1 uncultured Acetobacteraceae bacterium | reverse complement strand
GCCGAATTCCCTGACGTGGCGCTCCAGCGTCTCGACCTGGAGGCGGCTTTCCGGCTCCTCTATCGGCAGGCTGCGGTCGCCGGTGGAGACGTTGTGGTCGGCCACCGCGACCGTGGCGTCCGGCCGACGCACCCGGCGGCCGCTCAGGCGCAGGCCCTCGAAGGCCTGCGGGCTGGTCACCTCGTGCACCAGGTGCCGGTCGATATAGAGCAGCGCGGTGCCGCCATCGAGCTGTTCGACGACATGGTGGCGCCAGATCTTGTCGAACAGCGTGGACGGGCGCATGGCGGGGACTACTCGGCGGCGGCAGGGGCTGTGGCGGCGGACGACGCGGCGGGGGCCACGTCTCGCGCGCGTTCGGCGATCCGCGCCGACTTGCCGCGGCGGCCGCGCAGATAATACAGCTTCGCGCGTCGCACGTCGCCGCGCCGTACCACCACGATCTCGGCGATGGTCGGCGCATAAAGCGGAAACACCCGCTCGACGCCCTCGCCGTACGAGATCTTTCGCACCGTGAAGTTGCTGTTCAGCGCCTTGTTCGAGCGCGCGATCACCACCCCCTCATAGGCCTGCAGCCGGGTGCGCTCGCCCTCCACAACCCGGACCATGACGCGCACGGTGTCGCCGGGCACGAATTCCGGCACCGGACGCGCCGCGGTGAGGCGCGCGATCTGCTCCGCCTCGTATTGCTGGATGATGTTCATGGTCAGGGTTCCTTCAGGTGCGGTCAGTTACGATGGCCCGCGGTGATCGGCAAGGCGGTTGCAGAAGGTGCCGGCGCGACATGGCGCGCCCAGAGGTCCGGCCGTCGCATGCGGGTGTCCTGTTCGGCGGCGGCGCGTCGCCAAGCGGCGATGGCGGCGTGGTTGCCGCCGAGCAGCGGCTCCGGCACGGCGCGGCCCTGCCAGTCGGCCGGCCGGGTATAATGCGGATATTCCAGCAGCCCGTCGTTGAAGCTTTCCTCGAGCGCGCTGTTCCGGTCTCCCATGACGCCCGGCAGCAGCCGTACCACCGCATCAAGCAGCACCATCGCCGCGGGCTCGCCTCCGGAAAGCACGAAGTCGCCGATCGAGACCTGCTCGAAGGCCCGCGCCTCGAGCACGCGCTCGTCGATGCCCTCGTAGCGGCCGCAAAGCAGCACGATGCCCTCCGAGGCTGCGTAGCGGCGAACATCGTCCTGCTGCAGCGGACGTCCACGCGGCGTGAGACAGACCATCGGCCGCGGGTCGTCACCCGGCAGCAGCCCAGCGAGTGCAGCGGCCACCACGTCGGCGCGGATCACCATGCCGGCACCGCCGCCGAACGGGGTGTCGTCGACGGCGCGGTGACGTCCGATGCCGAAGGCGCGCAGATCATGCGCCGCAAGTGACCACACTCCGCGCACCAGCGCCCGGCCGGCCAGGGAGAAGCCGAGCGAACCCGGAAACATCTGCGGAAACAGGCTCAGCACGCTGGCGCGCCAGCACGGCGCGGCGCTCACGCGGGGGGCTCCCCATCGAGGCGTTCCTCCGGCCACTCCACCTCGTCCGGAGGCACCACCAGCAGCCGTCCCGAGGCAAGATCGATCTCCGGCACGCAGGCACGGGTGAAGGGCAGCACGATGCTGCGCCCGACATGGCCGATCTCGAGGCTGGCGCCGGCGCCGTAATCATGCACCGCCAGCACCGTGCCCATCGAACGCTCCAGCCCCTCGTGGCGCTGGTAGGCCGACAATCCCACCAGATCGGCGAGATAGAACTCCTCCTCCTCCGGGTCCGGCAGACGGTCGCGATCGACATACAACCGCCGGTTCACCAGGCGCTGCGCCGCCTCGCGGTCGCGCAGCGCGTGGCCCTGGGCATCGGTGAACTCGGCCACCCCTTCGCCATGCCACTGGATGGTCCAGGGATTGCCGCGGTCGTCGTGCAGCGGTCCATAGGCGGTCAGGTCCGACGGCACCGAGGTGTAGCTGTGCACGCGCAGCAGCCCCCGTACGCCGTGCGGGCGTCCAACCACTCCCATCAGGATCCGCTGGCCGCCCATAAGGCCAGGTCAGACGGCGCCGGCGGCAGCCGCGCGCTCCTGCGCCTTCTTTTTCGGCGCGGACTGGATCGGCTGCTCGGGATAGGACGGCTTGTCGGCGAGACCGGCGTGGCCAAGGAAGCGCGCCACCCGGTCGGTCGCCAGGGCGCCCTCGGAAAGCCAATAGGTAATCCGCTCGCCGACCAGCCTGACGCGATCCTCGTGCTCAGCCGGCAGCATCGGATTATAGCTGCCCACCTTCTCGATGAAGCGCCCGTCGCGCGGGCTGCGGCTGTCTGCGACGACGATATGGTAGTACGGGCGCTTCTTGGCACCCGCGCGGGCCAGTCGGATCTTGAGGCTCATGAAAACGCGAACTCCTGGTGAGTTTGGAAACTAGTGCGGACGCTGGTTGGGACCGCCGCGCGGCGGCGCCCCCATCCCCTTCGGCATCAACGCCGAAAGCCCGTGGCGCATCAGGCCCTTGGCGCCGATCTTGTTGATCCGCTTCATCATGGTGGACATGTCGTCGAACTGCTTGAGCAGCCGGTTGACCTCCTGCACGGTGGCACCGGAGCCCGCGGCGATGCGCTTCTTGCGGCTCGCCTTGATGATCTCGGGGGTGCGACGCTCGCCCTTGGTCATCGAGGAGATGATCGCCGTGTGGCGCTTGAGCACCGACGTGTCGAGATCACGGCCGGCAAGCTGGTTCTTCATCTGACCCATGCCGGGCAGCATCTCCAGGATGCCGGAGATCGAGCCCATCTTGCTGATCTGGCGGATCTGGGCGGCATAATCGTCGAGGTCGAACTTGCCGCGCAGCATCTTGGCCGCGAGCTTCTCGCTTTCCTCCTGATCGAGGGTGTCGGACGCCTTCTCGACCAGGCCGGCGAGATCGCCGAGACCCAGGATGCGGCCGGCGACGCGTTCCGGGTGGAATTCCTCCAGCGCCTCGAGCTTCTCGCCCGAGCCGGTGAGCTTGATCGGAGCCCCGGTGATGTGGCGCATCGAAAGCGCCGCGCCACCACGGGCATCGCCGTCCATCCGGGTCATGACGATGCCGGTGACGCCCACCGCCTCGTTGAACGCCCGCGCGGTGTTGACGGCGTCCTGGCCGGTCATCGCGTCAACCACGAGCAGGGTCTCGGCCGGGCTGGTGGCGGCGCGGATCTGCCGGACCTCCTGCATCAGCGCCTCGTCGATCGACAGCCGGCCGGCAGTGTCCAGGATGACCACATCGAAGCCTTCGCGCCGGCCCGTTTCCATGGCCCGGGTGGCGATCTGCACCGGGGTCTGCCCGGCCACGATCGGCAGCGACGGCACCCTGGCCTTTTCCGCCAGCTGCGCCAGCTGCAGCTGCGCTGCCGGACGTTGCGTATCGAGGCTCGCGAGCAGCACCCGACGCCGCTCCCGGCCGGCCAGCCGCAGCGCCAGCTTGCCGGAGGTCGTGGTCTTGCCGGAACCCTGCAGCCCGACCATCAGGATCGGCACCGGCGCCGCGGCGTTGAGGTTGAGCGGCACGGCGCCCGCGCCGCCCAGCGCCTCGATCAGCACGTCGTTGACGATTTTGGCGACCGCCTGTCCGGGCGAGATGCTTTCCAGAACCTCGGCGCCCACCGCCCGCTCGCGGACCCGGGTCACGAACTCCTTGACCACGGGGAGTGCCACGTCGGATTCGAGCATCGCCAAACGCACTTCGCGCAGCGCCTCGGCAACATCCGCCTCGGACAGCGCGCCGCGCGTGCGCAGGCGGTCGAACACTCCGGTCATCTTGCCCGACAGGCTGTCGAACATGCGTCACTCCCCGGTGCGGGCGCCGGACCCTGGCACCCCGCTCATGCGGGTTTCCAGGCCGCGGCCCACCATCCAACGAAACAGGCGCCGCTGCGCGAACCTTCGCGGAGCGGCGTGTCGATCGAGGCTCACCTAGAAGCCGCCTAGGCGGCTGTCAAGCAGCGCGCCGCCGGATCATGCAGGCACCAAGCCGGGCGCGAGTCTGGCACGGTTGCTGCATCCACCAGGCTGTTGAGGTTTCCTCTCGGAGCAGAAGAGAACATCGTCGCATGACCAAGTACAAGCTCGAGTATCTATGGCTCGACGGCTACACGCCCGTTCCGAACATCCGCGGCAAGACCCAGATCAAGGAGTACGGCAGCTTCCCCACCCTGGAGGAGCTTCCGCTCTGGGGCTTCGACGGCAGCTCGACGCGGCAGGCGGAAGGCGGCAACTCGGACTGCGTTCTCAAGCCGGTGTCGTTGTTTCCCGACAGCCAGCGCAAGAACGGCGCCCTGGTCATGTGCGAGGTCATGCTGCCGGACGGCACCATCCCGCACCCCTCCAACGGACGCGCCACCATCCTCGACGATCCGGGCGCCTGGTTCGGCTTCGAACAGGAGTATTTCTTCTACAAGAACGGCCGGCCGCTCGGCTTCCCAGACAGCGGCTACCCGGCGCCGCAGGGTCCGTACTACACCGGGGTCGGCTACAACAATGTCGGCCACATCGCCCGAAAGATCGTCGAGGAGCATCTCGACATCTGCCTTGATGCCGGCATCAACCATGAAGGGATCAACGCCGAGGTCGCCAAGGGCCAGTGGGAGTTCCAGATCTTCGGCAAGGGCTCCAAGAAGGCCGCCGACGAGATGTGGGTCGCGCGCTACCTGCTGCAGCGCCTCACCGAGAAGTACGGCATCGACATCGAGTATCACTGCAAGCCGCTGGGCAACACCGACTGGAACGGCTCGGGCATGCACGCCAACTTCTCCACCAGCTATCTGCGCGAGGTGGGCGGCAAGGCCTATTTCGAGAAGCTGATGGCGGCGTTCGAGGCGTCCAAGGAGGAGCACATCGCCGTCTACGGCCCGGACAACCATCTCCGCCTCACCGGCCAGCACGAAACCCAATCGATCCACACCTTCTCCTATGGCGTCGCCGACCGCGGCGCGTCGATCCGGGTTCCGCACAGCTTCGTCCGAAACCACTACCGGGGCTATCTCGAGGACCGCCGCCCGAACTCGCAGGGCGACCCCTACCAGATCGCCTCGCGCATCCTGAAGACAGTGGCCTCGGTGCCGACCGACTAGCAGGCCGCTGCAACGCCGTTCCTTTCTGCCTACCGGCTGGGCAGGAAGGCGGGCAGGTGCCGGTGTTGCCGGCACGCCGCTGTTCGCTGCGGCGATGGGTCAGCCCGGCGGCCGCGCGGGCAGCCTGAGGGCCCCGATCCCAAGCAGCGAGCAGAACGAGGCAGCCAGGCAGAGCGCCACCGCGAGCGAGCTCTGGCGGGCGACCAGGCCGAACAGCGGCGGCGCTGCCATGACGCCGCCATAGCCAAAGCCGACGGCAACCGCGACGGCCTGGGTGGCGCCCCCTTTTCCGGCGGCGTCGCCCAGCCGTCCCGCGACGTTGAACAGGATCGGTGCTGCATTGCACAGCATCGCTCCGGTCAGGGTGAAGCCCGCGATCGCCAGCCACGGGCTCGAGGCCAGAGCCGCGGCCGCAAGAAACAGCCCTCCCGGGATCGTCCCCATCAGCACATGCCGGTCCCCCCATCTGGAGCGTGCCCGGTCTCCGGCGAGCCGCCCCAGCAGCATCAAGGCAGCAAACCCGGCATAGCCGAGTCCGGCCTCGGATGGCGACAAACCGTGCGCCTCGCGCAGGAACACCGCGCTCCAGTCGAGAAC
>CAXUNX010000060.1:0-16638 GCA_964252545.1 uncultured Acetobacteraceae bacterium | reverse complement strand
CGCCTGGTGAAGGGCGCCTACTGGGACAGCGAGATCAAGCGCGCGCAGCAGGACGGGGTTGAGGGGTTCCCGGTCTTCACCCGCAAGG
The DNA here is from genome assembly GCA_964252545.1 of uncultured Acetobacteraceae bacterium. Lineage (GTDB taxonomy): Bacteria > Pseudomonadota > Alphaproteobacteria > Acetobacterales > Acetobacteraceae > Lichenicoccus. Next base: position 16,550 of record CAXUNX010000060.1, on the reverse strand, counting down.
CGCACACCGACGTCAGCTACGTCGCCTGCGCGAGGCGGCTGCTCGCAGCGCCCGAAGCGGTGTTTGCGCAGTTCGCCACCCATAATGCCCGCACCCTGGCCAGCATCCATGCGATGGCAGGCCCTGACTTCCATGTCGGGCAATACGAGTTCCAGTGCCTGCACGGCATGGGCGAGCCGCTCTACGAGCAGGTGGTCGGCGCGGACCGACTCAATCGCCCCTGCCGCATCTATGCGCCGGTCGGCACGCACGAGACGCTGCTTGCCTACCTGGTGCGACGGCTGCTGGAGAACGGCGCCAACACCTCGTTCGTCAATCGCATCGCCGACGCCTCGGTCTCGATCGAGACGCTCACGGCCGATCCGGTGCGGCAGGTCGCAGCCCGGCAGCCGGTCGGCGCCGCAGATCCGCGCCTCCGCTTCCCGCGTGCGTTGTTCGGGACCGAGCGGCTGAATTCGGAAGGCCTCGATCTCGCCAACGAGCAGCGGCTCGCCTCGCTCGGGGCGTCGCTGCTCGCGGACGCCGCCTTGCGCTGGCATGCGTCACCAGCCGAGGGAGGTGCGGCGGCCCTCCCGATCCGCAATCCCGCCGACCGGCGGGATGTCGTGGGAAAGGTCCGCCCGGTTGCTGCCGGCGCGGTTCCGGCCCTGTTCGAGCGAGCCGCGCAGGGGACGCAGCTCTGGCGAGCCACGCCGCCGGTCGAGCGCGCGCTGATCCTCACGCGCGCCGCGGCAGCGCTCGAGAGCCAGATGCACAGGCTGCTTGGTCTGATCGTGCGCGAATCCGGCAAGACCCTCGGCGACGCGGTGGGCGAGGTTCGTGAGGCAGTTGACTTCCTGCGGTATTACTCAGCGGGGATCAGACGTGACTTCAGCAACGATACGCATCGCCCGCTTGGCACCGTGGTGTGCATCAGCCCGTGGAACTTTCCGCTCTCGATCTTTACCGGGCAGATCGCAGCGGCTCTGGCCGCCGGCAATGCCGTGCTGGCCAAGCCGGCCGAGCAGACGCCGCTGATCGCAGCGGAGGCGGTGCGCCTGCTGCATGAGGCCGGTGTTCCGGAGCGGACCTTGCAACTGGTTCCGGGCGACGGCGAGACGGGCGCCGCTCTGGTCTCGGACCCGGGCGCGCACGGCGTCATGTTCACCGGATCGACCGCCGTGGCCCGCACGATCCAGCGCAGCCTGGCCGCCCGTCTCAGCGCGGACGGTCACCCGATCCCGCTGATCGCCGAGACCGGTGGCCAGAACGCGCTGATTGTCGACAGTTCCGCCCTCGCCGAGCAGGTGGTGGCCGACGTGATCACCTCCGCCTTCAACTCGGCCGGCCAGCGTTGCTCGGCGCTTCGACTGCTTTGCCTGCAGGAGGACGTCGCCGAGCGCACTTTGCGCATGCTGCGTGGCGCCATGGCCGAGATGCGCGTCGGACCACCGGATCGCTTGTCCGTGGATGTCGGTCCGGTGATCGACGCTGCGGCGCAGGACGCCCTTCTCGCTCATGTTGAACGCATGCGCGCCGCTGGTCATGCCGTGCACAGCCTGCCGCTGCCCGACGAGTGCGGCGCCGGCAGCTTCTTCGCCCCGACGCTGATCGAGATCACGGCGGTGTCGGACCTGGATCATGAGGTGTTCGGACCGGTGCTGCACGTGCTGCGCTATGCACGCGACGGGCTGGACGGATTGCTCGACGCTCTCGCGGGCACCGGCTATGCGCTCACCTTCGGGGTGCATACGCGTCTCGACGAGACGGTTGCCCACGTCACCGCGCGGGTTTCCGCCGGGAACATCTATGTCAACCGCAACATGGTCGGCGCCGTGGTCGGGGTTCAACCGTTCGGCGGTCATGGGCTGTCCGGCACCGGCCCCAAGGCGGGCGGCCCGCTTTCCCTCCGCCGACTGCTTTCGGTAGCACCGGAGCATACCGGGCTGCCGGCGGCGGCCGGGTCACCGAGCGGGCTTTGTTTTGCCGATCATCTGCAAGCCAGGGGTGAGATCCTGCTCGCCGAACGCGCGCGGGGGCTGTGCAGGCGATCTCCGCTTGGGGCCGAACTGGTGCTGGATGGTCCGGTTGGCGAACGAAACCTGTATCGCCTGTTGCCAGCAGGGCAGGTTGTGTGCGCGGCTGCTACCCGCGAGGGGCTGTCGATGCAGCTCGCGTCGGTGTTTGCAACCGGCAACGTCGCGTTGATCGAGGACGCCGATCGGCATGCGGAGCTCCTGGCCTCGCTGCCTGCGAGCCTGGGTCCATACTGGCAACCGTGGGAGGCGTCGTTGCGGCCAAGCCTCGCCTTGTTTGAAGGGGACGGCGACGCGCTGCTCCGGTTCGGCGTGCGCAGCGCGGCCGGCGAGGGCGCGATCGTGCCGCTGTTTGCGCTCTCGACGCACGAGGTGGCAGCCGGTCGCGAGTACCCGATCGAGTTCCTGTTGCAGGAGCAAAGCCTGTCCATCAACACCGCAGCGGCCGGCGGCAATGCCAGCCTGATGGCGATCGGCTAGCCGAACCGCCGCCGCATCGGCTGCGGCCGACGGGATCCGTTGCCGGCTTGTCCGCCGCCGAACAAACAGGGCATGCAGTCGACCGACCTCCTGCGCCACACGGCCTGCGGTGCACCGTGCCCCTGATTGGCGGCGCAGACACGGGCGGCGCAGACACCGGCGGCGCAATCCGCCGCTAGGCACAAAGCGGACGGAGGTGTATCGAATCTGCCGATTGTTCCCGCACTCCTGAAACGGCCGTTCCTTTCCATGTCCGTTCGATCATCCATCAAAAGGCGGGTAAGTGCCGCCCTTGTCGCCTTGCCGATGCCCGACGCCGTTGTGCTGGTCTGGCGCTACGTCGCGCGTCACCGCAGGCTGCCCAACCTTCTGCGCCCGACACGATTCACCGAGAAGATCCTGCACCGCATCATGTTCGATCGGCGGTCGTTTCTGGGCATCATGGCGGACAAGTTCGCCGTGCGCGACTATGTGCGTGAGCGCATCGGCGGCACGGTGCTTCCCGAGTTGCTGCATGTCACCACCGATCCGAGCACGATCCCGTTCGATCGCCTACCGTCACGGTTCGTCGTCAAGCCGACCCACGGAGCAAACTGGGTGCGGGTCGTGACCGACAAGACGATGCTCGACCGGGACGAGCTGATCCGGACTTGCAATGGATGGCTGGGCCAGAACTACTACGAGGTGACGCGTGAATGGGGCTACAAGCGGATCACCCCGCGCATCATCGTCGAGGAGCTGATCGACGACGGCAACGGCGTCACCCCCAACGACTACAAGCTGTTCGTGTTCAACGGGCGCACCCAATTCATCCTGGTGATCATGGGACGCTTCGAGGAACGTGGCCATGCGGTCATGACCCCAGCCTGGGAGCGGGTCGACGTGATCTGGCCGTATACCGGCAAGCCGCGGGAGGCCGCACCTCCGAAGCACCTGCGCGAGATGATCGAGAAGGCCGAGCTTTTGGCGCGGGACATCGACTTCGTGCGGGTCGACTTCTATGACACGGACGAAAAGCTGTTCTTCGGCGAGTTGACAGCTACCCCTGGTTGCAGCCTGGAACGCTGGGAGCCGCTTTCGTTCGACCGGACGCTTGGCGCCTACTGGAAGATGGGCGACCGGAGCCGAAAGGATCGCGTGTGATGGCGGAGGCATCGGTGGTGCGCACGGTGGCCATCGTCGGTCTCGGCGCAATGGGCGTGCCGATGGCGCGCAACCTGCTGGCGCGCGGTTTCCCGGTTCGCGGCTATGCACGCAGGATGGCGGCGCGCGAGACGCTGGAGGAGGCGGGCGCCACTGTGACCGCATCGGCGCGCGAGGCGGCGAGCGGCGCCGAGCTGCTGTTGATCGCAGTGGTGAACGTCGTCCAGGCGGAACAGGTCCTGTTCGACGACAGGGCGCTGGAGTCGATGCCCGCGACCGGCACCGTCGTGCTGACCTCGACCTGTCCGCCGGCTGCGGTCGAGCGGCTGGCCGCGCGCGTGACGGCCACCGGCCGGGGCTTTCTCGATGCCCCGGTGTCCGGGGGCACCGCGGGAGCCCGGGCGGCAACCCTGACGATCATGGCGGCGGGAGCCGCAGAAACCTTGGATGCGGCACGACCGGTGCTGGAAGCGCTGGGTGCCAGGATCTTCCATGTCGGCGAGCAGCCAGGACAGGGTGCCGCGGTCAAGACGATCAACCAGTTGCTGTGCGGCGTCCACCTTGCTGCCGCGGCTGAGGCGCTGTTCTTGGGCTCGCTCGCCGGCGTGGACGGCCGGGTGCTGCTGGAAATCCTCGGCGGCTCGGCTGCATCAAGCTGGATGCTGCGTGACCGGGGGCCGCGCATGCTGCAGGCCGAACCCGAGATCAGCAGCGCCGTGGACATCTTCGTCAAGGATCTCGGCATCGTGCTAGACGCGGGGAAGGAGCTCGGAGCAGCACTGCCGCTTGCAGCGGCAGCGCATCAGCTTTTCCTGGCGACCTCCGGACGCGGCGACGGCGAGTCTGACGACAGCCAGATCCTGCGTACCTATCGTGCGATGAACGGAAGCGGCAGACGGCTGAAGCGCCCCGGCAGGTGACCCGAGGCCGGCTCGGGCGGCCTCATGTCGAGACCAGGCTGGGCACGCGGTGTGTCATCGTACTCCAGCTTCGACCCAACAAACGACGACGCACCGCGTCCGCCACCGCTTCGGCGGTGATGCGGTAATGTCGAAACAGGTCGTCCTTGTCGCCCGAGGCGCCGAAGCCGCTCATTCCAATGAAGTCGCCGGACTCGCCGACATAGCGGTCCCAGCCGAGCCGCACCGCCGCCTCCACTCCCACGCGTATGGTGCCGCGTCCGAGGATCTCGGCCCAATAGGCCTCGTCCTGCTGCTCGAACAGTGACCAGCACGGCATCGAGACGACTGCGGTCGGCACGCCTTCAGCCTGCAGCAGCGCGCGGGCGCGCAGGGCGAGCGCTACTTCGGAGCCGGTGGCGAGAAGCGTCGCGCGCCGGCTGCCGCCTTCCGCTCCCGCCAGCACATAGGCGCCCCTCCGGCACAGGTTCTCGGTGTTGTCGCTCACCTGTCGGACGCACGGCACCGACTGGCGGGCAAAAATCAGCGAGGACGGGCCGGTGCGATGGCCGATTGCGATCTCCCAGCATTCCGCGGCTTCGGTGGCATCGGCGGGGCGGAACACCAGCATGTTGGGGATCGCGCGCAGCGAGGCCAGGATCTCAACCGGCTGGTGAGTGGGACCGTTGCGCCCGATGCCGATGGAATCGTGCGTGAAGACGAACTGCACCGGCAGTCCCATCAAAGCCGCGAGGCGGAGGGTCGGGCGCTGGTAGTCGGAGAATGCGAGATAGGTGACGCCTACGGGCACCACGCCGCCATGCGCCGCCATTCCGTTCAGCACGGCGCCCATGGCGTGCTCGCGCACGCCGTAATGCACGTAGCGTCCGGACGGGTTCGAGGCGGTGAAGGCGGACAAGGACCGCTTGTGCTGGGTCGAGCCTTCGAGGTCCGGGGAACCGGAGATGAGTTCCGGGATCGACTCCGCCAGGATCTCGGCGATGTCGGCCGCAGTGGCTGCACCCGGCTGAACAAGACCGTCCCGCGCGGCGCGGCGCCCGTAATCGCGCAGCTTGTCCATCCAGCCTTCGGGCAGTTCGCCGGCCCGGAGGCGGTCGAACTCCAGGCGCTTTGCCGGATCGAGTTCTGCCACCCGCCGATGCCAGGCGGCATGGTCTGGCAGGCTGCGGCGGCCCGCCTCGCGCCATTCCGACAGAAGATCCGCAGGCACCGTGAAGGGCGGATGCGGCCAATGGAGCCGTTCGCGAGCGGCTTCAACGTCGGCTGCCGAGACCCGGCCGCTATGTGCGGCGCGTTGCCCCTCGGTCCGGGTCAGTCCCCGCCCGATGGTGGTGCGGCAGGCGATCATCGAGGGCCGCGGATCGGCGCCGGCCAGCGTCAGCGCGGCGGAGATCGAGGCGGGATCGTGGCCGTCAACCTCCTGGACGTGCCAGCCGCTCGACCGGAAGCGGGCCGGCATATCGTCGCTCTGGGCTAGGCCCACCGGACCGTCGTCGGTGATCAGGTTGTCGTCCCACAGGAAGCATAGCCTGCCGAGACGCAGATGCCCCGCCAGCGAGATCACTTCCTGGCCGATACCCTCCTGCAGGCAGCCGTCGCCGACCAGGGCATAGGTTCGATGATCAACCAAACCGGAACCGAAGCGCTCGCGCAGGAACACCTCGGCGATCGCCATTCCGACCGCGTTGGCAATGCCTTGCCCGAGCGGTCCGGTGGTTGTTTCGATGCCCGCATGCGGATCGAACTCGGGGTGGCCGGCGCAGTGCGACCCCAGCTCGCGGAAGTTCCGGATCTCATGGATGCCAAAGTTCTGGTAGCCGGTGAGATGCAGCAGCGCATAGAGCAGCATGGAGCCGTGACCATTCGACAGCACGAAACGGTCGCGGTCGAACCATGCCGGATCCCGCGGATTGAACTTGAGGTGTCGGGTGAACAGCGTCGTTGCGATCTCGGCACAGCCTAGCGGCGCTCCGGGATGACCTTCACCCACCCGCTCGATGGCATCAAGCGAGAGGAAGCGAATGGCGTGCGCCATCTGGCTGATACGAGAACAATGCATAGGCGCATTGTGACAGACATCTCAGCTCGTTTCAATAATGCATGCATGTAACGGTTTGCGATGACGCTGCAACAGATTTGGCTTACGAGCTTTGTTAAGGACTTTTTTCTTTTATTTAACGCGGTTGACTGCGCTGCTTGATCTAGCCGCCTTCACGTCGTGGCTTGATCTTGCTGCTGCAACGACGCCGTTCCCGGTGTCCAGAATGCCGCCTCCAGCCTGACTGTGGTTCGGAAGTCCTGCAGCAGCAGCGGGTAGCGCGCTTCGGCGCCATGGGATAGCGCCACCGCATCGAGACGCCGTGTTCCCTGGTTGACGAGGTCCAGGTAGTGGCCGCCGCCATACACCTCGATCCAGGGCAGATAGGGGTTGTCCTGCCTGCGTGTCTCGGGGTCGGAAAGGAGGCGCAGCCCGATCTCCGCGTAGCCCACCAAGCATGCCGAGAGGGAAACCAGCAGATCGAGAATGTCGCCGCGCTGGCCGCAATCCAGCATGAAGCGGGTGTATGCCAGCAGTTCAAGCGATTCCGGCTGCTTTGCCAGGTCGGCTTCGCTCAGCCCCCACGAGGCGCAATAGCCGATATGCAGCGCAAGCTCGGTATCCAGCAGGCCGGCGAGCAGCCGCGCGGTCGCGCGCATGCCGGCGACGTCAGGATCCTTGTAGACGGCAAGCGCGTAGGCCCGGGCATACTGGATCAGATACAGGTAGTCCTGGACAAGGTAGGTGCGGAACAGTTGCGTCGGCAACGTGCCGGCGGCAAGGCCGCGGAGGAACTCATGCTGGGTGTAGGCCGGCCACTCCGTTGCGCAGTCGCCGCGCAACCGGGCGAACAGGGTTCCGTAGTGCAACCGGGGAACCTCACGCGGCAGGGAGTCTTGCGGGGAACTCAAGCAGCGACCAGCCTGCGATACAGGTGCCAGGTTGCATGCCCCAGCACGGGCAGCACCACGGCGAGGCCCACAAACGCCAGCAGGCTGCCTAGTCCCACCAGGACACCCACGACCACTCCCCAGATCGCCAGCACCACGCGGTTGCACAGCACCGCCTGCAGCGAGGTGCGCACCGCCAGCACGGTGTCGACCTTCCGGTCGAGCATCAACGGAAATGACACCACGCTGATACTCAGCACGATGCAGGCGAACATCAGCCCGACCAGGTTGCCGCCGATGATCAGAAACCACCCCCCGACGGTGGTGAACAGCACGCCGGCGAAGTCCGCCATCGAGCCGATCGGGGCGTTGCCGAAGGCGGCGTGGAAGAAGCCTTGGGCGACGGCGATCCACACAACGAAGATCGCAACCAGCGCGATGGCGAGCGCCACGATCGAGCCCAGGGCCGGGGACCGCAGCACGTCGAAGCAGTTGCGCCAGCTTGACGGCAGCCCCCGTTCGCGACGCATGCTGATCTCGTAGAGGCCGATGGCGGCGATGGGTCCCACGAGGGCGAACCCGGACACCATCGGATAGAACAAGGCGAGCAGGCCACGGCCGGCGGTCACCTTCCAAAGGACGATCGCCACCACTGGGTAGATGATGCACAGGAAGAACAGCTGGGTCGGGTGGGCGCGGAAATCTTCCCAGCCGAGCCGGAGCGACGCGCGAAGGTCGCCGGTGGTGATTCGCCTGATCGAGGGAAGCGCCGCCATTGTGGCCCGGCGGGGTGGAAGCGGTTGCGGCAGAGCGTGGTCGACCATGGTTTGCCTCGGCAGCAGTGCGTCAACCCTGACGCCCGCGAACGCCGCTGTCCAGCCTGCGATCAGCCTGCGTCACTGGCCGGCGGGCGCGCACGGGAAGCTCGCGACCAGAAACTGCATGACGCCAACGGCTGCCGGCTGGCCGGCGGCGGCCGGATTGGTGCCGGCCCACAGCACCAGCTTGTCGCGCCCCTGCTGACGGGTAAGCGGCGGGTTGGTCGGCAGGCAGAACTGGCGCTGCGCTGGCGGGGTGGTGCTCAGATAATAGTCGATGATGCCCGTGAAGTAGCCCACACAAAGAGCATGCCCGCTCCGGGTCATGTGATCGTCGCCGCTTGCCACGCACATGTCGTAGAGCGACTGGAAGCTGGTGATGGTGGTTGGTGACGGCCGCTTGTAGCTGTAGGGCTGATCGGTCGATGAGGCACCGCTGTCCTGGGCGATCGCCGGAACGCTACACAAGCAGGATATCGCAAGAACGCTGCAAAGGCGGATGGCACGCATCGGGCGCTCCTGTTCAAACCTGCTGTCGCAACGTGAAGCGGCGGGCGCGGTTGCCCGGCCGCGTCACGGCATAGTCGATCATCCGTCGGCGCCAAGCCGCTGTTAAGGCTCTTCTAACATTCATCGCGCGGTGGCGGCCTAGCGCGCCCGGCTGAGCTGACCACCGGTGATCGGCTCGGCAACCCCCGTGGTCAGCGGAAAGCTGATCGGCAGCCCACGCAGCCGGCGGAGGGCGAGATAGGCAAAGCACTCCGCCTCCACCGCATCGCCGCGCCAGCCCAGCGCTTCGGCGCGGCGGGCGGGCAGCCCGGTGCGGATCTCCAGCTCGCGCAGGATCGATGGGTTGTGCCGGCCGCCGCCGCAGACCACGATTTCCGCAGGACGTGACGGCAGCAGGCCGAGGCCGCGCGCAACGCACCCTGCCGTGAAGGCGGTGAGCGTGGCCGCTCCGTCAGCCGGGCTCAGTCCGTCCGCCATGGCAGCAGTGAAGTCGTGCCGGTCGAGCGATTTGGGTGGCGGCATGGCCAGCCAGGGATGCGACAACAGCCTCTCGAGCCGTGCCTCGTCGACGCGTCCCTTCGCGGCCAGTGCGCCGTCGCGGTCCATCTGGCCGAGGCCGCAGCCACCGACCCAGTCGTTGAGCGGGCCGTTGGCCGGTCCGGTGTCGAACGCGATGACCTGATCCAGCCCATCCCAGCTGGTGAGATTGCCGACGCCACCGAGGTTGAGCACGCAGCCGGGCCGGCCGGGTCCCGCGTGCCGAAGCAGGGCCACATGGTAGGAGGCCGCAAGCGGCGCGCCCTGGCCGCCGGCCTCCACGTCCCGGCTGCGGAAATCATGCACCACGTCGATGCCGAGATGGCGCGCCATCCATGAACCGCAGCCGAGCTGGCGGGTCCGGCCCGGACGTCCGGGCAGGGGTGCACGATGCAGCACGGTCTGGCCGTGAAAGCCCACCACCCGGATATCGGCCGCACGGATTCCCTGCTCGCCCAGGAACCGGCTGACGGCGTGCGCCTGGGCGCGCGTGAGCGCCTGTGCCGCCGTCCGGAACAGCGCCGGCTCGGGGCCGTTGAAGTTCCATGCACGGGCAGCCTGGACGGCACGCGCGATCAGCCGGTTGGTGTCCGAGTCATAGGCGGCAAGCGTCCATGGGCCGAACTCGAGGACGACCTCGCCATCGCTGCGGATCATCGCGATGTCGATGTTGCCGTCGAGCACGGTGCCGGTCATCAGGCCGAGCGCCCAACGGCCGCCTGGGAAGCTATCCGGCGCAGGCGTTGGCATTTTCGTCTCCGGGTTCGCGAAGCTCAAAGAGGCACCGGGTGCTCGCCGCGTCGACATGAAGCCGGATTTCGCCTAGGCCAGTTGATCTCGCCTCGGGCACGTGGAGAAGCCTTCGCATGACGCACCGACGCACCAGACTTCCCGGAGCAGCGCGCACCTACGGCGTGCTGGTGGGCCACGTCGTGCGCGGGCAGGAAGATAGCGGCGGCACCTCGCCGCATTACCAGATTCTGGTACAGGCCGACGGCGCATACCGGCTGGCGGTGAATGTCCGCTCGGTGGACGGCAGCGACGTGCTTGCCTATCTCGACCCCGATTTCACCGAAGCGACCCGGATCGATCTGCCGTCGCGTGCGTCCGGGGCGGCCGGCTTCTCGGCCCTGGCCACCGGCCCGGAAGGAGAGGGGATCGATTACCTCCGCGATGCCTTGTTCCCGCTGTCCGATATGAGTCCGGTGGCGGCCGGCGGCGGCGATGCCGGGTTGAGTGAACAGCTTGACGGTCATGTCCGTGCGGCCGCTGCGGACACCGGTTCGGTGGTGGTCGTGCTCGGCGAATTCTTCCGCGATAAGGGCGCGGACCAGAGTTTCGGGTTCTCGCCGGAGCAGGGGATCCACGATATCCACATGATGCAGGGCAATGGCGGGGATTTCGCCGGCGACAACCGGGTGCGCGGCGACGGCGCATTGTTCCTGCGCGCGAGCAGCGGCACCACGGTTGCGCTGTTCGTGCGGTTCAGCACGCAATCGATCAGCACAGACCCGACAACAGGTACGCCGGATTGAAATGGGCCGACGCCGCCTACAAGGCCGGAAACTGCGTGGTGACCAGACATTGCGCACCGATGCCGTCGCCACGCCCGTAATAGCCGGTATGGTAGGTGGTGACCTGCTTGATGGTGATGCGGCTCCGCTCAATCGAAAGCAGTGACGCCAGGCGTATGGTCATGTTCTCGTGGTAGGATGCGATCTCTGGCGCCGGCGTCAAGATCGTTAGGTCAAGATGCACGATCCGGCCTCCCTTCATCGACACCAGCGACACCGCCTGGCGGACGAAGAAATCCGATGTCCTGCCCCGGAACCCCGGCATCTGTGGCTGGAAGTGCGTCTCGCTGGCGCCGCCGCCGACGGTTCCGAGCAGGGCGTCGGTCACTGCATTGAGGGGGATGTCGGCGTTGTGGTTGCGCGAGATGCCCTGATGGTGGGGCACCGGGATGCCGCACATCACGATATGGTCGCCCGGCGCGAAGGCGTGGAAGTCGAAGCCCCAGCCGACATGGTTCTCCTGCCGGCCGCGTTGCAGGATCTGTTCCGCACGCGTGAGGTCGCGTTCCGTGGTGATCTTGAAGTTGTCCTCGCTGCCTTCGATGATCGCGACCTTCAGGCCGTATTTCTCGATCACCAGGGAGTCGTCGGTGAGGTCGGCGTGGATCGGATTGCGGTAATGCACCTCCTCGTGCGCCTTGAGGATCTCGGCGAAATGAAATCCTTGCGGGGTCTGGGCGCGCCAAATATTGGCGCGATCGATGGTTTCGTTGATCACCCCGTTTCGGCAGCGCTTGAGCGTGTCGGGAACGCTCAACCCGGTGACCACGGCCGGGCGATCGTCGAGTGCCGCGATCACCGCGCTGATGGTTTCCTGTTCAACGAATGGCCGCACCGCGTCGTGGATGATCACCTTCTCGGGCGGCTGTCCGGCGATGCTCTCCAATCCGAAACGCACGGACTCCTGCCGGGTGTCGCCGCCGATCACCGGTGCGGGCAGCGAAAGGCCAGCGGTTGCCTCCTGGTAGAGATCGAGGTCGGCAGGATGGATCACCGACTGCACCATGGTGATCTCGGGATGCCTCAGGAAGGCGAGCAGCGTGTGGCGGATCACCGGCATGTTGTCGAGGCTGCGATACTGCTTGGGGATCGGCCCGCCCATCCGGCGTCCGCGGCCAGCCCCCACGATGATCGCGGCGGTCATCCGCGCCCCGCCACGCCAGGAGGCTCCAGGCCTCGGCGCAACCCCTTGATCACCCTCACGGAAGCTGTGCCCTTTGCATCTCTGCCTCCCTGGTGCGGTGTGCGGGAGGATGAGCTTAGGCAGTGGCGGAGCCGGGGTCGAGGGCCCGGCATCGGACGGCCTTGGCGGCATCCGAGGGCGAAAATCCTGGCCAAGAACCAAACACGCCGCGCAGGCCCCCGGACACGATCCCGGATCCGAACATTACGGACTGCGATCCCAAGACGCGTGTCGTCCGGCTCTACGACATGGAGGGGCGGAGCCGGGATGCGGTGGCGCAGAAGCTACGTTCCAGCCGGCCGCGGCTCCTGAAGATGCTAGCGTCGGCGCCAGATCAGTGTGGCAGAGATCGCGTAGTTCCAGACCACGCCGATCAGGGCGCCCGCCGCGCCTGCCAGAGTGCCGCTGATGTGGCTATGGTACATCATCCGGGCGATGCCAACATTGGCCGCCGCTCCCAGGCCGCAGACCAGGATGAACAGCAACAGGCCCTTCCAGAACCGCCGTCCTCGAAGGGTCTGGTCACGGTAGGTGATGCGGTTGTTGAGCTGGAAGTTGGCGATCATGGCGACGATGGTCGCCGTGGTCTGAGCGGCGGCAAAGCCGAGATGCGCCGCATGACTCAGCAGCACCAGGACGACCACGTTGACCAGGACGCCGATCGCGCCTACCGCGGCGAAGCCCACGAAACGAAGCGGAACCAGGCCACCCAGCCCTTTGTCGAGCAGCAAGGCCGCGAACTGCACCAGCACCAGCGCGTCAAGCTTGCTCTCGCCGGCAACCCGCTGATGGAACACGGACGGGATCTCGGTGATCCGCAGCTGGCGATCGCTCAACAGCAGGTCGAGCAGGATCTTGAAGCCCTGGCCGGTCAGCCGGCTCGCATTGCGCTCGAAGGCCTCCTGCCTGATCATGAAGAAGCCGCTCATCGGGTCGGTCAGCCGGACCGGCAGCAGGGTCTGCGCCATCTGGATGCCGGTCTCGGACAGCCGGTGGCGCCAGTTGCCGGCAAGCCCCTGCGAACTGCCGCCATCCACGTAGCGGCTGGCGATCACGATGTCGCAAGCGTCGTGGGCGAGCAACCGAAGCATCTCCGGCAGACGCGTCTCGTCGTGCTGGAGATCGCCGTCGATGACAGCGACATAGGCGGCCGACGAGCTGAGGGCGCCCTCGATCACCGCCGAGGCCAGGCCACGGCGGCCGACGCGCCGGATGCAGCGCACCCGAGGATTGGCTACGGCAAGCGACCGGACTTCGGCGTACGTGCCGTCCGGACTGTTGTCATCAACAAACACCACCTCCCAGTTCCGACCGGCCAGGACGCTGGAAAGCCGGTCCACCAGGATGCGGACATTCGGCCGCTCGTTATAGCAGGGCACCACGACGGTAAGCTCCGCCGGCTTGGCCGCCGAAATGTCGCTCGCCGATGCCATCATGGTGTTCTCAAGTATCGCCGCACCGGACATCATCAATCCTTTTGAAACGATCTTGACCCCCGTAATAAACCACAAGCAGGGGGTTGGCCGCCAATGTTTCTTGCCCGGCTTCCCCGGGGCGGCTCAATCCTGCCTGCTGCGGATGCCAAGCCGCGCGGTCAGATCCTCGATAAACTGGAAGGCAACGCGACCCGAACGGCCGCCGCGCGTGATCGACCATTCGTTGGCCGCGGCGTGCAGCGGCTCCTGCTCGATCGGCAGAGCACGATCCGCCGCATAGGCATCAACCATGGCGAGAAAGGTCTGCTGATCGCACGGATGGAAGCCGATCCACAGACCAAACCGGTCGGAGAGCGAGACCTTTTCCTCGGTGGCCTCGTTCGGATTGATCGCGGTCGCCCGCTCGTTCTCGATCATGGCGCGCGGCATCAGATGGCGCCGATTGCTGGTGGCATAGAACAGGACGTTCGCCGGCCGGCCTTCGATGCCTCCGTCCAGGACCGACTTGAGCGCCTTGTAGTCGGCATCCTCCCGCTCGAAGGAAAGATCGTCGCAGAACAGCAGGAAGCGCCGGCCCGATCCGCGCAGCAGCCCCAGCAGCGTCGGCAGCGTCGAAAGATCGTCACGCTGGATCTCGACCAGCAGCAGCGGAGGCGCGGCGTCCTGGTTCAGCGCGCCATGCACGGCCTTGACCAGCGACGATTTGCCCATGCCTCGGGCGCCCCAGAGCATGGCGTTGTTGGCCGGAAGCCCGCGCGCAAAGCGCTCGGTGTTCTGAAGCACGAGATCCTTCTGCCGGCCGACACCGTGCAGCAGCGCAAGATCGAGATGCGCGACGGCGGCCACCGGTTCCAGCCGACCATGCTCCGGGCGCCAGACATAGGCGGCGGCCTCGTCGAGCGGACCGAGCACCGGCGGCGGCGGTGAAAGCCGTTCCAGCGCCTCGGCAATCCGCGCCAGCAAGGGAGTGATCTCTTCAGGCAAGAGGGGCATCCGGAAACAGGCGGCCCGGCTTGACGGGCGGGATGCGAAAACTATGGTCCCGGGTCACGCCCGGCAAGATCAGCACCTCACGCCTGATCTCAGGCATTGGGCCTCATACCCTGGAAGCCAGCACGATGCACATCTTCTCAACTCCAGCCTTCGCCCAGGACGCGGCCGGCGGCAATGCCGGCGGGTTGTTGGGCGGACTGGCCGGCGTGAGCCAGTTCCTTCCCATCGTGCTGATCTTCATCGTGTTCTATTTCCTGCTGATTCGGCCGCAGCAGCAACGTCAGAAATCGCTCAAGACGATGGTTGCCGCCCTGAAGCGCGGGGATCGGGTGGTCACCGCGGGCGGCATCGTGGGCGTGGTGCAGAAGGTGCGCGACGGAGGCGACGAAATCGAGGTCGAGATCGCTCCCAACGTTCGGGTGCAGGTGGTGCGCGACACCATCAGCACGGTGCTCAAGCCGCCGGGCGCTGCCAACGACAGCAGCCCGGCGGTTGTGAGGAAAGACTAGCGCCCGGCGTCACGCCGGTGAGCCGGGCTACGCAAAGGCGCACTCCACGAGTTGTTCTCGAGCCGTGCGTCAGGCCGACTTGAGCTGGGCCTCGGCGAACTCGTAGTTGGCGATCTTGTCGAGCCAGTTGGTCACGTAATCCGGGCGCCGGTTGCGGAAGTCAACATAGTAGCTGTGCTCCCACACATCGATCCCGAGCAGCACCTGGCCGTCGCCGGTGGCGATCGGGTTTGAACCGTTGGGGGTCTTGGTGACCTTGAGCTTGCCGTCGGAGGCTGCCACCAGCCACGCCCAGCCGGAGCCGAACTGGGTGGTGGCAGCGGTCTTGAACGCCTCCTTGAACGCATCGACGCTGCCGAAATCCTCGACCAGCTTGGTTTCCAGCGCGCCCGGGATCTTGCCGCCGGTCGGCGACATCGCCTGCCAGAAGACGATGTGGTTCCAATGCTGCCCGGCATTGTTGAACACCGGCGCCAACTCGGCATTGTTGTGGCTGTGCTTGATGATCTCCTCAAGCGACTTGCCCTGCAGCGCCTCGTTCTTCTCCACAAAGCCGTTCAGCGCGGTGACATAGGCCTGGTGGTGCTTGTCATGATGCAGTTCCAGGGTCTCCTGGGACATCCCGCGCGGGGCCAGGGCGTTGTGCTGATAAGGAAGGGCCGGCAGTTCGAAAGCCATGCTGTGTTCTCCTGATCTTGGGACGATCTCAATCCGCACGGCATGGTCGCCGCCAGCGAGACTCCGCCTGTTGAGCTATGGTCAGAGCGGTGTGGCGTCAAGCGAGTTGCCTTGCCGTCCCGGGATGGTCATGTGACGCGGATGGCCAACATCCCTGCGCTCTCCAAGGCCGGCCTATCGGCGCGCGCGCACGATCCCGACCGGTTCCTGATGACGCTGTTCGCGCCTGCGGCGCGGCGGGAAGCTTTGTTTCTGCTGATCGCCTTCAACCACGAGCTGGTGCGGGCGATCGAGATGCCCTCGTCGCGCGGCGATGCTGGGCCGATCGCGGCATTGATCCGGCTGCAATGGTGGCGGGAGGTGGTTGAAGGCGCAGCCAGGCGGCACGAGCTGGCCGAGCCGCTCGGCTCGGCGATCCAGGCGGGTGCGCTCGACCGATCGGGCCTGCTCGGCATCATCGAGGCGCGCGAGGCGGAGGCCGAGGGCGTGGAGTCGCTGCAGGCGTGGCGGGATGTGCAGCTCGGAGGCGCCGGAGGGATGCAGGTGGCGGCCGGCCGGGCGCTTGGCGTCTCGGACTGCTTTCTGCTCGATCGGCTGCGGGCCGCCGGCGCCGCCTACGCGGCAGGTGCGATGCGTCGCTCGCTGGAGGCAATGAGGCGCAGTGGGCGGGATCCCGTGCCGGCTGCGGTGCTGCACCAGACCGGCAGCCAAGCGGAGACCATCCTGCAGCAGGCGGGCAGCGAATGGCTCGCCCAGGCCGGACGGCTCCGGCTTGGACGCGGCCAGATCGCCGCAGCACTGCCCGCGGTGTTGGCCCGGCGCGATC
>CAXUNX010000059.1:12146-16806 GCA_964252545.1 uncultured Acetobacteraceae bacterium | reverse complement strand
GTGCACGGCGAACGCCGCACACTTCCGCATGTCGAGATCGAGATCCGCCAGGACCTGATCGGGGATGGCGCCGGCGAGGCGGAGTGGGCGGCCCGCCTCGCGCGGCTGCTGCCGGAAGCCTGGCGGCGCTACCGCGACACCGTTCCGTGCTGACCGGCCGCGCCCGCCTGGCGGGGATCGTCGGCTGGCCGGTGTCGCATTCGCGCTCGCCGCTGCTGCATAACTTCTGGCTGGCGCGACACCGTCTCGACGGCGCCTACGTGCCGCTGCCGGTGGCGCCCGGGCGGCTGGAAGCGGCGCTCACGGGGCTGCAGGCGGCAGGGTTCGCGGGCGTCAACGTCACGGTTCCGCACAAGCAGGCGGCGGCCGCCCTGTGCAGCCGTCTCGAGAACTCCGCCCGGCAGACCGGCAGCGCCAACACGCTGGTGTTCGGGCCGGACGGCGCCATCACCGGCAGCAGCACCGATGGCGCGGGATTCATCGCGAGCCTCTCCGCCGCTGGGATCGATCCACCGCCGGGCCCAGCACTTCTGCTCGGGGCGGGGGGTGCCGCGCGGGCGATCGCAGCCGCCCTGCTGGAGCGCGGGATCGCAGTGGTGGTCGCCAACCGGACCGCCTCCAACGCCGCCTCGCTGTTGGACGCGCTGCCGGGGGTGAGGCTCGCCGGCTGGCAAGACTGGCACGAGCAACTCAACCGGTTCGGGCTGCTGGTCAACACCACCTCGCTCGGGATGACCGGACAGCCGCCGCTCGCGGCCGACCTTTCCCGGGCTGCGCCGGCACTGGTGGTGGCCGACATCGTGTATTCGCCGCAACAAACCGCGCTGCTGGCGCAGGCGCGCAGGCGCGGGCTCAGGACCGTCGAGGGCATCGGCATGCTGCTGCACCAGGCGGCGCCGGGCTTTGCCGCCTGGTTCGGGGTCTGGCCCACGGTGGACGCGGAGGTGCGGCACCTGCTCACCGATGCGTCGTGAGGATCCTCGGGCTGACCGGCGGCATCGGCATGGGCAAGTCCACCGCCGCCGCCAGCCTGCGGCGGGCAGGCCTGCCGGTGTTCGATGCGGACCGGGCGGTGCACCGGCTGCAGGCGCGCGGCGGCCGCGCGGTGCCGGCGATCACGGCCCTGGTGCCGGCAGCGGTGCAAGGAGGCGCGGTGGACCGACGCCTCTTGCGTGCCGCGGTGCTCGCCGATTCGCAGAAGATGCGGGCGCTGGAGGCGATCCTGCACCCGATGGTGCGCGAGGCCCAGCGACGGTTCCTGAGCGGGGCGCGCCGGCGGGGCTGCCGCTGGGCGGTGCTCGACGTGCCGCTGCTGCTGGAGACCGGCGGGGGGAAGCAGTGCGACCTGATCGTGGTGGTGTCGGCGCCGCGGGCGGTCCAGATCCGGCGCGTCCGGAGCAGGCGCGGCATGACCGACAACGAGGCGGCGAGGCTGATCGCCCGGCAGATGCCGGACGCCGAGAAGCGGCGGCGCGCCGACCTGGTGATCCGCACCGGCTTGTCACGCTGGCACAGCCTGAGGCAGATCAGACGCCTGCTTGCCCGCATCGGTGCAGGCGGCGCTGCCGGGAGCCTGCGATGCCACGCGCCATCCTGTTCGACACCGAGACCACCGGCCTCGACCCGGCCAAGGGCGACCGCGTCATCGAGATCGCGGCGCTGGAGCTGATCGACGACCTGCCCAGCGGGCGGCATTACCACGTGCTGATCGATCCCGAGCGCGACATCCCCGAGGAGGCGGCGCGGGTGCACGGCTACAGCCGCGCGCATCTGATCGGCAAGCCCAAGTTCGCGGGGATCGTCGACGCCTTTCTGGGCTTCATCGGCGACGATCCGCTGATCGCGCACAATGCGCCGTTCGATTTCGGCTTCCTGGATGCCGAGCTGCGCCGGCTGGAGCTGCCGTCGCTCGCCGCCGCGCGGATGATCGACACGCTGGAGCTGGCGCGGCTGCGCTTCCCCGGGCTGCCGAACAGCCTCGACTCGCTGTGCCGGCGCTACGCCATCGACCTGTCGGAGCGCACCACCCACAATGCCCTGCTCGATTGCCGCCTGCTGGCCCAGGTCTACCTGGAGCTGATCGGCGGACGTCAGCGCGGGCTTGAGCTCGCCGTCGACGAGGGCGGTCTCGCATCTGTGTTCTATGCGCAGCAGGCGTCGCGGGTGCCGCGGCCGATCCTGCCGGACGCGGCGGCGATGGAGGCGCATGCGGCCTTTGTCGCGCGGCTGGACAACGCGATCTGGCTCAGGGCGGGCTGAGATGCGCACCCGGTTCGTGGAGCTGGGCGGGCTGCGTTTCGAGCTGCTGGAGGAAGGCAGCGGCGATCGGCTGGCGCTTTGCCTGCACGGCTTTCCCGAGCACGCGATCTCCTGGCGGCACCAGATGCCGGTGCTGGCGGCGATGGGGTTCCGGGTCTGGGCGGTGAACCAACGCGGCTACGGGCGCAGCAGCTGCCCGCAGCGCATCGCCGACTACGCGATGGAGCACCTGCTGGAGGACGTGGCGGGGCTGATCGACGCATCCGGGGCGAGCCGCGTGGTGCTGATCGGCCATGATTGGGGCGCCATGGTGGCGTGGTGCTTCGCCGCTGGACAGCGGCGGCCGATCGAGCGGCTGGTGATCATGAACGTGCCGCATCCGCTCTGCTTTCGTGCCGCGCTGAAGCATTGGCGCCAGCGGCGCCGCTCCTGGTACATCGGCTTGTTCCAGGTCCCAGCACTGCCGGAGCGGATGCTGGCGGCGCGCGGCGGCGAGGCGATCCGGCGGATGTTCGCGCCCCTGCGGCTGCCTGCCGAGATCCTCGCGGTCTATACCCACCAGATCACCGAGCCCGGTCGCGCGACCGCGATGCTGAACTGGTACCGCGCCATGCGTCGGCCCGGCCTGCGCATGGCCGAGCTTTCGAGGGTGATCGAGGTGCCGACGCTGGTGATCTGGGGCGAGCAGGACGTAGCCCTGGACCTGATCTGCCTCGACAACACCGACCGCTATGTGCGCCAGCTCTCGATCCGGCGGCTGCCGGGTGTTTCGCACTGGGTGCAGCAGGACGCGCCGGAGCAGGTGAACGAGCTGCTGCGGGAGTTCCTGCGCGAGCCCTGACCGATCGGGTGCTGATCTACAGCCGACGCAACAGCAGCAGCGCCAGCATCGCCGAACCGGCCGCGAACAGGAAGGGCGCGCCTGGAAAGGTGACCGGCAGCACGAGGATCCCGAAACCCAGGTCAAGAAAACACCAGGCCGCCGCCGCAACAAACGGCAGCCGCAGCCCGAAGCCGCCGAGCAGGCCGCCGAGCGCCGGCCCCACCACGAAGCCGGCGCCGAAGATCGCGCCGATCAATCCGTATCGGCTCGGCCGCTGTTGCGGGCTCGACATGTCGGCGATGGCGCCGGTGGCGGAGGCGACGTTGGCGGAGGTGGCGCCGGCGATCAGCCGGCCGGCGAACAGCCACCACAGCTTCGGCGCGAACGTCAGCAGCACATCATCGCAGCCGAGGCCGAACACCGAGACCAGGATCACCGAACGCCTGCCGAACCGGTTGCTCATGGCGCCGAGCAAGGGAGCCGCCATGAACTGCACCGCGGCATAGGCGGCGATCAGGGCGCTGATCCAGGGCGCCGATCCAGGGCGCGGCCCGGATTCGTGCCGATGCGCCAGATGTTGCACCAGCGTCGGCGCGATCGGGGCGATGAGGCCCACGCCCAGCGCATCAAGTCCCAAGGTCGCCAGGTTGAAGACGACCGAGGCACGTCGCTGGATCGGCATGCCGGTCGCAAGGCGGTCCCGCTGCAACAGTTGCCCGGCACCGGCCGCAACGTTCCGGGTGCGCAGCCGTTCTGCCGGGATGCGCGCCCGGTCCCCTTTGCCGCGGTTCATCGCCCTGTATGGCGCGTTGTTCGCCGCCTTCGGGGTGGCATCGCCGTTCCTGCCCGGCTTGCTGCAGCAGGATGGTCTCGGCCCGGGCGCGATCGGGGTGGTGCTGGCGAGCGGCACCGCCATCCGGCTGCTGGCCGGCCCGCTCGGCGGGCGTCTGGCCGACCGCACCGGATCGGCCGTGGGCGTTCTTGCCGGCTTCACGGCCGCCGCCGCGGCGATCGCCCTCGGCTATGCGCCGGCGCGGGGATTGCCGCTGCTGATGCTGGTCAGCGTGGCGCACGCCTCGGTGCTCGCACCGTTGACCCCGGTGGCCGATGCGCTGGCGCTCGGCTCGGCGCAGAACAAGCCGGGGTTTGAATATGGCTGGGTGCGGGCTGCCGGCTCCGCCGCCTTTATCGCCGGCACCCTGCTCTCGGGCCGCGGCGTCGGCTGGTTCGGGCTCGGCGTCATCGTCTGGCTCAATGCCGGCCTGCTGGCGCTGGCGGCCTGCGTGGCGCCGCTGGTGCCCAACCGTGTCACGGGCCGCCCGTCGCACGGCGCCCCGCCCGCGCACGCCGGCGCCACCGCGACGCTGCTCGCCATACCGGCGTTTCGCCGCCTGATGATCGTGGCGTCGCTGGTCGGCGGCAGCCATGCGCTGCATGACGGCTTCGAGGTGATCCGCTGGCGTTCCGCCGGCCTGTCTGCGGCAGAGGCCAGCGTGCTGTGGGCGTTGTCGGTGGCGGCCGAGGTGGTGGTGTTCCTCCTGCTCGGACGGCCGCTGTTGCGCTGGCTGGGTCCCGGCC
>CAXUNX010000059.1:0-12136 GCA_964252545.1 uncultured Acetobacteraceae bacterium | reverse complement strand
GGTGCGGCGGCGCAGACCGCCTGGTTCCCGGTGATGGCGATGGTGGAGCCGCTGCACGGCTTTACCTTTGCGCTGCTGCATCTTGCCTGCATGGACATGATCGGGCGGGTGGTGCCGGCGGCGATCGCGGCGACGGCGCAGGCCTTCTATGCGACGGTGGCGATGGGGGCCACGCTGGCCGCGGTGACTTTGATCTCGGGCCCGCTCTACGGGCATCTGGGGGCGGGAGCCTTCTGGCCGATGGCTGCGATGTGCGCGCTGGCGCTGCCGTTCACGCTCGGCAAGGCGCTCGCCGGCTGACGCTCGCGCCAGCTGCCGGCTTGGAGGTATCGTGGCGGCTGCCTCTGCGGGCTGCGCCGGGCGTCCGGCGCCGATGCGGCGATCGCGCAACCAAGGACATGGCCGATGAGCGATAAGATCCTGGTTCTGTATGGCTCCTACCGGTCCGATCGGCAGGGCATCCGGCTTGCCGACTACCTGATGGGCGCGTTTGCCGCGCGGGGGGCCAGCCCAGATCTGGTGGACGCGAAAGCGGTCGGGCTGCCGATGCTGGACAGCATGTACAAGGAATATCCCAAGGGCGAGGCGCCGGCCGCGCTTGAGACGCTCGCCGGCAAGATCCGGGCTGCCGACGCGTTCGTGCTGGTCGCGGGCGAGTACAACTGGGGCGTGCAGCCGGGCCTCAAGAACCTGACCGACCATTTCCTCGAGGAATGGTTCTGGCGGCCGGCCGCGATCGCCAGCTACTCCGCAGGGCGCTTCGCGGGCGTCCGCGCGGCGCTGGGATGGCACGGCATCCTTTCCGAGATGGGCATGGTGGTGATCTCGAGCGCGCTTGCGGTGGGCGGCATCGGCCAGTCGCTCAGCCCGGCGGCCGAGCCGATCGGAGAAGGCGGCGCCGCGCTGGCGCATGCGTTCCCGCGCTTCGCCGATGAGCTGGCATGGTGGACCGAGGCTGCGCGCAGCCAGCGTGCCCGTGCTGCGCGGCCT
The DNA here is from genome assembly GCA_964252545.1 of uncultured Acetobacteraceae bacterium. Lineage (GTDB taxonomy): Bacteria > Pseudomonadota > Alphaproteobacteria > Acetobacterales > Acetobacteraceae > Lichenicoccus. The sequence continues at coordinate 11,146 of CAXUNX010000059.1, read as the reverse complement.
TATTGATCGGGCCTGCTGCCGACCGGACGGGGCGCATGGTCGTGGGATCTGAGCGATTGATGGCGCTGACCGACGGCGTGGTGGCGGTGATCATCACCATCATGGTGCTCGAGCTGAAGCCGCCGCACGCAGCGGACCTCCGTGCGCTCGCCGCGCTGTGGCCCACCTTCCTCAGCTTTGTTCTCAGCTTCGTTTATGTCGCGATCTACTGGAACAACCACCACCATTTCTTCAAGCTCGTGCCGCATGTGAGCGCAGCGGTGATGTGGTCAAACCTCAACCTGCTGTTCTGGCTCTCGCTGATCCCCTTCGCCACCGCCTGGATGGACGAGCACAACCAGGCGTCCGTCCCGGTTGCGCTGTATGGCGCGGTACTGCTGCTCTGCGCGGCCAGCTGGTACGTCCTGCAGGCGGCGATTATGCAGGCGCAAGGGCCGGGCTCGCCGCTGCGCGAGGCGCTCGGAGGCGATCGCAAGGGCAAGCTGTCGCCGGTCGTGTACTTGGCCGGCATGATGCTCGCGTTCGTGGCGCCGCTGCTTTCCTATCTGATCTATGCCGGGCTCGCGGCTGCGTGGCTGGTTCCGGACCGGCGGGTGGAAGCGAGCCTGCGCTCGCCCGACTGAGGACGCACATCGTCCGCAGTGTCCGACACGTGCGCGGCCGACTAGTTGTTCGCGGGGCCAGTCGTGTCATCTTCCTAGGTCCTGTTGACGAAAGACGACAACCAGATGCGCACGGCTGCCAAGTTCAGGAAGCCGAGAAAAGACATGGAGGTCTTGTCGTAGCGGGTAGCGATGCGGCGTGACTGCTTTGAGCCGGTTGAACATGCGCTCGATACGGTTCCTATCGCGGTAGGCGCGGAAGTCGCAGGCGATTGGCTCCTTGCGGTTTGCCCTGGGCGGGATCACCGGCAGGATGCCCTTCATCAGGAGCCCGCTGCGGCCGTCGTCACCATCGTAGCCCTTGTCGGCCAGCACGCGCTTCGGGTTGGCAACAGGCAGCGCCACCAGATCGTCGACAGCCTGATAATCTGAGGCTTCTCCCCCTGTCAGGACGAAGCCGAGAGGGCGTCCCTGACCGTCTGCGCGGGCGTGGATCTTGCTCGTAAAGCCGCCGCGGCTTCGACCAAAGCCCTCCTTATGAGTCCCCCTTTAGCGCCTGCTGCCTGGGAGTGGCCGCGGACTATGGTGCTGTCGATCATGTGCTGCCAGTTGTCGGTCAGGCCAAGCTCGACCAGCGTGTCGAGCAGTGCGTCCCATACGCCCTGCTCGGCCCAGCGCCTGAACCGGACATAGACAGAGTTCCACTTGCCGTAGCGTTCGTGCATGTCCCGCCAGGGACAGCCGACCCGCAGCACGTGGAGCATCCCGTCAAGGATCGGCGGTTGTCCAGGGCCGGACGCGCCCATCGACCACGCTCCGGTGGCAGCAGAGGCCCGATGATCGCCCATTCAGCCGCCGTCAGATCACCTCGTGCCAACACAGTCGCTCCCCAAAGAGGAGCCTTGATTCACACGCACACCAGAGGAACAAGATCTTTCGTCAACAGGTCCTAGTCCACATCCTTGAGACTCATGGTTCCCAGTTTATTAAAGCCAGAATCTCAGAAAGTGAAATACCGGACTTTTTAACGACCGCCCTTAGAGAAGGAAAGATTATCGGCTCTCAAGGTGCCGATCGTCCAATTTACCAAGTATCTTACCAAGGCAAGACCTTTAACGTATCGATAACAACTGGCGATAATGGCTACATAGTCGGAGCTAACATGGCAGGATCAAACCCATGAAAAAGCGTGAACTTATATTTATGCCTGATTACCACTGTTTCCCTATTTGGGAGCCAGAAGCCGCGTCAACAAACGTCAACCCCGCCAGCCTTCCAATTTCTGCCGTACTGCAGAAGGCCCTCTCCGCTTGGTCAGAGAGATACGATGCAACTCTCGCCATAGAGGATCCTCGTCTATCTGGCTTCCTCTCTCCGAATGATGAGGCGTCGTTTAGAGATGATGGGACTATTTTGTTCGAAAGACTGAGAGAAGAGTTGGGGACAGAATATAACGTGACCCTCAGACTAGTTACTGGGGTAAAAGCCTTAATTTAGTGGTGTGAGTTAGAAATTCTCTGGCAGAAGCGCTGGACGCTAGCGAGGATGTCGTCGGCGGATTTGGTCCAGATAAACCGCTTTAGGTTCTCGTTACTGCTCGCGATGAAGCAGCGGATTGCTTGCCGCAGGGCGTAGGTGCTGCGGAACGAGCCACGGCGGAGTTGGCGCGCAGTCAGCAGCACGAACCAGCTCTCGACGAGGTTGAGCCACGATCCTGAGGTCGAGGTGAAGTGCAGGTGGTAGCGCGGGCGCTTGGCCAACCAGCGCTGGATAGTCGGGCTCTTGGGCTCTTGTGGGTGGAGGCGTTGTCGAGCACGAGATGCATGTCCAGGTCGGGCGGCACGCTGCGCTCGATCTGGTCGAGGAAGGCGCGGACTCCATCGCGCGGTGTCGCTGGCGGCAGACGCCGATCACCGTGCCGCTCTTCACGTTCAACGCCGTGAACAGGTCGGCCGTGCCGTGACGAACGTAGTCGTGGGTCTGCCGCTCGACCTGGCCCGGCCGCATCGGCGCGGTGCGCTCCGTGACTTGGATCGACGGCTTCTCGTCCACGCACAACACCAATACCCGGTCCAGCGGGGCCACGTAGAGGCCTACGATGTCGCGGACCTTGTCCACGAACAACGGATCGCGCGAGAGCTTGACTGTCTCGCCGCAGTGCGGCTGCAAAGCGAAGGCGTGCCAGATCCGCACCACCGCCGATTGGCTCAGCCCCACGGCGTGGGCCAAGCTGCGCGTGCTCCAGCGTGTGGCGTTCGGTGGCGTGCTCTCCAGCGTGGTGACGACCGCCCGCTCCATCTGCTCGTCGGTGATCCTGCGCGGTGCGCCAGGCCAGGGTTCGTCGAGCAACCCGTCCGGTCCGCACTCGGCGAACGCTTGCGCCAGGTCACCACTGTCGGGCGGCTCACGTCCAGTGCCTCGGCCACCGCGCCATTCGTAGCACCCGGCTTGGCGCAGGCCAGCACGATGCACGCCTGCATCGCGAGCGCCTGCGCCGTCTTGCGCCGCCGTGTCCAGCTTTCCAGCGTCGCGCGATCGGCGTCCGACACACTGATGAAAACTGCATGCGGACTGGGCATCGCCACGTTCCATTGAACGATAGCCCCGACATACAGGGATCACTTATAGGGGATGAGTGACATGAAACCTCTAACTCACACCACTAGGACCTGTTGACGAAAGATCTTGTTCCTCTGGTGTGCGTGTGAATCAAGGCTCCTCTTTGGGGAGCGACTGTGTTGGCACGAGGTGATCCCTGCGCCGGCCTCATGCGCGCCTTGATCCAACCGCGACCGGCCTTCCGGTGCAGCGCCGGCGCACGCCCGCTTCAGGCGGCGGGGCGCCTGTCCTGCCGCCGCCGCTTCTCGATCTCGGAGGCGAGATACTCGGAGTCCCGCGCCACCCCGGACATCCGGCCGGATCCCCAGCTATGCAGCCAAGGCAGGCCGAGGAAATACAGCCCCTCCTGCTCGGTGACGCCGCGATGGTGGCGCGGCGCGCCGCGCGCGTCGAACACCGGAGCCTCGATCCAGCCGAAATTCATCCTGAAGCCGATGCACCAGACCACGCCGGTGATGCCGGACCCGGCGCAATCGATCGAAGAGCGCTCGCGCGCCGGGCTCCAGGGCGGCAGGTAGGGAGCCTCCGCCGGCGCCTCGACCCGGTTCTCGATCCACTGGTCGATGCTGGTCTTGATGCTCTGGTTGACTGCATCGGCCGAATCGAGATTGCGGGCGAGGTCCTCGGCCACGCTGACCGTGCTGCCCTGCATGTCGAGCAGCCGTCCGTAGAGCTGCATGCCCTCCAGCGCTCGCTTGCGCAGGTCGATGTCGCGGCCGCCGTCACGGCCGGTCACGTAGTGGTTGGTCTTGTCGCGCACCCCCTCGCGCAACGGGTGCTGTTCCACCGGCATGTCGTAGTAGCCCATGCGATGCAGCCAATCGACCACGTCGCGTCCCCGGTAGCGGCGCGCCACCCGTGGCGCCTCGCCGACGCACAGATGCACCTTTCGTCCGGCGAGATGCAGGTCCTCGGCGATCTGGCACCCCGACTGGCCGGTGCCGACCACCAGCACCGCGCCCTCCGGCAGGCTGTTCGGATTGCGGTAGTGCGCAGCCTGGATCTGCCGGATCGCGGGATCGAGCCTCGACGCGCAGCCGGGGATGATCGCGTCATGGTAGCCGCCGGTGCAGACCACCACCTGCCTCGCCCGGAACTCGCCGTCCGAGGTGTGGATGGCGTAGCCGCCGGCTTCGGACGAGCGCAGCGACAGCACCCGCACGCCGGCGCGCACCGGGGCGTCGAACGAGGCCGCGAACCCGGAGATATAGCGCACGATCTCGTCGCGGCCCATGAAGCCGTGCGGATCGGGCCCGGCATAGGGATGTCCCGGCAGCGCGCATTGCCAGTTCGGAGTCACCAGGCAGAAGCTGTCCCAGCGCTCCTCGCGCCAGGCATAGCCGACATCGTGCTGCTCCAGCACAACGTGCTCGATGCCGCGCTGGGTCAGCTGCCAGCTTGCCGACAGCCCGGCCTGTCCCCCGCCGATGATGACCACCTCGTGCGATGATGCGCTCATCTCTCGAACTCCAGGATGGTGACCGGCCTCGCCTCGTCCGCTCTGAAGCGGGCCGCGTGATGATTGATCTGCTCGATCTCCCGAAGCGCGCGCGCGCACGGCATCCCGTATTTCTGGCGTACCCGCTCGCTTGCGATGCCGAGCGCGGTTCCGGCGCGCCGAAGGAACTCGGCGGGGCTGTAGCGGGCGCCCTCCGAGAGATGCTCCTCGATCACCAGCGACGGCGAATAGCAGAGGCTTTCCGAGCCGTCCGGCCAGCGGACGCGAAATCTCATCTCAGGCATGGCGGACCGGCTCCGGCGGCAGGCGTTCAGGCTGCAACAAGCTATAGCCGGCGAGGTGGCGGGCTGCCACGTGCTGCCAGCCGAAATCGCGGGCGCGGGCGGGACCTCGGATGCGGGCATGCTGGCGCCATCCGGGCGACAAGGCCTGTTCGATCCCCTGCGCGATGGCCTGGTCGGAGGCCGGGTCGACCAGGATCGCGTCGTTCTCGTCCAGATACTCGTCGAACGGCGGGCCGTGCGGCACGATCACCGGGATCCCGCTCGCCATCGCCTCCAGCACGCACAGGCCGAAGCCTTCGGCCAGCGACGGAAAGCACAGCGCCGAGGCGATCCGGTACAGCGAGGCCATCTCCGCATCCTCGATGATCCCGGCCAGCACGACCCGGCCCGCGTGCCCGGAGCTGCGGAGCACCGTCTCGAAGCGCAGGCGGGCCTCGGCATGGTCGAGCAAGCTGGCGCCGCCCGCGATCACCAGATGCAGGTCCGGGTGTTCGGCCTGCTGCATGAGCCGCAGGAACGCGCGCAACGTGGCCAGGGTGTTCTTGCGGGCCTCGATGCCGCCGAGGGCGAGCACCATCCTGCCGCCCTGCGGCAGCAGCCGGCGGCGCAGCGCCGCGTCGCGCCCGTCGGGGTCCGAACCGGGGCAGGGGGTGAAGCGGTCCGCATCGACCCCGTTGCCCACCAGGATGCTCGAACGGCCGAACCGCTGCCTCAGCTCCCGCTGCCAGAGCCGGCTGACGCAGAACAGCTCGGTTGCGTTGCGCACCGCCTCGTCCTGCCAGGCGGACAGCCGTGGATCTCCGAAGCGGTCGAGGTGATGCACGGTGCGGACATAGCCTGCGATCCGTCCCGACTCCGCGAGATCGGACAGGGCGAGCGCGCTGAGCGAGTCCTGTGCGTGCAGAATGTCGAACCGCGCAGTGCCTGGATGGCGCAGGAAGCTTGCGATCTCGCGCCTGCGGGTCTCGACCAGCCGGACCACATCATGGGGTGCCGGGCTCGCCGGGATCAACAGCCACGCGCAACGCGGGGTGCGGAAGAATTGCTGCGGACCTGCGGCAGGTGCCAGCAGGGTCGCGTCGTGGCCGCGGTCGCACAGGGCTTCCGCAAGCTGCATCGCATGCACCACGCCGCCTCTGGGGTTGGTGGAGTGGGCGAACAGGGCGATGCGGGGTCCGCTCACCGGCGGGGATCGCCGCAGCCGATCAAAGGTGCCGCGGCAAGCTCGCGGATGCGCTGGCGTTCGCCCGCCTCGGTGAGATCGACGTGGCTTCCCTGCTCGCATCGCCCGATCGCGGCGCAGGCGATACCGCGCGCGGCAAACGCCCCGATCACGGCTTGCGTGTTCTGCTCCGTGCAGCTCAGCAGGAACCCGAACGAGGGAAACGCGGTGAGCCAGCGCGCGAGCTCGGCACCGTCCGGCCGGGGAACAAGCGACGGGGTGATCGACAGGCCGATGCCGGAGCATTCCGCCAGCATGATCGCCGTGCCGACCAGGCCTCCCATGCTGATATCCTTGGCCGCCCGCGACAGGCCGCGTTCGGCGATCTGCGGCAGCAGCTCGAGATCTCCGCGCAGCCGCAGCGGTTCGGCGCAGCCGGAGCTCGCATCCCACCAGGCGAACGGCTCATGGTAGCGGCCGCGCAGGTCGATCGCGGCCAGCAGCAGCTCGCCCGGCCTCGCGTCGAACGAGGTGAGCAGCGCTTGCGCCCGCCCCAGCACCGCCACCGCCAGCCGCTCGCCGGCGTCGCGGCTGTTGGTGTGGCCGCCGACGATCGGAACTCCGTAGCGCGAGGCAGCCGCGCGCAGCCCTTCGAGGATCGGGCGGCCATGCGCGTCATCGCGGCTCCAGATCGCGTCCACCACCGCGGTCGCGCGTCCGCCCATCGCCGCGATGTCGCTGAGATTGACCATCACGCCGCAATAGCCCGCGAAGAACGGCTCGCGCGCCACGAAGCCCGGCAGGAAGCCCTCGATGGCGAGCAGCAGCCATCCGTCGCCGTCTTGGATCGCCGCGCAATCGTCGCCCACGCGGGTCGCGGCCTGTTCGAGCCCGAGCGCTGCGATCACCGGGGCGATATCCTGCTTGTGCTGCAGCCCGGCCGCCTCGCGCAGGGCTGCTGCCAGCCGGGCGAGCCCGGTCATGCGGCCAGGCGGCCGTCCCGGAACGGCCGGACGAAGCCCAGCATGGGCTGTCCGTGCGGCTGGTAGTGCGCGAGATCGGCCCGCATCAGGTGGTGGGGAATGCCGTGCAGCTGCAGCTGGTCCTGCGACTCCCAGTGCAGGCGCTCGAAGAAAGGCACGTTCTGCGATTGCACGTGGGCCAGGAAGTCGCGGCAGCCGCGTGCGGCCGCCGTGCAGACGGCGAGGCGCACGAGCTGCACGCCGATGCTGCCGATGCGCCGGAACTGCTTCTGCACGCCCAGCCGCGAGCCCCACCACAGGCCGGGCTCGGGCTGGTGGATCCGCACCACCCCCACCACGCGGTCCGGATCGCCCGCCATGCAGCTCAGCGCGACAATCGGCACGGCGTGCCGGTCGGTGTCGTCGCGGTCATGCTCCGCAAAGATCGCCTGCTCGCCGCAGAAGATCTCGCGGCGCAGGCTGTAATGTTCGCGCAGCTCCCAGGCCTCGGTGGCCAGCTTGACCCGGAACTGTCCCGGCATGAACGGCAGGATGGCTTCATCAAACAGCGCAGGCATCTGAGCCATCTCCGGTTTGGGCGCTCCCGGCCTGGGCGCCCTCGTAGCCGCGCAGTGACGAACAAGCGCCGCAACGGCTGCACCCGGCCTTGACGTCCGCCGAGCGCAGGCTGGCGTCGCGCAGCATGCGTCCGAGCGGCGCCAGCACCGAGCGCATGAACTCGGCCGATGGCGGCGCATGGCCTTCGAGCGGTGTCCCGGTAATCGGCACGAACGGCACCACGAACGGGTGCACGCCGATCGCGATCAGCGTTTCGCACAGCGCCAGGATCTCCTCCCTGGTGTCGCCGAGCCCTGCCAGCAGGTAGGTGCTGACCTGGCCGCGTCCGAACACCGGCACCGCCTGCCGGAACGCCTGCAGGTAGCGGGCCACGCTGACCGTGGCCTTGCCCGGCATGATGCGCGCGCGCACCGCCTCGGTCGCGGCCTCCAGGTGCATGCCGAGGCTGTCGACCCCGGCCTCGCGCAGGCGCTCGAACCAGGCCGGGTCGCGCGGCGGCTCGCATTGCGCCTGGACCGGCAGCCCGGCCGCCTGCTTGATCGCGCGGGCGCTGTCGCAAAGCACGGCAGCGCCCCGATCGACCAGGTTCGGCGTGCCGGTGGTCAGCACCATGTGCTTGACCCCGTCGAGCAGCATCGCGGCGCGCGCCACCTCGGCGAGCTGCGCTGGGCTCTTGTGGGCCACCGTGCGCCCCGCCTCGAGCGATTGTCCGATGGCGCAGAACTGGCACGCGGTGCGTCGGTCGGCATAGCGGATGCAGGTCTGCAGCACGGTGGTCGCCAGCACGTCGGAGCCGTGCAGCATGGCGATCTTCCAGTACGGAACGCCGTCCGACGTCTGCAGGCCGTAGAAGCGCGGCTGCGGCGGAAAGGCGATGCGTCCGACCGGCACCCCGTCGCGCAGCAGCGTGGTGGCGCCGTTCGCATCGGGGAGCGAGGCGGTGAACGGCGAATGCCGCGCGGGTGCGGTGTGGATCGGCACCATCGCGGTCTGCCCGGCGAAGCGGATCGCCTTGTGATCGGACGGACCAGCGCCGCCACGTCGCGAGGAGGCGCCGCCGCTGTTCTGGTCAGTCAGCCGCATCCCGAGAGATTGCAGCTCCGTCAGCAGGAAATGGGCCGGGCGGGTTTGAGCCGGAGAGGCCGATTGAAGCATCCTGATCGCTCCTCCGATCCTGAGTGGCGGGGTCGTGGGCGCCGGCTTGCGCCGTGCGCGCCTCGCGTCGGTCGTGCCGGAGCGAGAGCAGTTCCGGGCGGGCGTAGTGGCCCACGCTGTCCATCATGCGCTTGCGCTTGATGATGAGCGACATGTCGAGATCGGCGATCACCATGCCCTCGCCCTCGAGCAGGGGTGGTGCGAGATGGACGCCTTCCGGGGAGATGATCGCCGAGCAGGTGCCGCCGCGCAGCGCGCCGTGCATCGCGGTGTCCGGGGTGATCGCGTGCAGCTGCGCATCGGTGAGCCAGCCGGTCGCGTTGATCACGAAACATCCTGCCTCCAGCGCGTGGTGACGGATCGTCACCTCCATCTGGTCGGCGAAGATCTGCCCGACCATGGAACCCGGGAACTGCGCGCAGTGGATTTCCTCGTGCTGCGTCATCAGCGCGTAGCGGGCGAGCGGATTGTAGTGCTCCCAGCAGGCCAGCGCGCCGATGCGGCCGACCTTGCTGCCCACCACGCGCAGTCCGGCGCCGTCGCCCTGTCCCCAGATCATGCGCTCGTGGAACGAGGGCGTGATCTTGCGCCGCTTGATCAGCAAGCGGCCGTCGGCGTCGAACACCAGCTGCGTGTTGAACAGCGAGCCGTGATCGCGCTCGTTGATGCCCAGCACCACGACGATGCCGCCGGCGCGCGCGGCCGCGGCCACGGCGTCGGTGAACGGCCCGGGCACGCTGGGCGCGTTCTCGTAGAGGCGCATATGCTCGCGGCCGATCAGCGCCGGCGCGGTGACGAACGAGAAATAGGGGTAGTAGGGCACCAGGGTTTCGGAAAACACCGCGATCGCCACGCCGCGTGCGGCGGCTTCGGCGATCGAAGCGAGCACCTTCTCCTCCGTGCCGGTGCCGTCCTCCAGCACGGGCGCGAGCTGGATCGCCGCGGCCTTGATGATCCGCTGCATGCCTGGCTCCCGGCCGCCGCGCCTACACCGTCCAGGAGTCGATGATGACGGCGTTGTCGCGCTTGTGCAGCAGCATGCAGTCGAGCACGTCGAGCGGGTTGATCGGCCGGATGCCTTCCATCAGCGACGGCTCGCCGTGCCCGTACAGCGCCTGCAGCGAGAACCGGCAGGCATAAACCTTGCCGCCCTCCTCCATGAACTTCTTGATCTGGTTGTTGAAGTTCTGGTGACCGGGGAACGCCTCGTCGCCGAGACGGGGGAAGCCGCGCAGCACCCCGAGCGTCACCCCCGGACCGTAGAGCAGGATGGAGGTCTCATAGCCCTTGCGCTGCAGACGCGTCGCCTGCAGCAGGTTGACGAGGCCGATGGAGCCCTCGAAGGCGACCGTGTGGAAGGTGACCAGCGCCTTCTCGCCCGGCCGCGCCTTGACGTCCTCGAATACCTTTTCCTCGTAGTCGACCAGGTTTTCGCCGAGCTCGTGACGCTTCGCTTCAACCTTGGGCATGGCAGCTCGCTTTCCTGCTGTGGCACTGTCTCGGTCCAGAGGGAACAGGTGAGCAAACGACATGCCACGCGCCTGCCCGGTCCAGGACGGCGGCGGCTGTCGGGAAGCGGGCCCCGGCCAGTCCAGACACCGGCAGAACTCGCAGGCGGGCCGCGCGCAGGCTTCTCCCCTGGTCAGGCGCACTCTGCCTTATCGAATGGCAGAAGCGGGCGTCAGCCTGCGCAACTGACCAAGGATTAAGCCGGTCAGGCTGGCGGCAGGCCGGCGAGCTGCCGCCATTCGGCCTCGTCGAGGCAGCGCAGGCCGAGCTCCGCCGCCTTCTTGGCCTTGGAGCCCGAATCCGCACCGAGCACCACCAGGTCGGTCTTCCTTGATACGCTGTCGGTCACCTTGGCGCCCAGCCGCTCGGCCACGGCCTTGGCCTCGGGCCGGGTCATGCTCGTCAAGCCGCCGGTGAACACCACGACCTTGCCGGAAAGCGCACCACCCGACGACCCCGTCTCGTTCTCGATCGAAAGCTCCGCCGCCAGCGTGTCGACGGCCTCGCGGTTGTGCGGCTCGGCGAAGAACTGCGCCAGCTCGTCGGCGATGCTGCTGCCGATGCCGGTGATGGAGCCGAGCGCCAGACGTTCATCGGAGCCGGCGATCGCGGCGGCCTGCATCTGCGTCCGCCACGCAGCGAAGCTGCCATAGTGCCGCGCCAGCAGCCGGGCATTGGTTTCCCCGATCCGTCGTATGCCGAGCGCGAAGATGAAGCGGCCGAGCGGGATCGTGCGCCGCGCCTGCAGCGCGCGGACCAGGTTTGCCGCCGATACCGGGCCCCAGCCCTCGCGCGCGGCGATCTCCACTTCGTGC
>CAXUNX010000058.1:0-16807 GCA_964252545.1 uncultured Acetobacteraceae bacterium | reverse complement strand
CGCCCAGGCGCAGCCCGCCGACGCCATCCCCTACGGCGTCAACCCCGTCACCAACGACCGGGTCTACATGCATGGCTACTTCGACCAGCTCGAAGGCAGGCTGGGCGACAACCCGGACTCTTTGCGCTGGGACGGGCAGCTCTGGGCCGGCACCGACACCGACAAGCTGTGGATTAAGTCGGAAGGCCGGTTCAACGACCAGGGCCGCGGGCAACTCACGGACGGCGACCAGGAGTTCCTGTACGACCGCCCGTTGACCCGCTACTTCGACGTGCAGGCCGGCGTGCGAACCGACCTGGATTCCGGGTCCGGACGCACCTGGGCGGCGCTGGGGCTGGAAGGGCTGGCGCCCTACGACTTCGACCTGGAGCCGACCATCTACATGAGCGATGGCGGGCACTTCGCCTTCCGCCTGAACGCCTCCTATGACCTCCTGCTGACGCAGCGGCTGATCGTGCAGCCGCAGGTCGAGCTGAACGTTTTTAGCCGCACGGATCGTGGCCGCGGCTCTGGGGCCGGCCTGTCCGACCTCGATTCCGGGCTGCGGTTGCGCTACGAGATCACCCGCAAGTTCGCCCCCTATATCGGCATCGCCTACGAGCGGGACGTGGGCGGCGCCGCGGGCCTTGCCAGGGCGGCGGGCGACAAGGAGGACGCGCTGCGGCTGCTTGTTGGCGTCCGGGTGTGGTTCTGACGTCATGAGCCACATCTTCCACCAACTCGGCCAGGCGCTGCTGCTCTCCGCCGGCATGGCCTGGGACGTGGGCTGGAGCCTGGTGCTGGGCTTCGTGATCTCCGGCCTGATCCAGGCGCTCGTCTCGCAGGAACGGATGCGCGAGACCCTGGGCCGGGACGGCGTGCGGGAGGTGGCGCTGGCCACCCTGTTCGGCGCGGCCAGTTCGTCGTGTTCCTACGCCTCCGCCGCGGTGTCGCGCACGCTGTTCAAGCGCGGCGCGGCGCTGGTGCCATCGCTGGCGTTCCTGTTTTCCTCCACCAACCTGGTGATCGAGCTCGGCATCGTCCTCTTTCTTCTGCTGGGCTGGCAGTTCACCGCTGCGGAGTGGGTCGGTGGCGTGGTGCTGGTGGCGATCATGGCGGTGCTGGTCCGCCTGACCTGCCCGGTGAAGCTGATTGAAGCCGCGCGCCGGCACCAGGAACCAGGCGGCGGCCACCAGCATTCCATGCCGCCGGTCGCGGGCGACACCGTGTGGGCCAAGCTGCGCAACCCCGCGCTGCCGGTGCGCGTGGCGCAGACCTTCGTGATGGACCTGTCCATGCTGTGGAAGGACCTGGTGCTCGGCTTCCTGATCGCTGGCATGCTGGGCGCCTTCGTGCCAAACCACTGGTGGGCGGCGCTGTTCCTGAAGGGTGCCTCGCCTTGGATACAGGCGCCGGCCAATGCGCTGCTGGGGCCTCTGGTGGCGGTGGTCAGCTTCGTGTGCTCGATCGGCAACGTGCCGCTGGCGGCGATCCTGTGGGGCAGCGGCATCAGCTTCGGCGGCGTGCTGGCGTTCCTGTATGCCGACCTGATCGTGCTGCCGCTGCTGGACACGTATCGGCGCTACTACGGCTGGCGCATGGCCGCCTATGTCGCGGCCGTGTTCTACGCCACCATGGTGCTGGCCGGACTGCTGATGGACCTGCTGTTCACCGCCCTGGGCGCGGTGCCCGCCAACACGGGCATCCGGGCGCAGGTGACGCATTTCAGCCTGGACTACACCGCTTGGCTCGACCTGCTGTTCGGCGGGCTGGCGGTGGGCTGCTTCATGTTGAACCACCGCCACCCCATGCACATGCATCACAACCACGCAGGGATGGAGCACCATCACGGCGAGCACGGAGGCGAGAGCGCTTGACGCTGGTGAGCTAAACCCTAGTGGACCTCCTCGAGTGGGCAAGACCTTGACCGAAGGAAGATCGCCTTTGCCCGTCAGATTCACCGTCGTTTCCAGCCGCTTGTTGCCGGGTTCGGTGATCTAGCGGCATCGTCCCGGCACCCGCTCGACCTTGCCGGTATGCAGCGCATGGAATCGGCGGCGACCCATGCCTCCAATGCCGCAGCAGGACTGGTCAGGGCGCACGTGACGCGCTCGGCCCTGACCGGATCCGTGACGGTTGTCGCCCTCGTCGCGAAGGCAGTGGTTGGAGGCTATGGACCTGGTTGTCAGCAGCGGCGCAGGCGTTGCACTCAGCCGGTGCTGGCTTTGCCGAGCTGATGCAACACGACCCGGCTGTCGCAACTGGGTGGCTCGACCTGGTCGCCGAAGGCGAAGGCCGAAGGTTGGTATCATGTCGGGTCGGCCAGCACTTGCAGGCACCGACGTGCTGGTTGTGCTGTTGGTCCAACCACGGCGGCAGCCGGCGGATCACCGTGACGGTGGTGCCGGCGGCGTCAAGCGAAGCAGCCAGTATAGTGGCCAACATCCGGCGCAACCTTCACGCGAAACGATCTTCAGGCGCGAAGGTGAGCGCGTCCCTCGATCCCGGCATGAAGCATGCACCGTCCTGCCTCAGGGTCAGCCATCGAGTGCTGCACGAACCATCCCGGCCAACGCCATCGAGGCGGTCAGTCCGGGGCTTTCAATGCCATACATGTGGACCACGCCGGGGATGCCGTGATCCGCCGGCGTGGACAGGTCGAAATCCGCGGCAGGCTCATGCGGTCCGGAGATCTTGGGACGTATCCCGGCATAGGCCGGCATCAATGCATCATCCCGCAGCCTGGGCCAGTAGCGGCGGATCGCAGCGTAGAAGCCCGCGGCGCGGCCGGGTTCAACATCGTAGCTTTCCGTGTCGACCCACTGCACATCCGGGCCGAACCGTGCCTGGCCACCCAGATCGAGGGTGAGATGGACACCGAGGCCGCCCGGTTCCGGCATGGGATAGACGAGATGCTTGAAGGGAGCACGGCCAGACAACGAGTAGTAGCTGCCCTTGCAAAGCCAGGCGCGCGGGATGCTTGCCGCCGGGACGCCGTTCAACAGCCGCGCCAGGTCCGGCGCATGCAGGCCGGCTGCGTTCACGAGCATGGCGCAGCGCAGGGTGGAGGTCACGTCGCCGCCGATCGCCAGCTCCGCACCTCCGCCCGGCAGAAGCGTGCCGCCCGTCACGTGCGTATGGGTGACCACCGTGGCACCCGCATCCTCCGCGTCGCCCTGCAAGGCGAGCATCAAAGCATGGCTGTCGACGATCCCGGTGGAGGGCGACAAGATGGCCGCCTCGCACGTGACCTCGGGCTCGAGGCTGCGCGCCTGGGCGCCATCGAGAAGTTCCAGGTCGGAAACGCCGTTGTTTCTGGCGCGCTCGCGGAAACGCACCAGCCGTTCGCCGTCGGCCGCGTCGGCTGCGACGATCAGCTTGCCCAGGCGGGCATAGGGCACGCCATGGCGGTCGCAGAACTCATACAGCAACTGCTTGCCCGCGACGCAGGCTCGGCCCTTCAGGCTGCCTGTATCGTAGTAGATGCCCGCATGGATCACCTCGCTGTTGCGCGAGCTGATCCCGTTGCCGATGCCGCCCGAAGACTCCAGCAACAGTACGTCGCGTTTGCTGCGCGCGAGCTCGCGGGCCACGGCCAGGCCAACCACGCCCGCACCAACCACGACGCACTCTACCTCATCCATCCTGGCTCCCGGATCCGCTTCAGAAAGGCTGCAAGCGCCAAGCGGGCGAACAGCGCCGATAACGATATGTTTTATCACGCCGGAGACCGGGCGACGATCCCTCGCCGTTCACATGATCGGCACGGTCAAGCCCAGGGTCGAAGCCACGCCTCGGCCAGCAATGCCGGCACAAGCGAAACCCCGTCCCGCATCCGGATCGATACAACAATAACTCTTCTAAGCCGTTCTGAAGCGCCTGCTGGATCCGGGACACATGCCAGATCCATTTTGGTAAAATAATGAGTTTCAACGCTGCAATGGTTTAAGACCGAACCTTGCGGAAACTCTCCCACCTCACGCGAGCCGAGGCGCTATCGACCGGACATGCGGCTGCCACAACGAGGCTCCCACCGGAACGATACTGACCGCATCATCGATCTGCGCCGGCGCGAGGGTCATGGCGCGTCGCGAACGGTCCGGTCCATACGGTTGACAACCAGACCCATCATGCGAGATTGACGCGATGAACCGGGTTCGCAAGCCTCCCCGCCTTTCCGTGCATCGCACGCGCATGGAGGCGCTGCGCGGGCTGGGTTTTCCGCAACTGACCGATCTGGAGCGGCTGCAGCTCTTCAAGCGTCCTTCCAGGCCTGCGCGCGTCGTCATCGACACCGACACCTATAACGAGGTCGATGATCAATTCGCGATCGCCTATGCGCTGCTTTCCAGCCAGCATCTCCGCGTCGAGGCGGTCTATGCGGCACCCTTCACCAACGAGCGCGCCGCAGGCCCCGCCGAAGGCATGGCCAAGAGCTTCGACGAGATCGTCCGGCTTCTGAAACTTCTCGGACGTCACCACCGCGACCTTCCGGTCCACAACGGCTCCGAAGCCTATCTCGGGCCGGGCTTGCAGCCGCAGCGCAACGCCGCCGTCCTCGACCTGGTCGAGCGTGCGATGGCCTCAACTCCTGATGATCCGCTCACCGTGATCGGCCTGGCGGTGCCAACCAACATCGCCTCGGCGCTGCTGCTGGAGCCGCGGATCATCCGCAACATCGTGGTGGTCTGGCTCGGCGGCCACGCGCTTTCCTGGCCCGACACCGACGAGTTCAACCTCCGTCAGGATGTTCCCGCATCCCGCCTGCTGCTCGATTGCGGCGTTGCGCTCAGGCTGGTTCCATGCAACGGCGTTGCCAGGCTGTTGAACGTCAGCGTGGCCGATCTCGAACGCGACGTGCAGGCTGCCGGCCCGCTCGGGGCCTACCTGACCGAATGCGTCCGCGGCTACAGCGACGACCATGTCGGCTGGTCGAAGCCGCTGTGGGACGTGGCGGCGGTAGCCGGCCTGATCAACGACGAATGGGCCCCCGCCGACCTCGTCCACAGCCCGGTGCTGACCGACGACGTCACCTGGAGCGTCGATCCGGCCCGCCACCTCGTCGAGTGCACGCGCTTCGTGAACCGCAACAGGATCATAGGCGACCTGTTCCGCAAGTTGCGCGAAGCCTCCGCCTAGGATCGTCTGAAGTCGTAAGCACGCGGAGTTTTCTCCGCCAAGAAACCAGGGAGGAATCAATGACCATCGAGCGGCAGCGGCCGGCACCAGGGGCCAACATCGCCGTGGCCATGGCCATGTTGGCCATCCTGGTCGCGTCCTCGCCCTGCATCCAGGCTGCGACCACCATCACCTTTCTCAACTCGGAGCGGCCCGAAACCTACCAGCCGGTGATCGCCGAGTTCGAGAAGCAAAATCCCGGGATCATCGTGCGGGACGAGACGGTGCCGTTCGACCAGCTCAACGCCCAGGTTCAGGCGAGGGTGGGCGCCGGCGACACCAGCGTCGACGTCTACGGAGTTGACGAGCCGCGCATCCCGGCCCTGGCCACCCGCCGGCTGCTGCTGGATCTTTCAACGGTGCGCGGCAAGGCCGCCGCGGCGACCACCCCCGAGGCGATCGCCATCACCAGCTACCAGGGCAAGCTCTTTGCGCTGCCGGAATGGACATCAACGCAGCTGCTGTTCTACAACGTCGACCTGCTCCGCAGCGCAAAGCTCGCGCTGCCGCCCTCCGACGTGGCGCACCGCCTGACCTGGGCGAGCGTGGTGGATGATGCGGCATCGGCTAAGCAGGCAGGGGCTGCGTGGGGCTTCGGTTTCGAGCAGGTGGACCGCTACTACCAGCTGCAGCCATTGTTCGAAAGCAGCGGGGCGGGACCGGGCCTGTCCGGGCCGAACCTCCTGCAGCCTGACGTCAACACGCCGAAATGGCGCCAGACGCTCGGGTGGTACGGCAAGCTGTTCAGCTCCGGCTTGTCACCCCGAGGCATCGCCCCCGAGCAGATGCCGGACCTGTTCCGCGACGGAAAGCTCGCCTTCTTTGTTGGCGGCCCCTGGAACTTCCGCGAGTTCGAGGCCGCCAAGAGCCTTCACTGGGGTATCGCGCCGCACCCGTATTTCAAAGGCGGCAGGCCGGTCACGCCCACCGACTCCTGGGCAGTCGGGATCAACCCGCATTCCGAGCATCAGGCAGAGGCACTGAAGTTTGCGACCTTTCTGACCATCGACACCAAGGGTGATCTGCTCACCACCAAGAACAACCCGCTTCCTCCGGCCAACAAGCTTTCCTTCACGGACTATCTCCAGCGCGCCGCGGCCTCCGGCGGTGCCGCCACGGCGCCCTACGCCGCGATCCTTCCCTATGAGCTGTCGCACACCGCGGTCAGCCGGCCACGCACCGTAGGATACGTGATCTTCGAGCAGATCATGAACCGCGCCTTCAGCGACGTTCGCAACGGCGCAGACGCCCAGGCCGAACTTGCCCGCACCCAGCAGCAGCTCACAACCGCCTTCCAGCGGTTGAGATAGCGGAGATTGCAGCCCATGTCGGCCCGGCGTGAGGAAGCCCTGGCGGCCTTGCTCATGCTGGCTCCGGTGTTGCTGGCGGTGCTCGCACTGCGCATCTGGCCCGCGCTGATCGCGCTGCGAACCTCGCTGACCGGGGCCGACGGGGCGTCGTTCAGCCTGTCCGCCTGGCGCGCTCTGGTGGGCGACCCGACCTTCACCGGCTCCCTCCTCACCACCATGCTGTACTCGGTGATCGTCAACCCGCTGCAGATCGGGCTTGCGCTGGCGCTCGCCTTGCTGCTTTCCAGCGACGTGCCGGCCGCGGGCTTCTGGCGCACGCTGGTGATCCTGCCGGTGGTGGTGCCTCAGAGCGTGTCCGCCGTCATCTGGGGCATCGCCTTCCGCCCGGACGGTCCGATCAACGGTCTTCTGCACACGATCGGTCTGCCGCCGCAACCGTTCCTAACATCGACTCACCAGGCGCTGGCGAGCATCATGGTCATCGTAAGCTGGGTCGGCGTGGGCTACTGGATGACGTTCCTGGTGGCCGGCCTGCAGGACATCCCGCGCTCGGTGATCGAGGCCGCCAAGCTCGACGGCGCAAGCCCCGCCCAGGGTTTCTGGCACATCACGCTCCCCCTGCTTCGGCGGCCGCTGTTGTTCGTGATCGTGGCAGACACGGTCGCGAACTTCCTGGTGTTCGCCCCCGTCCAGATCCTCACCGGAGGCGGTCCGCAAGCGACAACCAACTTGATCATGGTCGACATCTACCAGCGTGCCTTCGTTTATGGCGACGCTTCCGGAGGCGCGGTCGAGACCGTGGTTCTGGTCACCGCGATCCTTGCCGTGGTGCTGGTTCAGTTCCGCTTGATGCGCGGCGCGGCCTGAGATGCGGCGGGGCAGCCTGCGATCCGGCAGCCGCGGCATCCGGCTTCTGGCATCGCTCGCCGTGTCGGTCGTGGCGTTCTATCCTCTGCTCTGGTCGCTGGTGAGCGGTCTGCGCCCGTCCGAAGACATCTTCCGCTATTTCAGCCCGCTCAGCCTGTGGGCGTTTGTTCCGAACCGCATCACGCTGCACAACGTCGTCGCCATCTGGTCGAGCCCGTTCGCCTCGGCGATGGTCAACTCCCTGGCCGTTGCGGTCTGCACCGTCGTGGGCGGCCTGGCGCTGTGCGCGCCTGCCGCCTTCGCGCTGGCGCGGCTGCGCGTGCCGTTCAGCGGCGTCCTGTTCGCGGTGGTGGTGGTTTCTTTCCTGATCCCGTTCGATGCCATCTCCATCCCGCTGGCCAACCTGTTCAGGAGCTTCGGGCTCGAGAACAGCTATCCCGGCCTGATCCTTCCCGGCCTCGGCAACGGCTTCGCAGTGTTCCTGCTCAGGCAGTTCTTTGCCGCGGTCCCGGTGGAACTGTCGGAAGCGGCCAGAATGGATGGGCTGGGATGGTTCGGCATCTTTGTTCGCATCTATCTGCCGCTTTCGAGGCCCGCACTGGTCGGCGCCGGGCTGATCTTGTTCATCTTCCAGTGGCAGGCGTTTCTGTGGCCGCTGCTGATCGCGCCGGATCCGCGCTACAAGGTGGCAGCGGTGGCGGTAGCCGACTTCACCGGCCAGTTTTCGGTGGATTACGGCATGATGTTCACGGCGTCGGTGCTGGTCGCGGTGGTGCCGCTGGTTGTTCTTCTGGTGTTCCAGCGGTATTTCACCGGCTCGCTCGGCGCCACCGGAGGCAGGTAGCACGATCCTCCGCCCATGCCCTGGGGCTTTCCGGACGGATCGGGGAGGCAGACAACAGGGGTTTGATGCGGAAGATCCGACATCCCGACAAGCTTGGCCTGCATCTTCGCGTGGTGCTGCCGGGCGGGGTGGTGATCGGACCCGGGCGCGCGGACCTGCTGCAGGCGGTTCGCGAGCACGGCTCGATCTCCGCCGCCGGGCGTGCCATCGGCATGAGCTACAAGCGCGCCTGGGAACTGATCGAGGCCGTCAACGCCTGCTTCCAGGCGCCGCTGATCGAAGCCAGCGCCGGCGGCAGGGCAGGGGGCGGCACGCGCCTCACCGCAGCGGGCGAGGCGGTGCTCGCTTCCTACCGCCGCATCGAAACTGCCGCGGCTGGCGCGACCGCGGAAGAACAACGCGAACTGGCCGCCCTGCTTGCACCGGACGCCGGTCTGGAAGCAGGCCGGGCCCGTGCAACCAGGCCGCCGGGTGGCGGCACGGATATAAACCATCGGCCCAGCAGGGCCGCAGAACGGAAGACGTGATGATCACTAGGCAGGCAGATCACCGATGAAACGGCCGCGATGGGGCACGATCAGCGCCATGGCCGGGATGGTTATGGCGTTCTCGCAAGCACTGCCCCCGGACGTGCCGGCGGCGGCGGAGGCGGCGGAACCCGCGCCGAAGCAGGTTGCGAACTCCGCCGAACTTTCGATCCAGGGGCAGGTCGCGCATCCGCAAGTCTTTTCCGCGTCCGATCTGCACCGGCTGGCTTCGACCACCCTGGTTGTTAACCAGCGATCGGAGCATGCAAACGGCCGCGCGACCTATACCGGCGTGCTGCTGCGGGTCTTGCTTGATCAGGTGGGACTGGTTGACCAGCCGGGACGCAAGACGCATCTGCGCCACGTCGTGCTTGCATCCGGGCGCGACGGCTACGGCGTCGCCGTGGCGCTTGGCGAGTTCGACCCCGCCTTCGCCAACAAGCAGATCATGGTTGCCTATGCGCGAGACAACAGGCCGCTCGATGGCTTGCAGCTCGTGGTTGCAGGCGACAACAGCGCCGGGCGCAGCGTGAAGGATCTGGTGTCGCTCGAGGTCCGCTAGCGTTCGCCGCCGAGGCTTTGCTCCTGCATCCGGCTTTGCTATAGCCGTCTGGCTATAACGAGATGGGCAAGCCCAGCCATGTGGATGTTCAGGATGGCCGCTGGCTTGGCGGGCGTGTGCGGTATCGCCCTGCATTGTGGTCCGGCACGCGCGCAATCGTCCGCCAGTCCGGCGGCTCCAGCCCAGGTCAGCGTCCAGGCGCCGGCACCGCCGCCCGAGGATGGCATCGCCGGCTACTTCAGCAACTGGTTCGATCGCGTCAACCAGGCCCAGGCAAGCCAGCCGCACTGGATGACGCCGCTGATCACCGTGACGCCGCGGCTCGAAGAGGAATTCCGATACGACCAGTACTGGGAGCGGCTGCCGAACGGCGGCACCATCGACAACTACGATACCGGCAAGGGCCTGGAGCTGATCCCGACCACCACCAACGAGGTGATCTTCGGCCTTCCCGCCTACCAGGAACGACAGGTTGGCAAGACCAGGACCACCGGCTGGGCCGATGATGCGTTCCTGCTGGTCAAGCAGCGCCTGTTCAGCGAGAACGAGGCGCACGGCAACGCAATCGTCACCGCCTTCCTGCAGCTCACCGCGCCCACCGGCGGCAGGAACTTCACCAACCATGCCTGGGTGGTGACCCCCACCATCGCCGGCGGCAAGGGCTGGGGCGATTTCGACATACAGGCCACGTCGGGCGTGGTGATGCCGGTTGATTACTTCAGCACCACGGGCGCGCAGCTGATGACCAACGTGACGCTGCAATACCACCTGCTGCGCTATTTCTGGCCGGAGTTCGAGTTCAACGACACCATCTGGCTCACCGGCCGGGCGCGCGGCGGCAAGGACCAGCTGTTCCTGACGCCCGGCATCGTTCTCGGCCGGTTCGTGATCAACGGGCGCCTCAAGGCGAGCATCGGCGGCGGCTACCAGGTCGCCGTGTCGCCGAGCGCAAGCAGGGTCGGCGAGCTCGACCCGATCTACAACCACAACTGGGTGATCTCCGGCCGGCTGAGTTTCTGATCGATCCGGTTTCCGGCGCGCGCGACCGAAATCCGCACCAAACACCCGGTTGCCGCCGCCGACGCCCGCGGCCGCCCGGCTCTTGACGACCCACTGCGATCACGTACTACACCCCGGCGCCCACCAGGATGGACGTGAGGGAGCGACGCCGTGGCTATATCCGTGAATGATCCGTTGTTTTCGGCCGCGGCCGCCCAGCTCGATGCGGAAAACCCCGAGTTCCTGTCGGATGCGGTCAACCTGATCAACCGGTCGCCGCTGCTCGCTTCGGAAATCCAGCAGCTCGACGCGACGCCGGACGAGTCCGGCGGCCGGACGGTGATCCAGCTGCAGAACAACAGCCAGGCGGGCGCCTCGAGCTTCTTTCATTCCGACGCGATCAACATCTCCGACCTGGGCACCTACGACGACAGCCAGACCCCCTATGAGAGCGGCAGCCTCACACAGGCCGGCGACCCGGTCACTCCGGCATCGGTGTTTGTTGGTGAACTCGGCTACGAGCTGGGCCACTGGTTCGACCCGACCCTGGCGCCGCTCTACAATGCCGGGCAGTACGGCAGCTACTCGGTCGAGCAGGCGGTGATGACCGAGTTCGCAAGCGAGGGCACCTCCGGAGACGACGAAGCCCGGATCAAGGCGCAGATCGACGCCAGCCTTCCCGGCAACCCCGTGCCCGCCGACATGGCGAACGGTCTCGGGTTCTTCAACACGACCTCCGACACTGCCAGAAACACCGACGAGCTGCGCCTGCTCCAGACGATTTCCGACCAAGCGCAGGCGAAGAGCTATCTCGCCAGCGAGATCTGGAACGTTCCCGTCGATGGCGGCACGTTCCTGTCAACCTACTGGTCGAGCTATCAGGGTGCGGGCTCGGTCAACTTCCTCGGCATCGACCAGGCGGCGATCACCAACGTCACGGTGCAGGAGAACGCGGCTGGGGTCCTCACCGGCGGCACCATCGCCACCGGCACCAACACCTACGTGTTCAGCTATGATGCCGTCGGCAAGGAAACCGCGGCGGTCGAGAGCCCTCAAGGCACGGTCATCTACACCGACCAGTTCACCGATGCCGGCACCGGTAACGGCGCGCTTTACGGGCTCACCCGGACCGAGAGCAACGCGTCCTTCACCACCGATCCGCATTCCACCGAAGCGATCGTCGGAAACTCCAACGCGCTGGCCGACACGGCGGCGGGCGTGACGGTTGTCGGCAACAGCGACACCGTCCGGGTCGTGGCCCAGGGTGAGGCGGTCGGCCTCCAGGGCAACAACAACGTCGTGGTCTCGAACGCCGACCCGAGCGGCTCGCTGAACGTCCACCTGTCTGGCAGCGGCAACGAGCTGATCCTTGGCGGCAACGCGACCACGGTGTCGGGCGGCGGCGGCGGCACGACGGTGTTCGGCGGCTCGGGTGCGATCACCTACGCGGCGGACGGCGGCACGTTGGTTCTTTCCAGCGCCGCCACCGTCGCGGGCGGCGCCGGCCAGCAGGCGGTGTTCACCGATGGCGGGCTCGATTACACCGGCGGCACCGGCTATGCCGACGTGATCGGCAGCCTCGGCTCGGACACGATCAGCGCCGGTGCCGGCGGCGGCTGGATCGAGGGCGGCGCCGGCGGCAACAACCTGCTCACCGGCAGCAACTCCGGTGTCGGCACCGTGCTCGATGCGGGCGGCAACGGCGACACGCTGACGGGTGGCACCAGCGGCGGCGACTACTTCGTGGCCGGCAGCGGCAACGAGACGTTGTTCGGCGGCAACGATGTCGGAACCGACGACTACTTCACCGGGTCAGAGCCTGGGCTCAAGACCCTTGAGCTGTCCGGCAACTCGGTCGTCAATATCGGTGGCGGCCCCGCCATCATCCAAAGCAGCGGTTCCAGCTCGGTGTTCGGCGGCACCGGCCAGGCAGACCTGTATTCCGCCAGCAGCGGGACGCTCAACATCTACGGCTTCCGGCCAGGCACGGATCGAATCGGCGATGCCTCCAGCGGTTCCTCGGTATCGAGCGCCGGGCTGGCGCTGCACCTGACCGATGGCGCAACCATCATCCTGCATGGCGTGAGCCAGCTCTGAGCGGTGCGGCCCACGGGGTGCGAGCCCAGCTGGCCGGCCCAGCGCGGTAATCCAGAACAAACAAAGAACTTTACGGTTGCCGAGGGTGTGGTGAGTTGGCAAGCTTGCCCTGCAGCGCGGGAGAACCGGTTTGCCAAGCGACATCATCCCCTTTCCGGCTCCGGTGGTGCGCCTCCGCCTGGAGCAGGCCGGCGTCACCGACTCGCCGCACAGCCTGCTGGCGGTGGAGCATGATGGCCGGATCTATTCGCTTGCCACCCTGCTGGCGCGGCTTCCCGCAGCCGTGCTTGACGAGCTGGACAATCTGGCGCCGCGATCCGCGCAGGAAACCTGGGACGTGGTGGTTCGGCGCTGGCCGACGGCAGCGAGGGTGGCAGTCGGCGCCCAACCGTGATCCGGTGCCTGTCGGCGCGACCTGTCTTGCCACCGGGCGGAGCAACATCCCTCGTTGCATACCCGGGAGGCTCGACGTTGATCGAAATCCCCTGGTGCCAACTGCCTCAGAAAAGACACAACCACTAATTGACGCGGCATTATCTCATCAAGTATGAATATCCCGTTTGCTGGTGCGAACTGTTCCGCCCGGCGAAAGCTTGGAGCAGATCAAGGCTCTTTTCTCGTATTCGGGATGGCCTGAAATGCCGGAGTTGCGACGTGCCGCCAAGACCGGTGTGCTGGAGTCGATCACCGAGGTGACGGAAGCGCTCGGCCGTCACCACCTCCTGGTCGCCCAGCGCACCGCCAGCATGCGCGAAATGGTGTCGAGAAGTCGCGACGTGGTTGCAAGGTCCAGGTTGCTGCTGCAAGTCAGCCGCGACATCCGGTGGAAATGATCCATGCCATGGTGCCCGGCATCCTGATTCCCGCAGCCTAGCGCCGGCGGAGGCGTTTGTCGGCGCGGCGATTGCCGCCGCCGGCCGCTCGGCGGCCGGGGCAGCAGGGTGGTTCAGCCTCTCGGCGCGATCTTGGCGGCCTT
Organism: uncultured Acetobacteraceae bacterium; assembly: GCA_964252545.1. Lineage (GTDB taxonomy): Bacteria > Pseudomonadota > Alphaproteobacteria > Acetobacterales > Acetobacteraceae > Lichenicoccus. The sequence continues at coordinate 3,468 of CAXUNX010000058.1, read as the reverse complement.
CTCGCCGAGTTGCGTCGCGTATTCGTCCGCCTTGTAGATGTCGCTGACGATCGACTTCAACTTGGCGATGTGTTCTTCCAGACCAAGCGCCTTGGCATAGGCGGCAGCGCAGCCGAAGCCGGCAAGCCCGTAATGCGACATGCGCTGGTATTGGGCGATGATCTCGAGATCAAGCAGGTCGCCGTCGGCGGGCGGCTCCTTGACGACGTGCTTGGTCGCTTCCTCGACCAGGCCCTCCATGCCCTTGCAGTGTTCCTTGCCCTGCTCGCCGCCGAGATCCTTCACCAGCTTCATGATGGTTTCGGTGTGCTTGGTGATGCCGGTCACCGAGGTCTGCAGCGTGCGCTTCAGGTTGGCGTCATGCGCCTTTTCGGCCATTGTCGTGATGGCTCGGCTCATCTGGTCGTTGGCGGACCACAGGTCCCTGATCTCGTCGGCATAAACCTGCTTGAGGGTCGCGGATTGCGGCATCGGTTGCTCCTGCTGGGCTGTCTGGCTGTTCGAACGCGCGGGACCCTGCCTGGATCCATGCCCGCGTCGGCTCTGGCGCGCGGCAGGCAACGATGATCGTGCCGGCGACGCCTCAGACGATGCCGCTGGTCAGGCCGTCGGCCGGCCAGAGCCTGGTCTGCGGCCTTGGCCCGGGCTCGCCCCGGACGGCCGGCCTGGACGCGGTTGAAGGCCTGGGCTCGGCGCTTCCTTTCAGCCGCCTGTCCGGAAGGCCGGTGGCGATCCGCGCTTCACCGGAACGCCACAACGAGCAGGCCTGCTCGCACGAAAAGAACGTCACATCCTCGTCGGCGGCGAAGCACGCCTCGAGGCCGGGGATCAGGCTTTCCCGGACGAACCCCAGAAACCGCGGACCGGACCAGCTCGCATCGACCACCCGGTCGCGTTCGAGCTGCAGCCGCAAGGGCTGGAACCAGCGCCCGGTCCGGTCGGTGATCCGCGTCGCCAAAGGCTTCCAGTCGGCCGCGTCGGTGAACTCGACCACCAGGATCTCGCGTCGAGCGAAATCGAGCGCCACGAAATCCGGGCAGCCGCCATACGCATATTGCGGCGCGATGAACACCTTCCCGTCGATGGTCAGATAGGACAATATGGCGTCTTCCGAGATCATGACCTCACCCGCCGTTGCTCTTGTTTTTCGGTGTCGGGGCGGCTCAACAACAAGCGGTCCGTCCAGGCCGGGATGGTGTCTGCGCGGCATCCTTGAGGTTATCGCGATCTCATGAAGGAAGAGTAAAGGCGCGGCATTGTTTCGCGGTTTGTTTGCAGCCCGCCAGGCTCGACCCTGACCGGCTGCAGCGTCAGGTTCTGGGCCCCGCGCTGCCGGCGCGATGCGCGGCACGCATCGGCCATCCTCGCCAGGCATGCAAGGCTACCCGGATCATTTAAAAACCGGGCGTGGGCCGCCCTGAAAACCAGATCCGGCCTCTTGCCGGCGGCGGCGCCCGCCCGCACACGCTCACGGCAGGCTGTCGGCGTGTTCCATCGCGCCCAGCGGGGTCGCCTGTGTCTGCAGATCCCAGTGCTGCCACTGCACGTCGGTGCATGGCAGGCAGCGCAGCCCTTCCGGGCGGTTGTAATAGCCCTGTTCCTGTGAAACCGGCTGGCCGCAAACAGAGCACAGCTCAGGTTGGCGCGTGCAAAGCCGGCCCATCGGTGGTCTGCCTGGTTGTTGCAAGCCATCCGTTGCACACACGCCGGATCCCCCGCAACATATTTCGTAAGCAAAACAACGGATAGATCGAAACAGTTACGAAATTAGATGATGCAGGTTTTTGAGAGCGCCAACAAGTGAGACCAATCACCAAAACCATGTTCCCGCAGGTCGCGGCCGCCGCCAGCGATCGCTGAGCGCCGACCTGCTGGATGCCTGCTGCGAAAACCTGGAACTCCATGTCGAAACCTGGAGTTCGGATCCACGCACGCGGCTTGCCTGCCGCAGCCTCACGCTTTGTAATCCTGCTGGAATTTGCGAGAACTTTCGAGAGGGTTGTTTGTTTAGCGAGCGATTTGCAGTTGAAGGAGAACAGCCTTGCGGAAATTGTTGTTCGCGGCACCCGTGTTGCTGGGCTTGGTGCCGTTTGCTCCCACCCGGGCGCAAACACCGCCCACCGTGCAGCAGGCGCAGGCAGCCGATACCCGTCAGGGCCAGACCTTCTCGGCGCTCGGCTCCACCATCTTCTATCAGGACACCGGCCATGGCACTCCGCTGATCCTGATCCATGGCTATCCGCTGTCGGGCGCGCTGTTCCGCTATCAGCAGACCGGCCTCGAATCCTCGTTCCGGGTGATCACCCTCGACCTGCCCGGCTTCGGGCGCTCTTCCGCCCAGACCGGACTGCCATCCACCGCCACCTATGCGGCCTATGTGATCGCGTTGATGAACCATCTCGGCATCACCAGGGCGATCATCGGCGGCCATTCGATGGGCGGCCTGATCACCGAGGAGCTCTACCGGGAAGCCCCGCAGCGCTTCATGGGCATGATCCTGATCGACACGGTGGCGATGGCCGCACCCCCCGTCGAGCAATTCGAATGGGCCGGCTTCTATGTCCAGGCCACCGAGCAGGGCGTTCCCGCGATCCTGCCGAACATCGTGCCGATGCTGCTCACCGGCAACACCCTGCTGAACCATCCCGCCGTCGGTACCGCCATCGACGACATCATCGACGAGGCCTCGCTGAGCGGCGTCCAGGACGGCGCGGTGACCCTGGCCACCCGTCCAAGCTACACTGCGCTGCTGCCGACCATCGCGGTGCCGACGCTGGTGCTCGAGGGCGTCGATGACGGGGTGTATGCGTTCCCGGTCGCCCAGTCGCTGCACGCGGCGATCCGTGGCTCCACGCTGTCGCTGATCCCCAACGCCGCCCATGTCAGCATCTTCGAGCAGCCGACCGCCGCCAACCAGGCGATCGCCGGCTGGGCGCGTTCCTCCGGCTTGTGATCGGCTGACGCAAGATGTGACGCGCCGCCCGTCTTGCATAACCGGGCGGCGGCCCATCTCATCAGCATGATGTCCATACGCCCCCCTGCACGTGCCGCCCTGATCACCGGAGCCACCAGCGGCATCGGCGAGGCTTTCGCCCGGGCGATGCCGCCGGACACCTCGCTGCTGCTGACCGGGCGCGACGAGGCGGCGCTCGGAACGCTGGCGGCCTCCGTGGGGGCGGGCCGGCTGGTCGAGACGGTGGCCGCCGACCTTGCCACCGCCGAAGGGCTGGAGGCGGTGTGCGACGCAGCCCAGCGCTTCGAGCTCGACCTGCTGGTCTGCAACGCGGGCCAGGGCCCGTTCGGCGACTTCCTGTCGGCGCCGGAAGCCGGGCTGCGCGACACGGTATCGGTCAACGTCATGGCGCCGCTGGTGCTGCTTCGCAGGCTGCTGCCCCCAATGATCGAGCGCGCCGAGGCGGGGGCCGCCCGGGCCGGCGTGATCGTGGTCGCCAGCACGGCGGGCTTCCT
>CAXUNX010000057.1:1028-16888 GCA_964252545.1 uncultured Acetobacteraceae bacterium | reverse complement strand
GCCGGCTCCGCGGTGCGGTGCGGCCGGTGTTTCCGCTGGCCGGTCGGGACGCGCTGGCGCTCGGCCTTCCGCCCGGGCCCGCGGTCGGGCAGTTGCTGGCGCAAACCCGCGCCTGGTGGCGTGCAGGGGGCTGCAGCGCCGGACACGATGCCTGCCTGGAGCAGCTTCGAACACTTGGCGGCATTCCCCTGGGAACCTCCGCCTGCTAGAGGCCGCGCATGGACGCGGCACCTCCCATGGCGACCCGGTTGCAGCGGGAAGCGGCTCGCTCCAATGCCGCCAGCACCACCCTGCTTCGCCGCCTTTGGCGCGAGGAGGTCGGCCGGCATCGTGGCAGGCTGCTGGCCATCCTGGTGCTCACCGTGCTGATGGCGGCCCTCACCAGCCTGTATCCGCTGGTCATCAGCCGGGCACTCGACATGTTCTCCGCGCATGATCCGCGCATCCTCTACCAGGTGCCAGCACTGGTGGTGCTGATCACCGGCGCCAAGGCGGCGTCGCAGTACGGACAAACCTTGTCGGTGCAGAACCTGGTGCTGATCGTGATACGCGACCTGCAGGCACGGATGTTCAGCCACCTGATGCGTGCCGACATCGCGCGGATCGAGCGGGAAGCGCCGGCGCAGCTCGCCGCCCGATTCACCACCGACGCGGTCACCATACGCGAGGCGATGATCCGGGCGGTCAACTCCCTGGGCGACACCGTCACCGTGGTCGGACTGGTGGCGACCATGCTCTACATGGACTGGGAGCTGAGCCTCGTTGCAGCGCTGCTCTACCCGGTCGCCGCAGTGCCGATCCAGCGGATCGGCAAGCGTGTCCGACGCGCCTCGGGCGGCATGCAGGAACAGATCGGCGATACCGCGACCCTGCTCAACGAGAGCTTCGCCCAGGCGCGGACGGTGCGGGTTTATCGCCTGGAACAATCCGAGGAACAGCGGGCGCGGCACTCTTTCGACCTGCTGCACCGCGCCTTCCTGCGCATCTCGCGCGGCCGTGCCCGGGTGGATCCGGTGCTGGAGCTGCTGGGCGGCGTGGCGGTGGCGGCGGTGCTCGGCTTCGCCGGATGGCGCGCCGCGACCGGGGGCGCCACCTTGGGCAACTTTTCCGGGTTCGTGGCCTCGCTGCTGCTGGCCTCGCGACCGCTGCGGGCACTCGGTTCGCTCAACGCCGCGGTGCAGGAAGGGCTGGCAGGACTGGTGCGGATCTTCAGCGTGATCGACGAGCCGCCCGATGTGTTCGAGGCGGCGCACGCCCGTCCGCTGCCGCCGGGCCGGGGTCACCTCCGCTTCGAGAACGTGTCGTTCGTGTATCCAGACGGCCGCGAAGGGCTGCGCGGCCTGCATTTCGATGCCGAGCCCGGCCTCACCGTGGCGCTGGTCGGCCCGTCCGGCGCCGGCAAGTCGACGGCCTTGTCGCTGATCCCCCGCCTGCATGACGTGTCCGGCGGGCGCATCCTGCTGGACGGCGTCGACCTGCGCGACCTGCGCATCGCCGAGCTGCGCGGCGCCATCGCCTATGTCAGCCAGGACACGCTGCTGTTCGACGCCTCGGTCGCCGCCAACATCCGCATGGGGGCGCCGCACGCCTCCGACCAGCAGGTGCGCGACGCAGCACGCGCCTCGGCGGCGGAGGAGTTCATCAGCCAGCTGCCGGACGGCTTCGACACCCGGGTCGGCACCGGCGGCCAGCGCCTGTCGGGCGGCCAAAGGCAACGGGTGGCGCTGGCGCGGGCGCTGCTGCGGGATCCGCGGCTGCTGCTGCTGGACGAGGCCACCAGCGCGCTCGACACCGAGAGCGAGGCCACGGTGCAGGAGGCGCTGCTGCGGCTGCGCCAGGGGCGCACCACCATCGTGGTGGCGCATCGGCTATCCACCGTGCGCTCGGCCGATCTGGTGGTGGCGCTGAGCGATGGCCGCGCGGCCGAGTGCGGCACCCATGCCGAGCTGCTGGAGCAGGACGGACTGTATGCCCGGCTGGTGCGCACCCAGGCGCTGCAGCTATGAGCGGGGCCGCGGGACGAGCATCGTGGGTCCGGTGCCGACCCCGTCTCCGGTCATGTCCTGCGGCGAGGCGGGCGTGCGGCCATAGGTGAGATAAAGTGCCGCGGCAGTGAACACCACGGCGCCGACCATGTTGCCGAGCGTCACCGGGATCTCGTTCCACAGCCACCAGTCCGCCAAGCCGACCTTGGCGCCGAGCATTATCCCGGCGGGGATCGCGAACATGTTGACCACGGAGTGCTCGAAGCCCTGCTCGACGAAGATGAAGATCGGCAGCCAGCAGCCGAGGATCTTGCCGGTGGTGGAGCTGGAAGCGAGCCCCATCACCGAGCCGAGGCTGACCATCCAGTTGCACAGCACCGCCTTGGTGAACACCGTGAGCAGGCCGGCAGCGCCAAACGCCTGGTAGGCGGTGGTCTTGGCGGCAGCGAGGGTGCGCAGCTGGTTGCCGATCAGCCCGCCCGTGGTGTGCCCGGCGTCGGTGACCGCGATCCAGAGCAGGACCGCGTAGATCAGGCTCCCGGCGAGGTTGCCGATGAACACCAGAAGCCAGTTCGAAGCGAGCTGGGCCGGCGTGATCCGGCCGGAGAACAGGGCCACCGGCATGATCGCGAAATTGCCGGTGAGCAGCTCCAGCCCGAGAATGACGATCAGCGCGAAGCCGGCCGGAAACACCAGGGCTCCGGCGACGAATTGACCGGTCTGACCTGCGATCAGGAGGGCGAGGCTGGTGACGAAGCCGAGACAGGCGCCGGCGAGCGCCGAACGGACCAGCAGGTCCCCGGCCGATAGCGACGCCTTGGTGGCTCCTGCCTCCACCATGTTGCCGATGGTCTGGGCCGGCTTGATGTAATCCGCCATGTAGCTGCTCCGTGGCCGGGACATCTTGTCTCGGCGGCAATGGGGGGCCAAACAGCGGGGATCCGCCGGATCGCCGACTGGCCGGCCCACCATGTCGCACGAGGGACGTCCAATGGGAAAGATCAGCCTTGCTGCGGCGCTGCGGGCCGGAGGCTGACCTCCACCGGCATGGCAAGCCCTGTTGAGATGCCGACCCGACCGAGGTGCCGCATCGAGACGGCGGTCCGCGCGCGATGACGGTGCTGTGGTGCCAGGGCATGTTCGCGAGCGGGTCGACCTGGCTCTACAACGTCGCACTGGCGGTGGCCAACCAGCTCGAGCCGAAGCGCCGGGTCCAGGGCCGGTTCGTGTTCGACATGCGCGATGCGGGCGGCCTGGATGCTCCGGGTATCCAGCACGTGGTCAAGGCGCACCAGGCGAGGCACGGGATAGCGGAGATCGCGTCGCGTGCGGAGGCGATCCTGGTGACGCTGCGCGACCCGCGCGATGCGGTGGTCTCGCTGATGCAGTACCAGAACTTCTCGTTTTATCGGGCGCTGCTCAACGTCGGCTATGCCGCCGAGGCCTGCGTACGGCTGGCGGCCAGTCCGCGTGCCGTCACGCTGCACTACGAGACCGGCTTCGTCGACGATCCCGCCACCATCGATGGCGTGGCCGGACATCTGGGCGGCGTGCTGCCGCGTTCATGCCGCGACGAGATCTTCGGCATGACGCGCCGGCCGGCGGTCGAGGCGTTCATCTCGGAGCTCGAGCGCAGACCCACGACCATCACCGATCGCGACGGCGACGTTTATGATCTTGCCAGCCAGTGGCACCGCCATCACGCCGGCAGGACCGGAGAATGCGGTCGTTGGCGCCGGATGCTTTATCCGGCCCAGGTGCAGGGAGTGCAGACGACGCTGCGGGACTGGATGGAGTGTTTCGGCTACCGCCTGTTCTAGGCCGTGGGCCCATGATGCCGGCGCGCCTTGATATTGCGCCGTGCGGCTAAACCGCATCTACGGCCGTCTCCGGAGCAGCTGCTGACAAGCCAGCAGATGGCGAACAGATCAATGTCTCGGCTCGGCCGGTAGTGTTTCAGTTTGGCTTCTAGCCTTCATCAGCGTCGCCGCATGGGGCTGTGGTAACCTGTCGGGTGGTCCATCCCAGAGGGCAGGAGGCCCCATGGAACAGTCAATTCTCGAAATGGTTGTTCGGCATGTGGAAACCGGAAAAGGGCTCATTGCAAAGCAAGAGGCGATCATCGCAGAGATGGATCGTGACGGCCACGTGGACGCGGCCAGGCAGGCGCGAAAAGTTCTAGAACTACTCCGGGAAACCCAAAGGTTGCATGACGAGCATCTTGCGCGGCTGAGGGCTGAGGCAGGTGAAACGACACGACCGGCCTAAGCGGTAGCTGCCGCCAGGAGCTGACCCGCCCCCTACGGCCAACAGCTACATCCCCGGCATCCCCACCGCCCGCTCGGTGCTCTCCATGCGAGCCTACAAAGTGCCGGAGCTGGCTGTGACGGTGGAGCAGATCCCGCGCAACGCCATGACCAAGGTGGATCACGCGGCGATCGCCGGACGCATCACCAGCGGCATAGTCGTGCGTCCTGCAACGCAGCAGTAGGCAGCCATCGGGTGGCTCGAGAGGCCGATCCGGATCGGCAGCATCCGCCCACCAGGCATCCGCCCACCAGGCATTCGCCGGGGTGTCCGGGCTGGACTGCCAGCCGCCCGCACACCTAAATTTCGTTGCATGCACGCCGAACATGACCTGCTTCAACCCGTCGAGACGGAGAGGCTGCGGCTTCGATGCGTCAGGCTCGCCGACGCTGCCAACATCTCCATCCTGATGACGCCCGCGGTCAGCCGCTGGCTCATCTCCTGGCCCGCGCCTTTTTCCACGCAGGACGCAACCAATCGGATCAGGGACGCGCGGGTTGCGGCCGTCGAGCGCAGGATGCTCCCGTTTGTTATCGAACAGCGGTCGAACCAGGAGCTGCTCGGCTGGCTCAGCGTCACGTGCAACAGCATCGCGGACCGACACGGCCTTCTCAGCTACTGGATGGGGACGAGCCACCACGGTCGGGGGTTCATGCGGGAAGCCGTCGCGGCGGCGGTTCCAGCCGCGTTCCGGATGCTCGATCTCGACACGATCGTGGCCGAAGCGCAGCCGCTGAACGAAGCCTCCCGGACGATTCTCGAGCGGTGCGGCATGGCGCTGGTCGGCGAACGGATGACCTTTGCTCCGGCTCGCAACCGGGAGGAGCTCTCCGTGGTCTACGAGATCACCAGGCCGGTGCCTTGAACGCCGTGCCGGAGCGGGCAGGATCCAGCACGGCGAGGGCCATCCGGGCGGTTGCGAGATCCGCGGCAGGTGGGCCTCAATAGCCGAGCCTGACCGCCGGCGACCCGTGGGCATCGCCGCCGGTGCTGGCGCGCGCGCTGCCGAGGTCGGCGGCAAAGCCGGACAACAGCACCGCGACATCGTTGCTGACGGTGACCATCCTGAAGCCGCCTTCGTGCCGTGCGGCAGCAAGCAAGACGTTGGAGTGGATCCCGGCTATGATTTTGTTTCGGGTGCACGCCTGCACGATGCGCTGCAGCGCGTCGGGGAACGGGCCGGCATTGTCGAGCAACGGCTGCAGCCCGTAGGTCAGCGACAGGTCGGTGGGGCCGACATAGATCGCATCGACCCCGGGAACCGCCACGATCTGCTCGGCGCAGGCGACGGCTGCTGCGGTCTCGATCATCGGGATGCACAGCACGTTGCGGTTGGCCTCGGCGGCGTAGCCGTCGCCATAGGCGATCGCCGCGCGGAGCGGTCCGTAGCTGCGGCTGCCTGCGGGCGCGTAGCGGCAGGCGGCGACGGCGCGCGCCGCCTCCTCGGGCGAGTTCACCATCGGGATGATGACGCCGAGCGCCCCCGCGTCGAGCACCCGGCCGATGCTCGCGGGATCGTTTGATGCGACCCGAACGATCGGCGTGGCGTCTCCGGCGGAAACAGCCTGCAGCATGCCGAGCACGTCATCGAAGCTCATCAGGCCGTGCTGCATGTCGATGCAGACATAATCGAAGCCGATCCGGGCGATGGCCTCGAGTGCCACCGCATCGAGGCGGGTGAACAGGAAGGCGCCCACGGCGGTTCCGCCGTTTTGCCAGACGGTGTGCAATCGACGGCTCATGCCTGGCACCGGGACGCTCCTACCAGCTCGTATAGCCGCCATCCGCCAGCACGATGCTGCCGGTGAGCAGGCTGGATGCGTCGGACGCCAGAAACAACACCGTGGACGCGATCTCGTCCGGCTCGCCCAGGCGGCCCATCGGCGTCATGTCCAGCCAGGTCTGGAACATCTCCTTGTTTTCCTTGCCGAACAGCGTCAGCGGGGTTGCGATATAGGTCGGCGCCACGGCGTTGACGCGCACCCCGCGGCTGGCCCACTCGGTGGCGAGCGAGCGGGTGAGGTGGTGCACCGCCGCCTTGGAAGCATTGTAGAAGCTCTGCGGCTGCGGCTTGTTGACGATCTCGCCGGACATCGAGCCCATGTTGACGATGGCGCCGCGACCGGCTTCCAGCATCAGCTTGCCGAACTCGCGGCAGCACCAGAACACCCCGTCCAGGTTGACGTCCATGTGCAGCCGCCAATGCGCGTCAGTGGTGTCCTCCGCCTTGACGTCGCTCTTGGCGATGCCGGCATTGTTCACCAGAATGTGGGGCGCTCCGTGCTGCGCGCGGATGCGCCCGGCCAAGGCTGCGACGTCGGCGGACTTCGTCACGTCGACCTGCTCGGCGTGCGCGGTGATGCCAAGGGCCTCGAGGCTGCGCACCGCGTCGGTCGCCCGCGAGGCGTCGATCTCGGCCAGGATCACGCGCGCTCCGGCCTCTCCCAGCGCCTGCGCGCAGGCATAGCCGATCCCCTGTCCGCCGCCGGTGACCACGGCAATCCGGCCTGCCAGCTTGTATTTCTCGAGATACATGGACCTCTCCCTGCACGATTTCCGGGGCGCGCCTCAGAAGCCGATCCGCCCTGCCATGGCCGGGGGATTTGCCCATCACAGCGCTCCGGCGCATCCTTGGTTCTGCGGTTTATGCACGCTGGCGGTGCGATCCAACAAGACCAGCTTTGATGGAGGAAGACGATGAGCCAGTCCCCGCTCGCCTTTATCGGCGTCGATGTCGGCAGCACCAGCGCACGCGCCGGCGTGTTCACCGCCGACGGACGGGCACTCGGACGTCATGTGCAGCCGATCCAAACCTGGCGGCCGCGTCCCGACCATGTCGAGCAGTCGAGCGAGGATATCTGGCGCGCGGTTTGCGGGTCGGTGCGCGCGGCGGTGGCGGAGAGCGGGAGCGTGCGCATCGGCGGCATCGGCTTCGACGCCACCTGCTCGCTGGTGGCGCTCGATGCCGGAGGCGCGCCGGTCAGCATCAGCACCGAGGGCGGCGACGCGCAGAACGTCATTGTCTGGATGGACCACCGCGCCGAGGCGCAGGCCGAGCGGATCAATGCGGGCGACCATGACGTGCTGCGTTATGTCGGCGGCCGGGTGTCGCTCGAGATGCAAACTCCCAAGCTGCTGTGGCTGCGCGAGAACCTGCCGCAATGCTGGCAGCGCTCGGCGCTGTTCTTTGACCTGCCGGACTTCCTGACCTGGAGGGCCAGCGGTTCGGATGCCCGTTCGCTCTGCTCGACCGTGTGCAAATGGACCTATCTCGGCCACCAGCAGCGCTGGGACGCGGAGTATTTCCGCGCCATCGGGCTTGCCGAGCTCGCCGAGGAGGGCTTTGCCCGGATCGGCCGCGAGGTGCTGCCGATCGGCACGCCGCAGGGGCGGGGACTCGACGGGCGTGCTGCGGCCGAGCTCGGGCTGCCGGAGGGGATCCCGGTCGGCGCCTCGGCGATCGACGCGCATGCCGGGGGCATCGGCACGATCGGCGTGACGCTTCCGGAAGGCCCGGCGGTGTTCGACCGGCGGCTCGCCCTGGTCGGCGGCACCTCGAGCTGCCACATGACGGTCTCCGCCGAGCCGCGCTTCGTGCCGGGGATCTGGGGACCCTATTTCTCGGCGATGATCCCCGAGCTGTGGCTCAACGAGGCCGGACAGTCGGCGGTCGGCAGCCTGGTCGACCACGTGGTGCAGACCCATGCCGCCACGCCGGCGCTGGCAGCGGAGGGCGGCTCGATCTTCGACAGGCTGAACCAGCGCCTGGACGAGCTGGCGTGGCCGGCCGGGGTTCCACACCCCGCCATGCTCGCCGCGTCGCTGCATGTTGATCCGGATTTCCACGGCAACCGGTCGCCGCGCGCCGATTCGAGCCTGCGCGGCATGATCTCCGGGCTGAGCCTGTCGGCCGGACCGGACGACCTGGCGCGGCTTTACCTGGCGACGCTGCAGGCGCTCGCCTACGGCACGCGCCACATCATCGAGACACTGAACGCCACCGGCTACCGCATCGACACCATCCTCGCCTCCGGCGGCTTCACCCGCAATCCGGTGTTCCTGCGCGAGCATGCCGACGCCACCGGCTGCCGGATCGTGCTGCCGGAGGAACCGGAGGCGGTGCTGCTTGGTGCCGCAATCCTCGGCGCGGTGGCAGGGGGAGCCTATGCCTCGGTGCAGGACGGCATGGCCGCGATGACCAGGGCGGGGCGGGTGATCGAACCCGACCCGGCCAGCCGGGGCTTCCATGACCGCAAGTTCGCGGTCTTCCTGCGCATGACCGAGGATCAGCTGGCCTATCGCGCGCTCATGCGGGCGGGCGCCGCCGCCGCCTGAAGTTCCGGTTCAGCTGCGTCTCGACGCCCCTGCCTTGCCGCGCCGCTTCATTCGCTGGCGGCGGGGATCATCAGGGCGTGCTCCTGCTGGTGCAGGCTCGAGAGCTGCGACTGGACGCTGGCGGCATGGGCGAGCTGGGCTGCGGTCAGCACGTTGCGGATGGCGAGCGCAGTCTGGATGCGGCTGGCGTCGAGCTGCGCGCGGAGGCTTTCAAGCTGTTGCTGCATCGGCATGAGCTGCGCTGCGGTGACGTCGCCGGTCGAGAACAGGGTCGCCTCGAGCTGGCTTCGCAGCGCCTGAAGCTGCGTCATGAGCGGGGCATTCTGGGCGTGCGCGCTGCTCATGATGGAGTGCACCTGCTGCTTTTGCGCAGCGCTGAGCTGCACGGCGGCCAGGATCTGTCCGAAGCCCTGCGGACCGCCGTGGCGCCAGTTCTGCGCGGACGCGTCCACGCTCAGGGCGAGGCCGGCGGCGACGGCGGCGGCAAGGAAGGTGCGGTTGATCGGCATCTGGATCCTCAAGCGTTGGTTCGATGCTGCGCAGGGTGCGGCACGGCTGTAACCGCAATCGGTTCAACCAGGCACAGAATGTAACGCCGTCGGTTTTGCGCGCCCGCCTCAGGCGCGCGGCTTGCGGCCTTCGCGGGCGCCATACAGGATATAGTGCATGAAGGGGTTTGCGCCGGTTGCCTGCACGTCGGGGTTGTTGGCCAGATACCATTCGGTGCTGAAGAAGCGGTTCGGGTCACGGCCTTCCTTGTGACCATCCGCGAAATAATGCTGGATCGGATCGATTCCGGCGGCGTCCACGTCGCTGTAGCGCCATCGATACCAGATCGGATCAAAGATCAAGGAGATGGTCTCGATTCGCGCACCCGTCGCCCGCACTTCAAGGATGGCCGTATCGGTGGTGGCGAGCGGCGGCGGCGGCTCCGCGGGCATCGGCCCGTCTGCAACCGCTGGGGCTTCGGGGCCGGTTGCGTTGCTCGGCCTGGGTCTGCTCTTCGCCATGATGCTGCTCCTCCGATCGCCATCATCCTAGCGCAGGTTGAGTCGGGGCAAAGACAGTATGGTTGCCGGGCCCGTGGCTTCGTGCCAAGAACTGACCGAACGGGTCGGTCAGTCGCCTAGCCGGCGTCCGCCCAGTGCACCGGCAGGAGACGTGCATGGCTGACGAAGAGCGGCCCGACGACGACAAGGCGCCCCGCAGGCGCGACCAGGATCAGCCCAAAGGCGAAGGCCAGGGCGACCAGGACAAGCAGAGCCAGGACGACAACCAGCGAGCGGAGTCGCGCAACAAGGCGCGTCCTTGGGTCAGGCTCGGCTTGGTTGTGTTTATTGCGGTGGTGGCGGTCGGCGGCTTCTTCTACTGGTGGACCACCCGCTTCGAGGAATCCACCGACGACGCGTTCACCTCCGGGCGGACCATCACGGTGGCTCCGCACGTCGCGGGCTATGTGACCGAGCTGGACGTCAACGACAACGAGTTCGTCCACCAGGGCGAGGTCCTGATGCGCATCGATCCGCGCGACTACCAATCGAGCCGCGACCAGGCGGACGCATCGATGATGCAGGCGCAGGGGCAATTGGACGGCGCCAGATACTCGGTCGAGGTCGCCAAAAAGAACTTCCCCGGTCAGCTCAAGCAGGCGCAGGGCCAGCTGCTGGTCGCCCAGGCAGCGCTCGTCAACGCCGAGACCGAATACAAGCGGCAGCACGGCGTCGCGCGCGCCGCCACTACGCAGCAGGCGATCGATCAGTCCACCGCCTCGCTCAAGCAGGCGCAGGGCCAGGTGGCCGAGGCGGAAGGCCAGGTCGAGCAGAACACCCCGATCGAAGCCAACATCGGCACCTCCGGCACGCGCATCACCCAGCAGGCCGGCACGCTGGCGCAGGCCAAGGCGCAGCTCGAGACCGCCGACCTCAACCTCGAATGGACGGTTATCCGGGCGCCGCACGATGGCTGGATCGCCCAGCGCAACGTCGAGCGCGGCAACTACGTGCAGTCCGGGCAGTCGCTGTTCTCGATCGTCGAGCCCGAAGTCTGGGTGGTCGCCAACTTCAAGGAAACCCAGCTCAACCACATGCGGCCCGGGCAGCCGGTGAAGATCTCGGTTGACGCTTATCCTTGGATGAAGCTGTCGGGCCATGTCGACAGTGTCCAGACAGGATCAGGAGGGCAGTTCAGCGCCTTTCCGCCGGAAAACGCGACCGGCAATTTCGTGAAGATCGTGCAGCGGGTGCCGGTCAAGATCATCATCGATGACGGCCTGGACCCGAACCAGCCGCTGCCGCTCGGGATCTCGGTGGAGCCGACGGTCGATGTGAAGGGCGCGGAAAGCAGGGGAGCCAGGAAGTGAGCGGCTCCTCCGGCCGGTCGCAGGAGTGGAGGCCGAGGGCCAATCCCTGGCTGATCGCCGTGGTGGTCACGGTGGCCGCCTTCATGGAGGTGCTCGACACCACCATCGTCAACGTCTCGCTGCCGCATATCGCGGGAAATCTCGCCTCGTCCTACGATGACGCCACCTGGGCGCTCACTTCCTACCTGGCCGCCAACGGCGTCGTGCTCACCATCTCCGGCTGGCTTGGCCGGGTGCTGGGCCGCAAGCGGTATTTCCTGATCTGCATCGGCATGTTCACGGTGTGCTCGTTCCTGTGCGGCATTTCCGCCAGCCTGCCTGAGCTGATCATCTTCCGCATGCTTCAGGGTTTCTTCGGCGGCGGCCTGCAGCCGAACCAGCAATCCATCATCCTGGACTCGTTTCCGCCGGACAAGCGCTCGGGGGCGTTCGCCATCACCGCGGTCGCGACCATCGTGGCGCCGGTGGTGGGTCCGACGCTTGGCGGCTACATCACCGACAATTATTCCTGGCGTTGGGTGTTCTTCATCAACGTGCCGGTCGGCATCTTCGGCGTGCTGGCGGTCACCGCGCTGGTGGAGGATCCACCCTGGGCGGGCAAGCGCAAGGCCTCCATCGACGCGGTCGGCCTGGCGCTGATCACGGTGGGCCTCGGCTGCCTTCAGGTGATGATGGACCGGGGCGAGGATGACGACTGGTTCGGCTCGTCCTTCATCCGCATCCTGGCCCTGCTGTCGGTCACCGGCATCCTGGGCGCCATCGGCTGGCTGCTGACCACCAAGAAGCCGGTGGTGGACCTGCGGGTGTTCGCCGACCGCAACTTCGCGGTGGGAACGCTGCTGATCGGAGGGGTGGGCTTCTCGCTTTATTCCTCGGCGGTGCTGGTGCCGCAGTTCGCGCAGCAGGTCATCGGCTACACCGCGACCTTGTCGGGCCTGATCCTTTCTCCGGGGGGCCTTACGATCATCTTCCTGATCCCGCTGGTCAATCTGGCCATGAAGCGGATCCAGCCGCGCTATGTGATCGCGTTCGGCTTCTTTGTGCTCGGCGCGGCCTTGGTGATCTCGGCGCACCTGGTGCCGGCGATCGACTTCCGGACCCTGGTGTATTACCGCGCCTGCCAGGCCGCGGCGCTCGGCTTCCTGTTCGTGCCGATCAGCGTGGTGGCCTACCAGACCCTGCCCAAGGAACTGAACGGAGACGCCTCCGCCCTGTTCTCGATGATGCGCAACGTCTTGGGCTCGATCGGCATCTCGTGCGCGACGGCGGTGGTGACCGAGCGCACCCAGATACGCGAGGCGCATCTGGTGCACTGGATGACGCCGTTCCATCAGCCGTTCAACGACTATAAAAGCCAGGTCAGCACGATGCTGCGCCAGCTCGGACGCCCTCCTGCCTCGATCTCGGCCGCCGCCAACCACCAGATCTATGAGCAGTATGTCGCCCAGGCCTCGATCCTGGCCTACAACGACGCGTTTCTCACCTTCTCGGTCGGCTGCTTCGCGCTGATCCCGTTCTGCTGGTTGCTGGCGCCGCGCAAGAAGAGCGGCTGAACGGGCGGGGCCTCACCCGCCCTGCGCCAGCATCGGCCCGAGCGGGCCGCCTCCGAACAGATGCACGTGGAAGTGCGCCACCTGCTGGTGCGCGTCCTTGCCGATGTTGCTCAGCAGCCGGTAGCCCGGCTCGTCGAGGCCGAGCTGGGTGGCCACGAGGCCGACCGTGCGGAAGAAAGCGGTGACCTCGTCGCCCGAGGCGCGCTTGACGAAATCGGCGAACGACAGATAGGCGCCGCGCGGGATCACCAGCACGTGCGTCGGCGCCTGCGGCGCGATGTCGCTGAAGGCGAGCACGTGTTCGTCCTCGAACACGGTGTTGCATTGCATCTCGCCGCGCAGGATGCGGGCGAAGATGTTGTCGGGGTCATAGGATGTTTGTGCTGGGATGCTCATTCAATTCCCTCCCTGATTTGCGTTGCCCGGTTCGCGTTCTCCGACGCGTGCCGCTTTCTCGGCCAGGCCGCTGACGCCTTCCCGGCGGCGCAGTTCAGCCCAGACCGCCTCCGGATGCACGCCCGCATCCACCCACAGCACCATCAGATGGTAGAGCATGTCGGCACTTTCGCCGACCAGCCTCTCCCGGTTGCCGGCCACTGCCTCGACCAGGCATTCCACCGCCTCCTCGCCGAACTTCTGCGCCACCTTGAGCCGGCCGCGTCCCAGCAGCCGCGCCGAATGGCTGGTTTCCGGAGAGGCGCCGCGCCGCGCGGAGACGGTCTCGAACAGCCGGTCGAGCACGGCGGCGGTGACGGCCTGCGCTTCGGGCTGCCCGCTCATGCCGGGCTCCGGGCCGCCGGCCGGACCGGCAGCCCGGCCTCGAGCAGCGACTGCTTCACGGCGGCGATGCTGAACTCGCCGAAATGAAACACGCTTGCCGCAAGCAACCCGGTGGCTCCGGCCTCGGCGCCCTGCCTGAAATGGTCGAGCGTGCCGACCCCGCCCGAGGCCACCACCGGCACGCGCACGGCGCCGCACACCGCACGCAGCAGATCGAGGTCGAAGCCGGAACGGGTGCCATCGCGGTCCATCGAGGTCAGCAGGATCTCCCCCGCGCCGAGCGCCTCGACCTCGCGGCACCAGGCCAGCGCGTCGCGTCCGGTGGGGGTGCGGCCGCCATGGGTATGGACCTCCCAGCCGCCGGACGCGTTCGCGCGCGCGTCAACCGCCACCACCACGCACTGGCTGCCGAACTTGCGCGCCGCCTCGGCCACCAGGGCGGGACGGCTGACGGCGGCGGAGTTGATCGCGCATTTGTCGGCGCCCGCCAGCAGCAGCCGGCGCATGTCCTCGGTGGAGCGCACGCCGCCGCCGACGGTGAACGGCAGGAAGATCCGCGCGGCGGTTCGGCTCACCACGTCGAGCAGGGTGTCGCGCTGCTCGTGGCTCGCGGTGATGTCGAGGAAGGTCAGCTCGTCCGCGCCGGCCGCATCATACAGCGCGGCCTGCTCGACGGGGTCGCCGGCATCGCGCAGGGAGACGAAGTTGACCCCCTTGACGACGCGGCCCTGCTTCACGTCGAGACACGGAATGATCCGCAGCTTCAGCACCGGGCCAGCACCGACAGCGCTTCCGCGGGTTCGATGCGGCCGTCATAGAGCGCGCGGCCGACGATCACCCCTTCGATCCCGCAACAGCATCGCGCCGCCTCCCGCAGGGCTTGCAGGTGCGCCACGCTGCCGACACCGCCGCTTGCGATCACCGGCAGGTGCACGGCACCCGACAGCCGCACGGTCTGCTCGATCGCCAGGCCGCCCAGCATGCCGTCGCGATCGATCTCGGTGAAGATGATGGCGGCGGCGCCATCCTGCTCGACGCGTCGTGCGAGCTCCACGGCATCGAGCCCGGAGCTCTCCGCCCAGCCTTCGGTGGCAACCCGGCCGGAGCGCGCATCGATGCCGACCGCGATCCGCCCGGGATGGGCACGACAGGCCTCGCGCAGCAGCGACGGGTTCTTGGCCGCGGCACTGCCGAGGATAACCGGCTCCACCCCGGCCTCGAGCCAGCCGTCAATGGCGCTGCGGTCGCGCAGGCCGCCGCCGAGCTGCACCGGCAGCGACGACGCGGCCAGGATCGCGCGCACCGCCGCCTGGTTCTCCGAACGGCCGGCGAAGGCGCCGTTCAGGTCCACCACGTGCAGCCAGCGGAATCCCGCCGCCTCCCAGGCGCGCGCCTGTGCCGCGGGATCGTCGGAATACACCGTGGCGCTGTTCATCTCGCCGCGCCGCAACCGCACGCAGGCGCCATCCTTCAGGTCGATCGCCGGGTAGAGGGTCAGGCGGCGCGGCTCACTCATCGGGCTTGACGCCCTCCTGCAGCCACTTGGCGAAGAACAAGCCGCGCACGATGCGGCCGCCGACGCGGGCGTAGTGCGGATGCGTGCCCCAATGCTGGAACCCCATGCTCTGGTAGAGCGCGATCGCCGCCTGCTGGGTTTCGCGCACGTCGAGGTTGAGCACCTGGTAGCCCATCGCCCGGGCCCGCTCCTCCACCGCCAGGGTGAGCATCCGCGCCAGGCCGTGACCGCGCGCGTAGGGCGCGACGTAGCTGTGGGTCAGCGTCGCGCTCATCGCCTGCGCCTCGTTGTTGCGCGAGGGCCGCAGCATCTGGGTGGCGCCGACGATGGTGCCGCCCAGCCGGCCCACAAACAAGGAGCGCTCGGGCACCATCAGCAGGCCGCGGAAATAGCGTTCCAGCACCTGGTGCCCGGGTGCTGCGAGCCAGCCGAAGCCGCCGCCATCGAGGATCGCGGCGTGGGTGGCCTCGCACAGCGCCTGGATGTCGTCGTCGTCGAGTTCGGTGACGCGCTCGGCGAGCAGGGCCGGTTTGGCGCCCGCCTCGAACGGCGGCTTCATCTCAGGGGCACCAGCGCAGGAAGTTGCCGAGGATGCGCAACCCCACCTCCTGGCTCTTCTCGGCGTGGAACTGGGTGCCGGCG
Organism: uncultured Acetobacteraceae bacterium; assembly: GCA_964252545.1. Lineage (GTDB taxonomy): Bacteria > Pseudomonadota > Alphaproteobacteria > Acetobacterales > Acetobacteraceae > Lichenicoccus. The sequence goes on along the minus strand of CAXUNX010000057.1, from coordinate 1,411 downwards.
CAGTTCCCGCGCGCAACCAGCGCCGGAACCATGCCGCCATACTCGGTGGTGGCGACCAGCTCGTCCGGCGCGTGGCCGCGCAGCGCGTAGGAGTGCACGAAATAGCCATGGTCGCCGGGCTGCAGCCCGTCGGTCAGCGCGTGCGCGCCGGGTTCGAACATCAGCTCGTTCCAGCCCATCTGCGGCAGCCGCAGACCGGGTGGCTGCATCGGCGCGATCTCCCCCTGGATCCAGCCGAGGCCGGGGGTTTCGCCGTGCTCCAGGCCGCGCTCGGCCATCAGCTGCATGCCGACGCAGATGCCCAGGAACGGGGCGCCGGCGGCCACCCGCTCCAGCAGCGCCTCGCGCAGGCCATCCGCCTCGGCGAGGCCGCGGGCGCAGTC
>CAXUNX010000057.1:0-1018 GCA_964252545.1 uncultured Acetobacteraceae bacterium | reverse complement strand
GATCACCGCGACCCGCATCACGCCTGGTCTCCGATCAGCCCCGGCTGGCGGTCGAGCAGCCGCAGCATGGCGGAGTCCGCGTCGCGTCCGCCGACCAGCGGGCCCGGCAGCAAGCCGCGCCCCGACAGCTCCAGGCGGTGAAGATCATGGGCGAACAGGCCGAGCAGGACGTGCCAGCCCACCAGGATCGGCCAGCCGCCCTCGACGTGCCGCAGCAGCGCCGCCAGCACGAAGCTGATCGCCCCGGCCAGCAGGGTGGTGATCCAGGCGCCGGACCAGAGCAGCCCGACCCAGCCCAGGATCAGGCAGGGCCAGGAGAACCCTTCCTTGACCAGCACCGGCGGCCTGCCTGCCCGGGGTGAGCCGGGCGGATGGAAATGCACGCTGTACAGCCTCACAGCACGCCCTTGGTCGACGGGATCACGCCCTGGGTGCGAGGGTCGGGCTCGCAGGCCTCGCGCAGCGCGCGCGCCACCGCCTTGAAGCAGGCCTCGGCGATGTGGTGGTTGTTGCGTCCCGCCTTGCAGGTGACATGCAGCGACAGCCCGGCGTTGGATGCGAAGCCGCGGAAGAACTCCTCAAACAGCTCGGTGTCCATCTCGCCGATCTTGGGGCGCGAGAAGGCGACCCTCCAGGCCAGGAAATGCCGCCCGGAGATGTCGATCGCCGCTTCGCACAGCGCCTCGTCCATTGGCACCAGCGCTTGTCCGTAGCGGCGGATGCCACGCTTGTCGCCGATCGCCTGGGTGAACGCCTGTCCGAGCGCGATCCCGACATCCTCGGTGGTGTGGTGGAAGTCGACCTGCAGGTCGCCCGCGGCCGCGATCTCGAGATCGAACAGGGCATGCCGGCCGAGTGCGGTGAGCATGTGGTCGAGGAACCCGATTCCGGTTGCAACCGTGGTGCGGCCGCTGCCATCGAGCTGAAGCAGCAGCGCGATGTCGGTCTCGCCGGTGACCCGGTGCACCTGGCCGCGCCGCGACGATGGGGAAAGATCGGCAGCCCGGCGGTCAGGGGC
>CAXUNX010000056.1:0-17150 GCA_964252545.1 uncultured Acetobacteraceae bacterium | reverse complement strand
TCAGGCTCATAACCTGAAGGTCACAGGTTCAAATCCTGTCCCCGCAACCAATACCCATGCATAACCATAACCCATTGCCGCCCAGCCCTACCCCCACCGCAAACCACATCATCAACCATATCAACCTCACCAGATGTGTGGTGATGGTCACCGGCGTTTCCGCTGGTATCGGATTGGAAACTGCGCGCGTTCTGACGGCTCGGGGAGCCTCGGTCGTCGGCACGGCTCGCGACCTTGGCAAGGCTCGCGCGGCGACGGCACAGGTCTGCGAAGAGGCCCTCGCCAATGGTCGCCTCACGCTGGTCGAACTCGATCTGGCATCGCTCGATAGCGTTCGTCGCTGCGCCGACGCTCTGTTGGACAACGGCCGGAAGTTCGACGTGGTTATTGCCAACGCTGGTGTCATGGCCGCCCCGAAAGGCATAACCGCAGACGGCTTCGAGACGCAGTTCGGTACGAACTATCTCGGCCATTTCGTGCTGGTGAACCGGATCTCCGGCCTGTTCAAACCCCGCGGTCGGCTGGTCATGGTTTCCTCGGCTGGCCATCGCGGCGCTGATGTGGATCTGGAAGATCCTCATTTCGAGCGAACCCCGTATGACCCTCTCACCGCCTATCGCCGGTCCAAGACCGCAACCATCCTTTTCGCCGTCGAATTCGACCGGCGCCACAAGGCTGACACCGTCCGAGCCACAGCAGTGCATCCGGGTGCGGTGCTGACCGACACAACCCGTAGGCTGATCGAAGCCCAACCGACAGCCGCAGCAGCCTTCACCTGGAAAACGGTTGGGCAGGGTGCAGCAACAGCAATCTGGGCAGGGTTCGTTGCTCCCGCCGATGAAGTCGGCGGGCGATACTGCGAGGATTGTCACGTTGCCGACGTGGATGATGATCCGAGCAAATCCTCCGGCGTCCGCGCCTATGCCCTCGACCCGGTTCGTGCGCAGGCGCTTTGGCTCAGGAGCGGAGGAGATGGTCGGCGAGAGGATGTGATCTCCCAGCCGCCAGATGCCCGCCCCATAATCCGGTCACGGCGCATGGGCGCGTGTTCCAGTTGGAACTCCGTGTGCTTTCGGCCTTCGGGTGGTCCGTGGAGTAGGCGATACCAGACGTCCGTATCCGAAACGTTGCCTCCGTTGGCTGACACTCAAGCGACACCAGCAAAGGACACGCACCATGACGGACTCGGCACTTGTGGTCGGAGCCAGCGGCATCATCGGCAACACGCTGGCCCGGCATCTCGCCGGAGGCGGCCGGTCCGTCTACGGGCTGGCGCGCCGCCCGCCCACCGATCTCGAGGGTGTGCAACCGGTGGCAGCCGATCTGCTGGATCCGACGGCGCTCCGCATGGCGCTAGGTGCGCTGCGGCCGGCCGAGATCTTTCTCACCACGTGGTTGCGTCAGCCCACCGAAGCGGAAAACATCCGGATCAACGCTGCGATGGTGCGAAACCTGCTCGACGCGCTTGCTGCAGGCGGCAGCGTCCGCCATGTGGCTCTGGTCACGGGTTTGAAACATTACCTCGGCCCGTTCGAGGCGTACGGCAAAGGCGTCCTGCCCGAGACTCCGTTCCGGGAGGAACAGCCGCGCCTGGATATCGAGAACTTCTATTATGCGCAGGAGGACGAGTTGTTCGCGGCTGCGGCGCGTGACGGCTTCGGCTGGAGCGTGCACCGGCCGCACACGGTGATCGGCTTTGCCGTCGGCAACGCGATGAACATGGGCGTAACCTTGGCGGCCTATGCCACGATCTGCCGCGAGACCGGCCGCCCGTTCCTGTTCCCGGGCTCGGCCGCGCAATGGAACGGGCTGGTCGACATCACCGATGCCCGCCTGCTCGCCCGTCATCTGCAATGGGCGACAAGCACCGAAGCCGCGCGCGACCAGGCGTTCAACGTGGTGAATGGCGACGTTTTCCGATGGAGCTGGATGTGGCCGCGCCTTGCCTCCTGGTTCGGCCTCGAGGCGGCATCCCCGGTGCCTGGCCAGGTCACGCCGCTGGAGCAGCAGCTTGCCGGCGCCGCTTCGACCTGGGCGGAGATCGCGCGCAGGCATCGGCTGGTCGAGCCCGACCTTTCGGTGCTGGCGTCCGCCTGGCACACCGATGCCGATCTCGGCCGCCCCATCGAGGTGGTCACCGACATGAGCAAGAGCCGGCGGCTTGGCTTCCTGGACTACCAGCCCTCGGAGGACTCGTTCTTCGATCTGTTCGCCCGTCTTCGTGCAACTCGCATCATCCCCTGAGCGGCCGCGAGGCTTGTATCGGCAGCGGCAGCGAGGCTTGGATCGGCAGCGGCCGCGAGCCTCGTATCGCCCGCGCATGGGCAGCCTGAGCGGCCTGCGAGCGCCCGGTTCCGTTTAGGGGCCGATCCATTCGGCGACCAGGCCGTCGGACGTGAAGCGTCCGGCCGCACGGGTCTGGCTGCCGCCTGCACCAAGGCGCAGCACATCGAAGCTTGAGAGCGCCACCCGGACCACGCCGAACTGCGCGAACTGCTCGGCTGGCGGCAGGTGGGCCTGCTCGCCAGGGTCGGACAGGGAGACCCCCGGATCCGCGCGCAGGCCGTAAGGCTTGCGAGCCCCAGGCGACAAGGCGTTCCATCGGGCCAGCGCCAGGTCGTCGCCGTGATGTACGGCGGCATCCCCCTCGAGCCGCACCTGCAACTGATCGGCCAGCGACCAGGCCAGGATGGTGACGGCCTTGGAGTGGCCGATGTCGCGCACCTTGGCGGCCCGCAGGTCGGTGTGCAGCTCGGCAAAGGGCGGCGCGCGTTCAAGCCCGCGCAGCACCACCGTCCGCACTCCGGGTCGACCGGCCGGGGACATCGTTGCGAGTTGGACGTTGCGCAAGTCGGCCTCCCGGTCGTGCAGGGCGTGCTGGAGGGCCTCCAGCGCAGACTCGGCGAAGGCGAGGGGGGTTGTTTCCATGTAAACAGAAACCTGTATCGTCCGAAGGGTTGCGGTGGCTGGCGCATGTCTCTCGCCGGCCACCGCGCCGGTGCAACAAGACCGTCACCCACCCGCTCCGGATCGGAGTTTCGGGTCGCACAGCGATCCCCGATCGTTGCAACCTGCCAGCCGAAATCCCAAAGATCGTTGCGGTTCGAGCGGCAGTGATATGGGCTGCCGATCGCTTTTCTGGTCGAAACGAATACACCTGCGACCGGATTTTCTCATGAAATCGTGAGCGGAAGCTGGTATGCACGGGTGCAGGCAGGTTATCTGGCGAAGGCGATTCCCCGGCATGCAGGTTGCACGCAAAAAAGGAGACAAACGCCCAGTGCTCACCCGACCATCCCCTCAGGCCGTGCCATCGGCTCAGGCCCTAGCGTCCTCACCCGATCCTGCCTCTTCCCAAGCATCGAGGTCGCCGTTTAATGAACTCCTGAGCGTCAACGGGGAGGCTATCGAGCTTGCCTCCCTGATCATCGATCCCGACTGGTACGTCGAGCAGTATCCCGATATCGGTGCTGCGGGAGTTGATCCGGTGCAGCACTTCCTCAACATCGGCTTCAGCGAAGGCCGCAACCCGAACCGCTTCTTCGACGGCGCCTGGTACGCCCAGGCCTATCCAGACGTCGCCGCGCATGGCGAGAACCCGTTCGTGCATTACGTGTTCTACGGGGCCCGGGAAGGCCGCAAGCCGCGCCAGGACGCCTGAGCGGTTCGAGCTGCATCTTCGGCAAGCGCGCGGCGTTACGCAAACGACATCGATGCACGGGCACGCCGGGAATGAAGGTTACGCGAGGTTGGAAGATCTGCGGCATCCTGTTCCCGCTGATGGCGGCGATAATGTTTGCCGGTCGGCTCGTGCGGTCGCGTTCGCGGGTATCGGAGCCGGACTCGTTTGCCGCCCGATCAACGCCAGTGCCAGCCTCCGAGGCGAAACCGGGACGCGCAGATCCGGCTGGAGCTGCGGAAAGCCAGTCTTCAAACCGGGCGCTCGGGCGTGACGCGGATACGCCGAGCGAGATCCCGCCGCGCGGATGGGTGCAGATCGGCAAGCGCGTCTTCCATCAGATCTCCGAAGACCGGGTGCTGGCGGAGGCAGCCGGGGTCACATTCTATGTGCTGCTGGCGATCTTTCCGGCGCTTGGCGCCCTCGTCTCGCTTTACGGGCTGATTTCCGACCCGAAAACCATCACCAGCCAGCTATCGAGCGTTTCAGGCTTCCTGCCGCAGGGCGGCGTCCAGATCCTGCATGAACAGCTGCAATCGCTGACCTCCAAACCCTCCAAAGGTCTTGGCCTGGGTGCGCTGATCGGCCTGCTGACCTCGCTGTGGAGCGCCAATGCCGGCATCAAGGCGTTGTTTGATGCGCTGAACGTGGTTTATGCCGAAAAGGAGCAACGCAGCTTCATCCGCCGCACGTTGCTGACGCTGGCCTTCACGCTCGGCGGCATCGTTTTCCTGATTATAGCCTTGGCCGGCGTCGTGGTGGTCCCGGCGGTGCTCGCCTTTATCGGCTTCGGCTCGACCGCCAGCACCTTGCTGAACCTGGCACGCTGGCCCGCCATGCTGGTGATACTGAGTTTTTTCCTTGCAGCAGTGTATCGTTACGGTCCGAGCCGGGCGCAGCCGCGCTGGCGTTGGGTCAGTTGGGGAGGCGTCGGCGCCACCCTGCTCTGGTTGCTGGTTTCGGTGGCGTTCTCGTACTACGTGAGCAATTTCGGCAACTACAACAAGACCTACGGCTCGCTTGGAGCCGCCATCGGCTTTATGACCTGGATCTGGCTGTCCGCCTCGGTGGTTCTGATCGGAGCAGAGTTGAACGGGGAGATGGAGCATCAGACCGCGCGCGACAGCACCGTGGGCGCGGAAAAGCGGCCTGGCGACCGCCAGGCCGCAATGGCCAATCAAGTGGCGAGCTGACCCGCGGGAAACATCCGGAAGGCGGGCAGGGCTGGGTTGCGGCCCAGCCCTGCATCCATTTCGACGGGTTGTTGCGACCCGCCCGATTACTTCTCGTAGCCCGCCTGGCGCATGGCGCGACCGGCGGCCGAGTTCGCCGAGGCCAGCGCCTGATCAACCGTCATCTGGCCGTTCAAGGTAGCGGCGATGGTCTGGCCGACCTGGGTGCCGATCGCCTGGAACGGAGCGATCCCCACGAACTGCGCGCCGGTATAAGGGCGAGGGTTCTTAGTCTGGCCGGTCGGGTTGGAGTGTTCGATCGCGCTGAGAGCGAAGTCGGAGAACGGCGCGACCTGCTTGTATTCGGCCGATTGATAAGAAGAGGTCCGGGTGCCGGGCGGGATGTTGACCCAGCCGTCGGTCTTGGCGACCAGCTGGATGTATTCCTTCGATGTCGCCCAGGTGATGAAGGTTCGTGCCGCCTCGACCTGCTTGGACGATGCCGGGATCGCCAGGTTCCAGGACCACAGCCAGGTCGGGCCGCCCTTGAAGGTTCCGGTCGGCAACGCCGCAAACCCGACCGAGTCCGCCACCTGGGACTGCTTCTTGTCGTAAACCGTGCCGGCGGCGCTGGTGGCGTCGATCCACATGCCGCAATGGCCGGAGGTGAAGAGCGACAGCGTCTCGTTGAAGCCGTTGGAGGAGACGCCCGGAGGACCGTCCGCCTTCAGGATCCCGTCATAATAGGTCAAGGCCGCCTTCCAGGCGGGCGTGTTGATGGTGGGCTTCCAGGCCATGTTGAACCATTGCCCGCCCATGGCGGTCACCAGGGTCGAGAAATAGGCCATGTTCTCGCCCCAGCCCGGCTTGCCGCGCAGGCAGATGCCGTAGATCTGGTTCGACTTGTCGGTGATCTTGTCGGCATATTGCCGGATCTGCTGGTAGGTCGGGTCGGACGGCATGGTCAGGCCCGCCTTCTTGAAAAGATCCGTCCGGTAAAGCGTCATCACGCTCTCGCCATAGAACGGCAGCGCATAGAGCTTGCCCTTGTAGGTCAGGCCCGCGCGCACCGGCGACAGGATGTCGGACAGGTCGTAGGAGGCAGGCAGGTTGTCGAACGGCGCCAGCCAGTTCTGCTTGGCCCAGATCGGCACCTCGTAATTGCCGATCGTCAGGATGTCGAACTGGCCGCCCTGGGTTGCGATGTCGGTGGTGACACGCTGGCGCAGCACGTTCTCCTCGAGCACCACCCAGCGCAGATGGATGTCGGGATGCAGCTTCTCGAACTGCGGAGAGAGCTTCTGCATCTCGATCATCTGGGTATTGTTGACAGTCGCGATGGTCAGGGTGCTGTCTGCCTGCGCCCCTTGCGCCAGCAGCGGAAGCGAGGCGAGGGCGAGCCCGGCTGCCAAGGGAAGCGATCGACGGTTCATCTTGTTGTTTCCTCGGGGTTGTCTTCAACGCAGTGCGCAGGACGGCACTGCGAGCGAACGTCCGCGACGGCGCGCCCGATGTCAACGAGACTTGCGGCTCCAGGGGCGCCCTCAGCTCATCCGGCTGCCGCCGTCGCCCCTGCAACCTCGCGCCACCCTGTGATCGGCGTCCGCTCCCGCCGGAAACGCCGCCGTGCCGGCGATCTGGTTGGGTCGCGCCACGCCCACGCCGCGCTTCTTTGGGGCGCTGCTTCGGGCTCGTGCTCCTTGGTGCGGGCGAACTTGGCCTCCACCCGGGCCTGTCGCATTGGCGGTGATGCCGCAGCGGATCAGCTCAAGGCCCCCGATCGGTGCCGCGCGCCGCCCCAGTAACGATCGAATGATCGCAATCCTGTTCTCGAGATGCACCTGTTGTGCCTTCCATGCTGGCTCGAACCCGCACGGGCGTCGTCGCGCGGCACGTCGGTCGCCGCTTCGATCAGCAGGGTGCGCTTGTCGGGCCTGGGGTCGCCGAGCCCTGTCCGGTCGCGTGATCGAGCGCCCGCTTCAGCCGCGGACGCCCGCCGTTGAGAGCTCAGGCTGTCTGACCGGGCGGGTCGACCCGCGCGTCGACGCACCCTATTCGAACGGCCCGCCCTGCCGCTTTTGTCCGATCATGGCGAGCAACTCGGTTCTGGTGGCGGCATTGTCGCGGAAAGCGCCGAGCATCCGGCTGGTCACCATGGACACGCCGGATTTGTGCACGCCGCGGGTGCTCATGCATTGATGTCCCGCCTCGATGATCACCGCGACTCCGTGTGGCTCCAGCACGTCGTTGATGGTGTTGGCAATCTGTGCGGTGAGCCGCTCCTGGATCTGCAGCCGCCGCGCATAGGCCTCGACGACGCGGGCCAGCTTGCTGATGCCCACCACCCGCTTGCGCGGCAGGTAGGCGACGTGGCACAGCCCGATGATCGGCACCATGTGGTGCTCGCAATGACTTTCGATGCGGATGTCGCGCAGCAGCACGATCTCGTCATAGCCCTCGACCTCCGCGAAGGTGGTCGAAAGCAGCGCCACCGGATCGATCTCATAGCCGCGGAAGAACTCGTTGTAGGAACGCACCACGCGTGCGGGCGTCTCCTGCAGCCCTTCCCGGCCGGGATCCTCTCCCGCCCAGCGCAGCAGCGTGCGCACGGCCTCTTCGGCCTCCTCCCGGGAAGGTCGATCCACGAGCGGCATCCCGGCCGACATCATCTTGGAAGTCTGGTCCATCAGTGGATCATGCCGGCCTGATGCGGGCTGTCGAGACTGAAGGTCGGGATCCGCACATCGAACGGCTCGCCCGAGGCGATGCAGACCATGTGGTAGGCTCCGGTCATGAAGCCCGAGGGGGTCTCGAGAGGAGTGCCGGAGGTGTATTCAAAGGCCTCGCCGGAATCGAGCTGCGGCTGCTCGCCGAGCACGCCTTCGCCCTGCACATGCTGGGTCCGCCCCAGGCTGTCGGTGATCTGCCAGGTTCGCCGCAGCAGACGGACATTCTCCGGACCATGGTTCTCGATGCGCACCCGGTAGGCCCAGACGAACTGCCGCTCCTCCGGCTGGGATTGGTCGTCGAGGTAGAATGGCCGCACGCTGACCCGTATGCCCCGGGTGACCGCGAAATACTCCTGCGCCGGGCTGAGGTCGCCGCGTGAGGCTTCACGTCCCCGTCCAGACCCGGTCAGGCGATCATGCTTCATGGCGCAGCCCCCTCATTCCGCCGCGCGCTCCTGGGGCAGTGCGCGGCGGCCTACCGCCTTGCCGTCCAGCACGGCCAGCGCCCGCTCGAGATCGTCCTTCAGGTCCTGCACATCTTCCAGCCCGACCGACAAGCGCACGACCCCATCGGCGATCCCCAATCTTGCACGCTCCTCGGCGCCGACGCGCATATGCGTGGTGGTCGCCGGATGGGTCACCATCGAGCGGCTGTCGCCGAGATTGTTGGAGACGGCGATCAGTTGCAAGGCGTTCATCATCCTGAAGGCCGCCGGCTTGCCGCCCTCCAGCTCGAACGAGATCAGGCTGCCGCCGGCGCTCATCTGGCGCATCGCCAACGCGTGCTGGGGGTGATCGGGGCGGCCGGGATACCACACGCGCCGGATTTCCGGGACCTCCCCGAGCCAGTCGGCAAGAGCCGCCGCGTTCGCGCACATGGCCTGCACGCGCAGGCTCAGCGTTTCCATTCCCTTGATCAGCACCCACGCATTGAAGGCGGACAGCGTAGGCCCGGTGTTTCGGATAAAGGGCTGCAGCACCTCCTCGACCCAGTTCTTGCGCCCCAGCACCGCACCACCCAGCACCCGCCCTTGTCCGTCGATATGCTTGGTGCAGGAATACACCACCACGTCCGCGCCGAACTCGAGCGGCTTTTGCAGCAGCGGCGTTGCGAACACGTTGTCCACCACCACGATGGCTCCCGCCGCGTGCGCAAGATCGGCTACGCCGCGCAGATCGACGATGTCGAGCATCGGGTTGGACGGCGTTTCCAGCAGCACCAGGGCAGTGGGAACAGCAAGTGCGGCGCGCCATTGCTCCAGATCGTGGCCGTCAACGAACACGCTCTCGATGCCGTAGCGCGGCAGCAGGGTCGATACGATCCAGAAGCACGAGCCGAACAGCGCGCGCGAGGCGACAACCCGGTCGCCCGTCTTGAGGTGGCTCAGCAGGGCGGCATGGACCGCCGCCATGCCCGAGGCGGTGACGCGGCACGCCTCCGCGCCCTCGATCTCGGCCAGCCGGCGTTCCAGCGCGGTGAGCCCGGGATTGCCGAAGCGGCTATACTGATAGTGCGCGGCCTCTCCCTTGAAGGTGGCCTCGGCCTGCTCGGCGCTGTCATAGATGAAGCCGGACGTGAGAAACATCGCCTCGCTGGTCTCGCCGTGCGGGGTTCGCTCCACGCCGGAATGGAGCAGGCGGGTGGCGGTGCGGAAGGTATCGCTCATCTGTGATTCCCCGAGGCCCAGACAGAACCGGCCAGGGATAGCAGCGCGCTCCGTGCAAGGCTGCACAGCGTTCGCCCTCGCCTGTTTAGCGCGCTTGTTTCACCTCGCCGCAAGCCGGCCAACAAATCGCGAGGGTCTCGCAACATCAACGCCGTGAGACGAGGCACGTTTTAGGCGTCGCTCACCGCATCCGTCAACCGTCGGGGTCGTCATACCGGTTACGCATCGACATAGCGGTTGTTGCATGTCATGCTGGCGGCTCCGAGGGAGGGGCGGGTGCAGACATCCTGGATCGCACTGGCGCTGCTGCTGCTGGCGGCAGGCGCGCGGGCGCAGAGCCTGGATCTGCCCACGATCCGCGAAGGCGACAGCTGGACCTATCAGAGCACCGTGGAGGACCGGGCCGGCTGGCGCCGCACCGAGGCCGAGACGGTGGTGGTCCGCGCCAGCCGCGACGAGATCGAGCTCAGCAGCAAGCCGGTCGGCTCGTCGATGCCGCCGAGAGATCGGCTGACGGGTCCCGACTGGAGCCGGATACGCAGCGTCGACGGCCGTGAGCTGGTGGTGAACCGGCCGCTCTCCTTTCCGCTTCGCATCGGCAAGAGCTGGGTTGTCGAATACAGCGAGGACCACCCCAACCGTCAGCACAGCAGCGAGCACGTCCGCGCGACCTATACCGTGGTCGGCTGGCAGGATGTGGACGTGCCGGGCGGACATTTCCACGCGCTCAAGATCGAGGCGTCGGGGCAGTGGTCCGCCGTGATGGCGCCGGCCGCGTCCGCCTTTGCCGCAAGCCGAGTTGACCCGCAGGGCGCCACAGCCGTGACAACAACCACCCGGACCATTCCCTCGCGCGCCACCGGACGCATCTACAAAGCTTTCTGGTACGTGCCCGCGGTCAAGAAGTGGGTGAAGCTGGTGGAGGAGGTGTATGATCCGAACGGCGTCCGCACGGTGCGCGACACCGACGAGCTGCTTTCCTGCAGGCTCGCGCCCTAGGCGGTCCGGGTCGGGCGTTCCGAATTGCGTGCCAACATCACCGCTCGTATAACCGGGCACCGATGCGGGTGTAGTTCAATGGTAGAACGGCAGCTTCCCAAGCTGCATACGAGGGTTCGATTCCCTTCACCCGCTCCAGGTCCCCTGAGCCTGGAGTGCTGCTCGCCGCGGCAGCCGCAGGGCAACCGGATCAACCAAACCGCTGAAGCATGATCCGGCCGGATCACGCCCCGCTTGCTGCATGAAGCATCCGGATGTGCTGTGCCGACATGCTCGAGAGGCGCGTGTGGAACATGATGCCGCGTTCCTGAGCGTCGGGGTGCAGCAGGTGAACCGGCTCACGCGCCTGCATCACGCGTGCCAGACGGTCATAGGATTGGGCGATCCGGCTATAGCTCGCGATCAGCGTCGGATCATCGGCCAGGGTAGCCAGAGTGCGGAAGCGGTGGGCTTCCTGACGCGCTTGCATGAGCTCGAACGATGCCATGTGCGTGCTTCCGCCTCTCTCGAACCTGCGCTGCCACACCCATCGGCGGCAACGCAATCATCTTGATAACGATATGATAATAGCCTGATCGCGGTCTTGTTATCAAGCAGCTTGTCTGATGTCGGCTGTGGTGTTCACGATCGCTGCGGGTGGTCAACCAGAGGTCGGCACCTCAAGGTTGCGGCGCCACCTGATGACGCATCAAGGCGCGGTGCCGCTCGACCGAGCGCTTCAGGCCTTCCAGTGGCGGCGCCTTGAGGCTGTCCTGGTAGACCCGACCGTCCCATGTCCAGCGATCGTCGCGACCGACCAGCAGGTCGTGCATTCCCCCGGCGCGACTCTGCTGCATCACCCGGATCGGGCCGCTCACCGAGTCCAGCACCTTGCGCCAGCTGTGATTGTGCCGGAGATACACCGATGTCGAGCAGCCGGCGGAGCCGCACAGGCTTGCCGACTGCAGTTGCACGAACAGCGCCGGGTCGCCTCCGCGTCCGGACAGCCGGGCGGAGCCGATCAGCACCAGCGGGTTCTCGCCGTGCCGCGCGGCACCCTGGATATCCTGCGCGTTCAGCATGCGCGCGGCGCGGTCGCCGGCGGTGCCAGGCTGACGGCTGAGGATCACCGGCGCGCCCGCCGCGCGGGATCCATGACGGGACGCGGCAGAGGCGGAAGACCCCACCGCCAGAAGCAAGGCCGCAAGCATCAGGTGTTTGCCGGACATGGCTCTTTCTTCCTCCGAAAAGGAAAACCAGCGCAAGAGCCTTGCCGCCTACTCGCCGGCCAGCCGCAGGCCGAACTGGCGGGCAAGCTGAGTGCGGTAGACACGCTGGCGGATGCGGTCCGCGTCCGGCAGGCTGGGCGCATCGCTCACCAGGCGATGGATGCGCGCGACTTCTCCAAGGTGCTTCTGTCCGGCGAGCCGGTGGGTGGCGGAGTCGCCGTGCCGCCGATGGATGTTGAGCGGCTCGGCGACATAGGCGATGCGCGCGCCCGGCTCACGCAGCATCTCGATGTAGAGGCGCCAATCGCCTGCCATCCTGAAGGAGAACAGCGACTCGCCGCATCGCCCGAGCGCCGCCTTGAGCGCCGAGCGCGAGAACAGCACGCCGCTGACGTTGAGGATCAGATTGCGCTCGCTCAGGCAACTCCGGACGAACGCGTCGCCCTCATGCAGCCCGTCTTGATCGAGCAGGCTGCCGGCGGTGACGGCGTAATAGGGCTTGTAGCTGTCCGCGAGGAGGGTGCCGTCGGAATCCACCGAGCGGCTGTCGCAGAACGCCATCACCGTGCCCGACGCGGCCGACAAGGCCTGGGCCAGGCGTTCCAGCAAGCCCGGGTCGGCGGCGTCGTCCGCCTCGGCGATCCAGATCCATTCGCCGCGAGCCTCTTCCGCCGCACGCTGCCACTGCCGGAACACCGAGCCCGAGTTCCGTGGCGAGGCGATCACCCGTATGCTGCGATCCCACTCGGCAGCGGCGGTGCGCGCCACCTCGACGCTGTCGTCGGCGGACGCGTCGTCCAGCACGATGATCTCCAGCACCGGATGACTTTGCGCGAAGATCGATGCCAGCCGCTGCTTCATGTAGCGGGCATAGTTGAAGGACGGAACCACCACCGAGATGCGCGGCAAGGCGGGCTGCGCCAGCGCCAGCAACTGGGTCACGTACCGCTCGAAGCCGAACCGCTTGGCTGCCTTGCGGCCTTCAAGCGCCCGCTGGGAGTGGGTGCGCGCCTGCCCTTCGGCGGCAAACGTCACCGCCCGCCTGGCCATGGCGGCCACGTCGCCGAGCGGCACCGTGGCACCCTGGCCGTGCTGCTCGATGAGCTCGGGGATGCCGCCGCTGCCCTCGAAGGCCACGCAGGACAGCCCGCTGGCCATCGCCTCCATCACCACCGTGGGCAGCGGATCCTCGCGCGAGGTCAGCACAAAGGCGTCGGCTGCGCTGAGGTGCTCGGGCACGTCGGGCACGTGCCCTGGGAGATGGAAGCTGCCGGAAGCGCTCGCTGCCTCGATCTCCGCCGCCAGGTAAAGCCGCAGGGCCGGATCGAGATCGCCGAGCCAGACGCAATGCACCCGTCGCGACCGGCTCCGGGCAGTGCCGCGGGTAAGGCGCCAGAGCTGCAAGAACAGGTCGAAGCCTTTGCGCAGGTCGCCATAGCCGATCCCGATCAGCAGCATCTCCTTCTCGCCGACGCCGAGCCGGCGGCGAAGCGCATGGCGCGCGCGCGCGGAGAACGGGTGCGCGCGATAAAGACCCTGCGGCAACAGCCTGACCGGAGTCTCGCCCGGCAGCATCGGGTCCGACTGAGCGGAGCCCGATGGAGCGGCGCCAGGTTGCCCGACCAGCGCCTCGACGCTGTCGCGCACGATCTTTGCGGGAAACACCAGATTCTGTGCAAGCGGCCAGGCTTCGCTCAGGCCGCCCAGCAGGTTCTTCTCGGCGAGCAGGGCGGGAAGCTCATGCACCAGCAACGTGAAGGTGATGCCCGCTTCATGCAGGTGCCGGCCGATTGAGGCCGAGGCGGCGCTGTTGACGATCGCCGCATCGAACCCCTGGTCGCGCAGCTGGCGCAGATGCGCGGGCAGCCCGGGATCCGAAAGCGTCATCACCCGGGTGGGCGCTGCGGCGCGGAAGCCCTCCAGCATGCCGCCGCCATCGAGCAGCAGGATGCTCACCGAGACGCCATGGGCGCGCTGAAGCTGGCGGGCCACATGCAGAAGCAGGCTCTGCGCTCCCGCGCTGAATGCGTCGTGACCGACCAGCAGGAGCCGCCCGGAGGGCCGGGCGGTGCGGCTGAAGCCGGTTATGGCCCGGCCGGTCGCGTTCAGGTAGGCGGCGCCGTAATGCAGGTCCGGCTCCAGATAGGCACCCTCGGCCCATTCGTTCCATGCATTGATGCAGACGATCGGGCTGCCGTGGAACGGCCGGGCGAGGGCGTGACGCACCAACCCCTCGACCCAACCCTGATACTTGGCGGGGGTGGAGCCATGCATCACCAGGCCGGCGCCCTGTCGGCGGGCATCGTTGTCCCATGACGGGCAGGCGGTGCGTATCAGCGGGTAGTCGGGCGCGGGCGAGGCCAGGGAGCGGCTGACGATCTCGTCATAGTCGTAGGTCTGCGCCGTGAAGTCCGCGTCGAGCAGTTCCAGGCTGCCGTTGATGGTCTGCATGTCCACCGTGATCTTGTGCGGCGGGAACTCGATGGCGCCATCGAGGCCGTAGGGGCGCGGATCGTCGTCGCCAAAGGCCTGCGCCATGATCAGGATAGGGTTCTCGCCGCAGCGCTCCTTGAACAAGGCACGCCAGCGGGCGACTGTAAGTTGCGCATCCGGAACGAGTGCGGGACGGTAAAGCATCAGCAAAGGGCGGCCGTCGAGGCGGATGTAGCGCGGGTCAGCGAAGTGGCGAGCGTAGCAGTCGATCAACGCCGCCTCATCCTGCTCGCGGAAATCCTGGCTGATCAGCACCTCGTTGTCAGAACCGTCCCAGCGTCGGGTCCAGTTCTCGTTCGCCCAGAGCAGGCAGAACGGAAGCTCTACGGTCGGGTCGGCGAGCAGCGCCTCCAACGGTCCGTCGAGCAGGCGGGTGCCGTTGAACCAGTAGAAGTAGAACACGAAGCCGTCGATCCCGGCGTTGCGCGCCATTTCCGCCTGACGCTTCAGGGTTTCGGTGCCGTCAAGGCGGTAGTGACCAAGGTCGCGCGGGATGCGCGGCTGATAATGGCCGGCGAAGCGCGGCAGGGTGCGGGCGGTGTTGGTCCACTCGGTGAAGCCCTCGCCCCACCATGCATCGTTCTGGGGCACGCTGTGGAACTGCGGCAGATAATAGGCGAGCACCCTGGCGCGGCGGGCGACGGACTCCGGCAGCGGCCGCAATGGCTCGAACAGCGGTCCCGGCTGCGTGTTGCGGCGCATCTCCTTGGGAATGGTGGTGTCGATCCGCGGCTTGGCGGGGTAGATGCCAGGCTCCTGCCGGTGTTCCAGATAGTGCAGCAGCGGGTTGGCGTCGGTGTCGCTGAGATAGCGCTGGCGGTAGAATACCGGGTCGAAGCCCTCGAAAGGTCGCCTCGCCTCGCGGAAGCCCTGCACCATGTAGTGCTCCAGCGGATCAAGTCCGGCGGCTGCGACGTCCGGATAGGCGCGCAGGTAGAAGGCCGGGTCGAAGTCGGGCATCGGGCAGACGCCGCCGGACTGCCGGTGCTGCAGGTAGTGGCGCAGCGCGGTGACTCCCGGCGGCGGCTTGTGGGTGCGCGCATACCAGTCCGGGTCGAACCAGGCGATCGGCTTGCAGCCTTCCGCCTCGCCCGCGGTGATATAGTGCAGCAGCGGGTTGACGTCCGCGGCCGCGACCTCCGGATACTGGCCGCGATACCAGACCGGGTCGAAATACAGGTTCGGGCGCCGTCCCTCGCGCCATCCATAATAGTGGTAATGCGCAAGCGCCTCCGAGCCGAGCCCGGCCAGATCAGGGTTGCACTTCAGGTAATAGGCTGTATCGAACAGTCCGGAATGCCCCAGCACACGCAGGGCATCGGTCGGCTGGAAGCCGGATTGCGATGGGACATCTGTCATCTGCGCGGCACTGGCATTTCTGATCTGAAGGCCCGGAACGTAACTCACTTGTGATGTCAAGGTAAAGCACTGCTTTGTGATGACAAGTTTTTGCGAGGAGAGCTCCTCCACTCAGCCCGTCCGATGCGCCCGTCGCAACCGGCACCAGCAGGCCTGCCGGGTGACGACGCATGCAGCTTCTGGCATTTTGCGGCGGTCTCCAGCCTGCAGGTTTCGATCCGTGCTTGATCATCTCGCCTGATGGATTTGAATCCCGCCTTTACCGAGATCGCCCACCGCTCGATCCATCTCGCCGAGGGGGTGGCGCTCGATTGCGGGACCCTTCTGGCTCCGGTCGACATCGCGCTGAGCAGCTATGGCACGCTGAATGCCGCCGGGGACAACGCCATCCTGGTCTGCCACGCCCTGACCGGCGACCAGTATGTCGCCGAACCGCATCCGCTCACGGGCAAGCCGGGCTGGTGGGAGCGCATGGTGGGGCCAGGCCTGCCGATCGATACCGACCGCTTCCATGTGCTCTGCATGAACGTGCTGGGCGGCTGCATGGGGTCCACCGGCCCACGTTCCGCGCGGCCCGTGCCGGACGGCGGCGACCCCGCGGACGCGGAACCCTGGGGCACCGATTTTCCCCCGATCACCATTCGCGACATGGTGCGGGCACAGCGGCAGGTCGTCGCCAAGCTCGGGATCGGCCGGCTGTTCGCGGTGATCGGCGGTTCGATGGGCGGCATGCAGGCGCTGCAATGGGCCGCGAGCTACCCGGACCTGGTGTTTGCCGCCGTGCCGATTGCCACCGCCTCGTTCCATTCCGCCCAGAACATCGCCTTCAACGAGGTCAGCCGCCAGGCGATCTTCGCCGATCCGGACTGGCGCGGCGGCCGCTACTGGGCCGATGCGCTGATACCGGCGCGCGGCCTCGCGGTGGCGCGCATGATGGCGCACATCACCTACCTTTCCGAGGAGGCGCTGACCCGCAAGTTCGGCCGCCGGCTTCGACGCGACCCCTATAATGCCGGCGCGCCGCTATCGCTGTTCGGCGAAATGTTCGAGGTGGAGAGCTACCTGCGCCACCAGGGCAGCAGCTTCGTGCGCCGGTTCGATGCCAACTCGTATCTGACGATCACCCGCGCGATGGACTATTTCGATATCGGCGCGGATCACAACGGCGACCTCGCCGCGGCCTTCCGGCATACGCGGACTCGGTTCTGCGTGGTCTCGTTCTCCTCGGACTGGTTGTTTCCGACCGCGCAATCGCGCGCGGTGGCGCGGGCACTCAATCGTGCTGCAGCGAACGTCAGCTTTGTTGAGATCGAGTCCGACAAGGGCCATGATGCCTTCCTGCTGGAGGAGCCAGCACTCGACCGCACCGTACGAGGCTTCCTCGCCGGAGCCGCCGAACATGCGAGACTAGAGCACTTCCCGATCCAATCGGATCGGGAGTAGTGCTCTACTTCACTGATAAGCGAGCATTTTCTTCCGATCAGACGATTCTGTCTGATCGGAAAATGCTCTAGGCTAGCCGTCGCCGGTCGCATGCGCCTCGACCAGAAGCTGATCGCGGAGATGATCGTCCCGCATTCGCGCGTGCTGGATATCGGCAGCGGCGATGGCTCGCTGATCGAGCACCTGTTCCGCACCCGCCAATGCGATGCACGCGGGATCGAGATCGACATGGCGGAGGTGACCCGCTCGGTGGCGCACGGCCTGCCGGTGATGCAGGGGGATGCCGACGCCGACCTCGGGCACTACCCGGATGGCGCCTTCGACTACGTGGTGCTTTCGCGCACGCTGCAGGCGGTGGAGCGGCCGCGCGAGGTGCTGCGCCAGATGCTGCGCATCGGCAC
>CAXUNX010000055.1:0-17362 GCA_964252545.1 uncultured Acetobacteraceae bacterium | reverse complement strand
GCGTCCCACCAGGCAGACGCGCTCGCCGGCGGACACGCCCAGGCCTGCACCATCCAGCAGGGGCTTGCCTCCGAGCGTCAGGACGATTTCGGAAAGGAGCAGCAGGGGAGGCGGCATGGGGAGGGTTGTGGCCGAGCCGCGGTGCCGAGCGCAAGCGCGGCCTCGAGCCGCAGCCGCGGCCGCAGCCGCGGCTGCACTGCGCTAGCCGGCCGTGCGGCTGGGCGGCTGGGTGGGTGAGACCAGGCGGATATCGGTTCCGGGCGCACGGCGAGAGGGCGGATCACGATCGGGGCGCGCGCCATGGGTCGGATCGTGACGGGTGCTGGCCAGGGCGGCAACAAAGGAACGGCCCCAATCGAGTGCCGACGTGTCCTTGATGGCCTCCCAGCAGGCGTTCCAGCGATCCTGCCGTTCTGGTCGGCTCATGCGCAACGAGACGTCGAGCGCGTCGGCGATCTCGTCGGGGTCGACCGGGTTCACCAGGATCGCCGCACCGAGCTGGCGGGCCGCGCCGGCAAACTTCGACAGCACCAGCACGCCGGGATTCTCCGGATCCTGGGCGGCGATATATTCCTTGGCGACCAAGTTCATGCCGTCCCGAAGCGGCGTCACCAGGCAGATGCGAGACTCGCGCATGTAGCCTGAAACCGCCTCGCGGGTGCCTCCGCGTGCCATCAACCGCAGCGGCACCCAATCGGGCTCGCTGAAGGTGCTGTTGATCGAGCCGGCCTCGCGCTCCAGATCCTCCCGAAGGTCCTGGTAGGCGCCGACATCCTGGCGGCTCTCGGCGGCGATCTGCAGGAAGGTCGTCTCGCGGTGCCATTGCGGACGCGTCTCGAGCAGGCGCCGGAAGCCGGACAGGCGGTGCCGCAACCCCTTGGTCGGATCCATGCGGTCGACGCCCAGGATCAGGCTCTGGCCATCCAGGCTGCGGCGCAGGCGCTCGCTCTCTGGGGAGTGCCACGCCGCCTCGGCCAGTTGCGCGAACTCGCCAGGCTCGATTTCAACCGGGAACACCCCAACCCGGATCTGCCGGCTGCCGAGCTGCAGGCCGCCGCCAGGCAGCCGTGCCGCACCCGCGATCCGCTGGGCGGAGGCGGCGAAGTTCTCGGCGTCGTTGCTGGTCTGAAAGCCGAGCAGGTCGGCGGCCAGCAGGTCCCGTATGAAGATCGAGGCCTCCGGGATGCTGCCCAGCATGTCCGGCGAGGGAAATGGGGTGTGGAGGAAGAAGCCCACCGGAGCACGGATGTTGCGGCTCCGAAGCGAGGCTGAAAGCGCCAGCAGGTGGTAGTCGTGAATCCAGATGGTGTCGGTGGGACGCAGCAGCGGAAGCAGCATCTCGGCAAAACGGTCGTTGACGCCGCGATAGGCGTGCAGGCTGCGCCGGTCGAAATGCATCTGCTCCGGCAGGGAGTGCAGCAGCGGCCAGAGCGTGGCGTTGGAGAATTGATTGTAATAAAGGTCGAGCTCGTCGGGCGAGAGATCGATGGTGGCGTATTCGACCCCGTCGTGCCGGGCGATCTGGGGCGTCTTGACGGCGGCAGCTTCCGCCGAGATCTTGCCGCTCCAGCCAAACCACAGCCCGCCCTGGCGCTCCATGAGCGCGTTGAGCGCCACGGCGAGGCCGCCGGCCCTGGAGTCGCCGTCGGGGATCGAGACACGGTTCGAGACCACGACCAGCCTGCTCATCCGAACCTCCAACGCCCTCAGGCGATCCGACCACCAGCCTGATCACGGAATCCCGGCGTAGCGCCTGCGCCCAGCATCTACATGAGGCTTCCCGCAACCCGACTCAATATCGCCTGGCAAAACAGTATCGCTCAGGGGCGCTCGCGGATCCTGCGCAAAACCGCCAGACGCTGCTTTGTGTTCGCATCCTCCAGCACCCGTCCAGCGGGTGCTGCGAGCCTGCGGCGCCAGTTCGGGTGCTCGGAGGTAGTGCCGGGCAGGTTGGGCTGGTCGGAAAGCGCCAGCGCGTCTTCCACCGGCAGCATCACCAGCTCGCAGGCGGAACGTGCAATATGCGCCGTTGCGGCATCCACTACCGGATCGGTGTCCCACGCCGCCGGCTCCGCGCCAT
The DNA here is from genome assembly GCA_964252545.1 of uncultured Acetobacteraceae bacterium. Lineage (GTDB taxonomy): Bacteria > Pseudomonadota > Alphaproteobacteria > Acetobacterales > Acetobacteraceae > Lichenicoccus. Next base: position 15,282 of record CAXUNX010000055.1, on the reverse strand, counting down.
CCGCGGAGCCGCTCTGCCGCACCGCCTGCCACAATGCCGTGCGTTCGCGCGCGCGCTCGGCCTGTTCCTCGTCCAGCTTGGCCTGCGGTGTCTCGAAGATGCGCGCATGCTCGGAGATGTCGCGCCCGGACCACCAGCCCGCAACCGTTGGCAGATCGTGCGTGCTGGTCATCGCCGTGGCCTTCGGCGTCCAGCGCGCAGGCGCGATGAACCCGTCATCGTCGCGCTCGAACTGCAGCACCCGCATGCCGTCGATGCCGGCCTGCTGCAGACGCTCCTGGAAGCCGTCCGGGACGGTGCCGAGATCCTCGGCGAGAACGATCGCACAGTGTCGCGCGGACTCCAGCTTGATCAGCCGGCGCAGATCGTCCTCCGGAAACGAGAGATAGGCGCCGTGCGCCGCGGTCTGGCCTTCGGGGATGATCCACAGCCGGTTGATCCCCATGGCGTGGTCGATCCGCACGCCGCCTGCATGGCGCATCGCGGTGCCCAGCATCTCGATGAAGCCGCGGAAACCGTTCTGTCGCAATCCACGCGCGGAAAAACCGGTGATGCCCCAGTTCTGGCCATTCACCTGAAGCAGGTCGGGCGGTGCTCCCACGGTCAGGTTGTGCAGGGTCTCGCCCTGGTGGCTCCAGCCATGGCTGCCGCCGGAATCGGCTCCCACCGCCAGGTCGGAAATCAGCCCGATCGCCATGCCAGCGTCGCGCGCCGCCTGCTGCGCCTGCGCAAGCTCGCTGTCGGCGCGATATTGCAGCCAGGCGTGAAAGGCGATCTCGCCTGCATGGGACCGGCTGAACGGCTCGATCCCGGCCGCATGCCTGGAAGCGAACTCGGATGGCCAGCTCTGCCAGTGCCAGCGCTCGGGATCACGTTTCCAGATCTCGGCGTGCAGCGCCTCGAACAAGGCGTGCCCCTCGAGCGCGGTGCCCGCCTGCGCGCGCCAGGTCAGGAAGGCAGGGTCGTCGCCGGCGCCGGAATCGAACTCGCGCCGCAACCGGCCCAGCCGGTCGCGCGCCGTCGCAGGCCAATCAACCAGATCAAGCGCCTCCAACCGGGCCGCCTCGGCGCCGGGATCGGCTGCCGAAACATGCAGCGCGTTGAGCATCACCCGGCTGGAAGGCGCGTACGGGCTGAAACGTTCGGGATCGGCGGAGAACTGGGCATGCACCGGGCTGATCGCCAGCGCATGCGCCCCCTGGCCGGCGGCCTCGCGTGCAAAGGCGGCGAGCGCCAAGTAGTCGCCGACGCCGCCATCGCCCGGACGGCGCAGCGAATAAAGCTGCAGCGCCAAGCCCCAGGCCCGGGGATGCTCACGTCCGAGCGCGTCACCCACCGAGAAGCAGCGTGCCGGCGCCACCGCGACCACCACCTCGCGGTCGCCGATCTGCAGCCGGTGGTAGCCTGGCCGGTCGGGCGCGGTGAGCAGGCACCCGTCGCCGTGCGGCTCGGCGGTTCCTTCGCTGCCGCCGCCGTCCCCGTCGAAGACCATGCGCCAGGCTCCCGACACCCCCGGGATCGCCACCTGCGCGCCCAGCTCGGCGGTGATCATGGGCGGCGCGGTCTGCCGCTCGGTCTCGAGCTGGGCGATCCGCTCACGCGCGTCGGCAACCGTTTCTGCGCCGAGATCGAGCGCCGCCAGGATACGGCCGAGGTCCTCGCCTGCGATCTCATGACGCTTGCCGAAGATGTCGGACCAGGCGGTTGACACCCCCGCGAGGTCGCAGAGTCGCCGGGTCAGCGCATCATGATCTTCGCTCATGTGGCTTGATCAACTCCAACCGAAGGGCAGGGGGCCGGCATGCAGACGCCGATTTCAGGCGGGAGTTAGTATAAGCGTGGCAAGCGGCGGCAGCTGCAGGCTGAGCGATGCGGGCTGATCGTGGAGTTCGATCGCATGCGCCTCAACCGTTCCGCCGTTGCCGAAGTTCGAGCCGCCATAGATCGCAGCATCGGTGTTCAGCACCTCGCGCCAGCTTCCTGCCTGGCTCACGCCGAGGCGGTAGTCGTGACGCGGCACCGGCGTGAAGTTGCACACCACCAGCACCGGCTTGTGGCCCGGGTCTCCGAAGCGGAGCCAGGCGAACACGCTCTGCTCCTGGTCGTGCAGCACGACCCAGCGGAAGCCGGTATGGTCACAATCCTTGACGTGCAGCGCCGGCAACGCGGTGTAGAGACGGTTGAGGTCGCGGATCAGATGCTGCACGCCGCGGTGCAGGGGATGGTCGATCTGCCACCAGTCGAGTCCGGTGTCGTGGTTCCATTCCCGGCCCTGGGCGATCTCGCTGCCCATGAACAGCAGCTTCTTGCCTGGATGGCTCCACATGAAGCCGTAATAGGCGCGCAGGTTGGCGAATTTCTGCCATTCGTCGCCAGGCATCTTGGTGATCATGGAGCCTTTTCCATAGACCACCTCGTCGTGCGAGATCGGCAGCACGAAGCGCTCGGAGAACGCGTAGACCAGGCCGAACGAGATCTCGCCGTGGTGCCAGCGGCGATGCACCGGCGACTCCTCGATGTAGTGGAGCGTGTCGTGCATCCACCCCATGTTCCACTTGAAGTCGAAGCCGAGGCCGCCCTCGTCGGCCGGACGGCTCACGTGAGGGAACGAGGTGGATTCCTCGGCGATCAGCACCGCACCCGGCGCGGAATCATGCACGGCCCGGCTGAGATCCTGCAGGAAGGCGATCGATTCCAGGTTTTCCCGGCCGCCATAGCGGTTCGGCACCCACTCGCCTTCCTTGCGGCTGTAGTCGCGGTACAGCATGGAGGCCACGGCGTCGACGCGCAGGCCATCGACATGGAAATGGTTCAGCCAGAACAGGCCGCTTGCGATCATGAAGCCGCGGACCTCGTTGCGGCCGAGATTGAAGATGAAGGTGTTCCAGTCCTGGTGGTAGCCCTCGAACGGGTTGCCATGTTCATATAGCGGGGTGCCGTCGAAGCGCGCGAGGCCGTGGCTGTCGGTCGGGAAGTGTGCGGGCACCCAATCGAGCAGCACGCCGATACCGGCGGCATGGCAGCGATCAACGAAGCGGGCGAACTGGGTGGGCGAGCCGAGCCGCGCGGTTGGCGCGAACTGGCTGACCACCTGGTAGCCCCACGAGCCGCGGAACGGATGCTCCATCACCGGCATCAGCTCGACATGGGTGAACGCCATCTCGCTGAGATAGGGGATCAGCCGGTCGCCAAGCGTGTCCCAGTTGGCCTCGCCGCTGGAGGCGTCATGCGGCAACCAGGACATCGCATGCATCTCGTAGATGGAGATCGGCGCCTCAGCACTTTGACGCGCGCCGCGCGTCTGCATCCAGGCCTCGTCGCTCCAGCTAAAATGCGGATCGTCGACCACCGAGGCGGTCTGCGGCGGCGTCTCGGTGGCCCAGGCGACCGGGTCTGCACGCCAGGGCAGCAGGGTGCCGTCCGGAGCGACCAGCTCGTACTTGTAGAGGGCGCCCGCGGACACCCGCGGGATAAACAACTCCCAGATGCCTGCGGAGCTGCGCAGGCGCATCGGATGGCGCCTGCCGTCCCAGTGGTTGAACGAGCCGACCACCGAGACCCGCTGGGCGTTGGGAGCCCAGACCGCGAAGCGAGTGCCGCGCACGCCGTCGATCTCCATCACGTGCGCGCCAAGCACCCGGCCGAGCTCGCGGTGGCGTCCCTCGGCCAGCAGGTAGATGTCGATCTCGCCGAGCAGCAGGCCGAAGCTGTAGGGATCCTCGGCCTCGACGAGCTTCTCGCCGCCGGCGCCATCCATCACGTGCGCCCGCAGCCGGTAGGGTGCGGCGGATGACACCGGGCCGGACCAGAGTCCGTCCGGATGGATGCGGTTCAGCTCGCCGAGCAGTGCGCCGCTGACCCGGTCCACCACCTCGACGCTGGTTGCTTCGGGCAGAAACGCGCGCACCACAGCACCTCCTGGCAGCGCGTGCGGTCCGAGCAGCGAGAACGGGTCACCGTGCCGGGCATGGACAAAACTGTCGATCGCACCTTGGTGCGGCAGATGCTCATTCATTTTCATGGGAAGCGTTCTCGAGCAGTCGGGTTGCGATGGCATCGAGACCGGAAAGCGGGATACCGATCCAGTGCGGACGGTTGTTGGCTTCGTAGTGGATCTCGTAGGAGGCCTTCTCGATCAGGAACAGGTCGAGCATCGGGCGTTCGGCGTCGCGCGGGATCCAGGGAGTCGCACTGCTTTCGAGCACCTCGCGGTAGGCGGTGAGGAAATCCTCTCCCGCATTGCGCCGGAAGCGGTCGATCAACTGAGTGCGCCGCACCGTGGTGGTCTCGCTGCCGCCTTCCAGGCGCGACGCCGCCGTAGCGCCCGCATAGTCGAACGAGCGCAGCATCCCGGCGACATCGCGCAACGGCGAGGAATGGGCGCGACGTTGCTCCATCGATTTCGCGGGCTCACCCTCGAAATCGATCAGGAAGGCATCGCCGCCCACCACCAGTACCTGGCCGAGGTGGAAGTCGCCGTGAACGCGCGTGCGCAGCGACCCGCCGCCGCGTGCGGCAAGCTGGCGGACCAGCGCCTCGAGCGGCTCGCGCCGGCTAATTACGCGCTCCGCCAGCGCCTTGGTCGCGGAGTCCAGGTCACCCCGCGCCGACGCCGCCTGCAGCGCCTCGATCGCCCGATCGAGCTGCTCGATCGTGCCGGTGGCCCAGCCATGCAGGTCCGCCTCGTTGACGGTGTCGGGACGGAACGCAGGGTTGTCGTTGGCCGTCGCAAACACCTCATGCAGCTGTGCCAGCCGCTTGCCCAGCGCGCAGGCGAAGCTTGCGTAGTTGGAATAGGCGTCGTCGTGCGATGGATCCTCCACGCCGGCAATGCTGTCATCGGCGGCACGGGCCAGGAAGTCGAGCGTCCAGCCCCAGCCGTCGCCCTGGTTGCGCACGAAGCCTTGCAGCACGATCAGCGTATTGGGCGTGCCGTCCGCGGTGACCCGGGTGACCTCGCCATACATCGGCGGCGTGTTGGCGTAGCCGCGCTCGGTCAGGTAGCGGCTGATCTCCGCTTCCGGATGGATCCCCGAGAGCACCTTGCGCACGATCTTCAGGACCAACAGGTCGTCGATGATCTGCGAGCTGTTGGACTGTTCGGCCGAGAGCCTTCGGATCGTGAGGTGCTGCGGCAGCTCGATCTCGTCGAACTTGTCCGTCTTGCTGAATTGCAGCGTGTCGCCGTCGAGCCGGATCGATGCCGAGCGGCGGATCATCGACAACACGCTGCTGGTGAACTCGTCGGCCGCGAACCCGTCGGTGAGATAGCCGACCAGGGCCCCGCGCCTGATCCGGCTCAAGGCAAGCTGCTGCGCGAGGGGTATCGAGGTCACCTCGTCGACCACGGCGAGCGGCAGGCAATAGCGCTCGGTCCGGTCGCCCACCTGCGCCTCCACCTCGGCGAGCACGGCGCGGCTGCCGCGTCCGGGCTGGAACTGGGTGAGATAGGCGAAGCGGACCATTCCCAGCTTCTCGTTCTTTGACGAGAACCAGCGGCGTTTCGGCAGGTACTCGGTCAGCACCTCCCGCTCGAGCAGGAGGCGGGCAGGCGGGGAGCCAAGCTCGCTCAGGTCATGGCGTACCACGATGGTCGAGAACTCCGGCAGCGGCTCCGGTGCCGGCGTGTGCCACGACGGCAGCGTCCGTTCGGAGGCGAGAAGAAACCAGAAGAAGCCGTAAGGCGGCAGGGTCAGCAGGTAGGTGAGCTGGCCAACCGGAGGAAACACCGAGCCGCCTACGATGTCGACCGGCACGCGGCCGACGAATTCGTGTAGATCAAGCTCAACCGCCTGGGCGGCACGCGAAAGGTTGCTGACGCACAGGATGGTCTCGTCCATGCCGTCGTCGGCAGTCGACTCGCGCAGATAGGCCAGCACCTTGCGGTTGCCCGGGTAGAGGAAACGCTGCGTGCCGCGCCCGAACGCCCGGTGCCCCTTGCGCACGCTGAGCATGCGCCGGGTCCAGTTCAGCATCGAATGCGGATCAGCGGCCTGCGCCTCCACGTTCACCGCCTGGTAGCCGTAGATCGGATCCATGATCGGCGGCAGCACCAGTCCGGCGGGATCGGCGCGGGAAAACCCGCCGTTGCGGTCGACCGACCATTGCATCGGCGTTCGCACGCCGTCGCGGTCACCGAGATAGATGTTGTCGCCCATGCCGATCTCGTCGCCGTAATAGATCACCGGCGTTCCGGGCATCGAAAGCAGCAGGCCGTTCATCAGCTCGATGCGCCGGCGATCGCGCTGCATCAGCGGCGCCAAGCGCCTGCGGATCCCCAGGTTGATGCGCGCCCGCTTGTCCGAGGCATAGGTTTCCCACAGATAGTCACGCTCCGATGAGGTGACCATCTCCAGCGTCAGCTCATCGTGGTTGCGCAGAAACACCGCCCACTGGCAGGTGGACGGGATCTCCGGCGTCTGGCGCATGATGTCGGTGATCGGAAAGCGGTCCTCCCGGGCAATCGCCATGTACATGCGCGGCATCAGCGGGAAGTGGAACGACATGTGGCATTCGTCGCCATTGCCGAAATACACCTGCGCATCCTCGGGCCACTGGTTGGCTTCCGCCAGCAGCATGCGTCCGGGCGCGTAGACGTCGATCTCGGCCCGGATCTTCTTGATGACGTCGTGCGTCTCGGCCAGGTTCTCGTTGTTGGTACCCTCGCGTTCCACCAGATAGGGGACGGCGTCGAGACGCAGGCCATCAACACCGAGATCAAGCCAGAAACGCATGACCGAGAGCACTTCCTCGAGCACTTTCGGGTTGTCGAAATTCAGATCCGGCTGGTGGCTGTAGAAGCGGTGCCAATAATAGGCCTGGGCCTCGTCATCCCAGGTCCAGTTCGACTTCTCGGTGTCGAGAAAGATGATCCGGGTGTTGTCGTACTTCTCGTCGGTGTCAGACCAGACATAGAAATCGCGTTCCGGCGAACCAGGGGGCGCGTGTCTGGCGCGCTGGAACCACGAATGCTGGTCGGAAGTGTGGTTGATGACGAGCTCGGTGATGACGTGTAGCCCGCGTTCATGGGCGGCGGTGATGAAATGGCGCAGATCGGCGAGCGAGCCATATTCGGGATGCACGCCTCGGTAGTCGGAGATGTCGTAGCCGTCGTCGCGGCGCGGCGAGGGATAGAACGGCAGCATCCAGATCGCGGTGACGCCGAGCTCGGCGATGTAGTCGAGCTTGGTGCACAGCCCCGCGAAGTCGCCCACCCCGTCGTTGTTTGCATCAAAGAACGACTTGATATGGATCTGGTAGATGATTGCGTCCTTGTACCAGAGCGGATCGGCGATCGGCGCCGGCGCTATGCTACGAGGGCCAAGATCAGGGCTCGGCAATGATCCAACGAGCTGGAGATCATCGTTGCTCATGGAAAAAGGCTCATAATATGCAACCGCGTCCCTTCATGCGGGCGTGACGACTCAGGAGGCCGGTGCCGCGCGCCAGATAATATACGGGGATTGCGGTGTCAGCGTCACGGTGTGAGTCTTGCCACCCAGGCCGAAGCGGCCGCCGCCGATCAGGTCCTCGAGCTGCAGCGTCGCCTGGTCCGGCAGCCCCCACTTCCACAACGGCAGCTCGATCGTGCTCTGCTGCACGTTGTGCGGATCAAGGCTGACGATCACCAGCACGCAGTTGCCGCGATCGGGGGTGGTCTTCTCGAAGAACAGCACGGTGTTGTTTGTGGAGGCCAGGAAGCTGACCGCGAGATGGGAATGCAGCGCCGGGTTCTCGGAGCGGATGCGGTTCAGCCGGGTGATCTCGGCGACGATGTTGCCAGGCCGCTGCCAGTCCCAGCTCCGGATCTGGTATTTCTCGCTGTCGAGATACTCCTCGCGTCCCGGCAGCGGGGCGCCTTCACACAGCTCGAAACCGTTATAGACGCCCCACAGCCCGGACAGCGTGGAGGCGAGTGCCGCTCGGATCAGGAAGCCGGCACGACCGGAGCTCTGCAGGAACACCGGGTTGATGTCGGGAGTGTTGACGAAGAAATGCGGCCGGAAGAAGTCCCGCGGCGCCTCGGTGGATAGCTGCGTCAGGTATTCGGTCAGCTCCGCCCGCGTGTTGCGCCAGGTGAAGTAGGTATAGGACTGGCCGAACCCGACCTTGGCCAGCCTCGCCATGACCTTGGGCCGGGTGAACGCCTCGGCCAGGAACACCGCTTCGGGATAGCGCGCCCTGACCTCGGCGATCATCCACTGCCAGAACGGGAACGGCTTGGTGTGCGGGTTGTCGACCCGGAACAGCCGTATGCCCTGCTCGGCCCAGAACATCACCACATTGGCCAGGGCGATCCACAGGTCCGGCACGGCGCCGCCCGCGTAGAAATCGACGTTGACGATGTCCTGGTATTTCTTGGGCGGGTTCTCGGCGTAGCGCACGGTTCCATCGGGACGCCAGGCGAACCAGTCCTTGTGCTGCTTCAGCCACGGATGGTCGGGGGCGCACTGGATCGCGAAATCGAGCGCGAGCTCCAGGCCGTGCGCTTCGGCTTCCGCCCGCAGATGCAGGAAGTCCTGAAGCGTCCCGAGTGCTGGATGGATGGCGTCATGGCCGCCTTCCTCGCTGCCTACCGCATACGGGCTTCCGACGTCCTCCGGGCCCGGGGTGAGGGTGTTGTTCGGCCCCTTTCGGTTGATGCGGCCGATCGGATGCACCGGCGGGAAATACAGCACGTCGAAGCCCATCGCCCGGATCCGCGGCAGGTGGCGCTCAACATCGCGGAAGGTGCCGTGCCGGTGCGGATCATCGCTCATCGAGCGCGGAAACACCTCGTACCAGCTCGCATAGCCGGCGCCGCTTCGCTCCGCATCGACCGGCAGCTCCGCCGAGAACACGCTGTGCGGCCGGTCGTCCGCCGCATCCATCAGTGCTGCGAGCTCGGGGGAAAGCAGGGCTTGGCATTGGCCGGCCTCGTTGGCGTCCGCCAAGCGGGCAAGCACCGCCTCGATCTCGACATTGCCCGGGGCGCGCCGGGCCACCGCCGCCCGGAGCATGGCCTGGCCCTCGGTCAGCTCGAGCGAGATCGGCACCCCGGCTGCGGTTTTGGCGCCGAGCTCGTGCCGATAGGTCGCGAAATGGTCCCGCCAGGCCTGGATGCGGTAATGGTGCAGACCGCGGGTGATCAGTGGAAAGGCCGCCGCCCAGCGATCATTGCCGAGCAGGCGCATGCGCGTTTCCTGCCAGCCATGCTCGCCTGGATCGTCGCCCGGCGCCCGCCATTGCAGCGCCGCCGACAGGATGTCGTGGCCGTCGCCGATAACATCCGCTTCAACCTCGAGCAGCTCGCCTGCGACCCGTTTGACGGCAAACGCGCCGCCATCCACCGACGGGGTCGGATCCTCGATCGCAAGCCTCGGCCAGGTGGCGGCGCGCCTGGCACCGGCCGGATCGATCGGCCCGATCCCTGGAGAAGCGATGGCTTCGGCCTCGAACAGCCGCCACTCGCACACGCCGAGTGCCACCGGTGTGCCCGGCGTCAGCATCAAGGCCGCACCCTCCGACGCGTTGAACGCCTTGAAGCTGCCGCCGACCGCAGTGAGAAAGATGGCGGGGTCGATGCTGGCGGGACGGTCGGTCTGCGCGTTGAACAGCAGGATCGCAGCCCGGCGGCTCCAGCGTGGATCGGGCTTCTCGCTGCGCAGGTGGACGTCGACCGGCGCCCCCGGAGCACTCAGCCGGCGGGAATTCGGCAGCTCCTCAAGCAGGGAGGCGAGCTGCAGCGCAGCCCTGGATCCCTCGCCGGGAGCGGCGAACCAGCCCAGCTCCTGGGCGGCGCAGAACACCAGCGCGCGGCGCAGTGCCGCACCCTCGCCGAGCCGCTCCACAGGCAGGCTCGCGAAAACCGGAGCCACCCTTCGCAGCAGCTCCAGCTCGTCCTCGAACCAGCGGTCCTGCCAGTTCCACCAGGCCAGCGACGAGGCGACGCCGTCAAGGCCGATGCCCGCCAGCTCGCCGAGCTCGTCCCAAGGCAGGGTTGCTGTCTCCACGTGGATCAGCGCCTTCGGTGCGTGCAGCCGGAGTGCGCGCAGCATGGGAACAAGCGTGCCGCGAGGCAGCCCGGCCAGGCCGCGCAGCCGGACGCCGGCAAGCCCGTTCTCGGTCCATTGCGCAACCAGGCTGCCCCACCACTCACCCAGCCGTCCGGCGGCGCCAGGCTGCTGCAGCAGCGGACGCGCCAGGTGGGGGGTCGGCGTTTTTCGCGGATCGAGCGCCTCCGCGCGGTCCGGAGCCGCAAACAGCTCGGGATGCTGTCGGAGGATATCGCCGTCGGCGCCGATGCAGTCGATCACCAGGTCGATCAGGGCGACCCCCGCGCCGGCTCCGCTAACCAGCCACTGCACGCACTCCGACGCCGGCTTGCCGGATGCCAGCACGCCGAACTCGCCCGCATTGTGCAGCAGGTCGGGGACGAGCACGCCGTCGAACCCGTTCCAGCTTTGCGGATCACGCGCCTGCGCCGCCGGCAGCATGGCCAGGTGCCGCGGCGCAGTGATCTGCGTGGTCCGTTGCGAACTGGTCTCGACTGAGTCCATGAGCGACTCCAAAGCGGAAAGATAAAGGAGGTTGGGGAGACCCGGGAGTCGCCGCCTCAGGCGGCGAGGGGCTCAAACGTCGCGATGAGGATAGGGCGGAGCGAACATGCCGTCACTCGGGGCGGGACGATTTCACGCCGTAAAGGTCAGGCTGTACGATGCGGTTGCCGGCGGCGCCGCCGGGCGCTTCTATTTACCTCTGCTGCTGGTCAGGGTGACGCCGCCGGTTACCGCCTGGTAGGTGGCGATCGCAAGCGTCAGCGGTTCAAACGGCTTGGTGATCACGAACGCCGGCTCCACGGTCTCTCCGGTGAGCAACCGCTCCGGATAGGCGGTGACGAAGATCACCGGTGCGTAATGATGCTTGAGGATGCGGCTGACCGCGGAGGTGCCGTCACCACCCAGCCCCAGATTGATGTCGGCGAGGATCAGACCCGGGCGGGTCTTCTGGGCGATCCGCACCGCGTCGGCCTCCGTGGAGGCGACCCCGACCACGCGGTGGCCGCATCCCTGCACCAGCTCCTCGATGTCGAGCGCGATGATCGGCTCGTCCTCGATGATCAGGATGTCGGTCGAGGCCGCCTCGCGCAGGCGCTCGCGTGCCTCGCTGAGCTGCGCGCCGGCCTGGTCCACGTCGAGGGCCACGATCGGTGCTGCATCCTCCACCGAGACCTCTTCCAGCGACGTCAGCAGCAGGAGCTGGCGCTGCTGGGCGGTGAGGCCGCCATCCACCTCGCCGGGATCCACCAGTCCGATGTTGAAGCGCTGGGTGACCCAGTTATAGAGCCCGTGGCGCGCATTATGCTCGCCCGCGGGTGCGGCGATCAGCTCGCGCAGGCTTTCGGCCACCAGCAGGTCCCCGCGCGGTTGGCTTCCGGTCAGGGCGCGCGCATAACGACGCGCATAGGGTAGGGCGCGGATCAGGTCGTCACGCCGCGTTGTCGCCATCAGTCGTTTCTCTCAGGAATGGAATTGGGGCCTTGTTGGTTGGCGGAGCTGGAACGGAACACCCCGGTGAAGAGGCATCCGAACCTATGGCTGCTCAACAGGAAACCGACCTGCACCGGCATATCTCCACTCTACTCCCTGATCTGCGTGGCTTCGCGCGCTTCCTGACCCGCGACCCCACATCCGCGGACGATCTGGTTCAGGATACTCTGGTAAGGGCGCTTGCCGCCAGACACCAGTTCCAGGCCGGCAGCAACCTCAAGGCCTGGCTTTTCACCATCCAGCGCAACGCGTTCTATGAACATTCACGACGACAGCGTCGTGAAACGCGGGTGATGCGTGAGAAGTTGCCGGAGTCCGACCGCGCCGACCCGGATGCGGCGTTGCGCAGCGAGGTTTCCGACCTGCAAAGGCTTCTCTTCACATTGCCGCCATTGCTGCGCGAGGCCCTGGTTCTGGTGGGCGCCCAGGAGCTCAGCTACGAGCAGGCAGCCCTGGTCTGCGGCGTGCCGGTGGGCACGGTCAAGGCGAGGGTTTCACGTGCCCGCAGCCGCCTGGCCAGCGCTCTCCAAGGCAGTGACGGGGGTTCCCTCTCAGTTTCGTGAACCATACACCGGCCAAGCGATGCAACGCCGCCCCGAAGCGGCTCATTGCTGAGACAGATTGGGAGACTTCGCCTTATGTCGAGCAGCGCCGAGACCGCCGGACCCGTCAGTGCGAGCCACGGCTTCCATGGCCAGGTCATTTCGATCCTGCCGAAGCTCCGGGTGCAGGCGCTGGCCCTGACCCGCAACCGCGCCGCTGCCGAGGATCTGGTTCAGGATGCGGTGTGCAACGCCTTGTCCGCCCAGGCGAGCTTCATACCCGGCACCAACTTCGCCGCCTGGATGCACCGCATCCTGCGCAACCGCTTCATCTCGAACCTGCGCAAGCGACGTGACACCACCGACATCGACGACGTTCCTTCGTCGGCGTTCGCCACCGAGGCGCCGCACGAGGATCGCCTGGCGCTGAAGGATCTCGGCAAGGCCATGACGCGGCTGCCCGCCGACCAGCGCGAGGCGCTGATCATGGTGGTGGTGCAGGGGATGAGCTACGAGGCGCTGGCCGAGGCAACCGGCTGCGCCGTGGGCACCGCCAAGAGCCGGGTGTTCCGGGCTCGTCGCCAGCTCGAGGCGTGGCTGATGGGCGATGGGCCGGAGCTGGCCGAACACCGCGCCTCGGCCAAGGCCGCTCGCCTGGCTCGATTGGTGGATGCCGGGGTGGTGGCGGCGCGTCCGGTCCCGGAGATGGGTCGCGCCACGTCCTCGTGAGGGGGAACGGCTTTCGGCCATGGGGTGCAACCGGGTCGCGGTTGCACCGCTTGAAGCTTCGGCTTCGTAGCTGATCGATCCGGGATTGTTTGACCTTAATGACGCAGGGCAAGGAACGGCGGGACGGTTCCCAATCCCCATCGAAACGGGAACGTCGCAAGCCGGAGGCAGCCTTCGACCTGTGGCTCACGCGTGGTCTGCACAAGCTGTTCGATGACGTGGCCAAGGAGCCAATACCCGATGAGCTTCTCAAGCTGATCGAGGACGACAAGCAGCAATAGGCGGGCCTATCCTGCTGTCCCCGCTTCCGCTGCAAGGGGCGTCGATGCAGAGCAGGCAGGCAATGCCGCATTTCAGACCGGGCGTTGCGGCATTCTCGGCCGGGCGGCGCCGCATCCGGCGCGCTTTCGACACCGTTAGCACCCGGATGATCCTGATCATCCTGCTGTCGTCGCTGCCGCTCGCGGTGCTGAGCGGCGTGGTGTCGTGGCACAATTACGAGATCGCGGACAGCGCCAGCACAGCCCGCGCCGAAACCCTGCTGATGCTGCTTCGCGGCCGCACCCAGCAAAGCCTCGCGCGTGCGACCCAGGCGTTGCACGCACTCGACAGCCTCGGGGAAATGCGCGATCCGCAAGCCTGTGCGCGGATGCTGCAGCTGGCATTGCTGCTGCAGCATCCGCGCTATCGCTCGCTGGCGATGCTGGACCAGCAGGGGCATGTGCTTTGTAGCGCGGGGCCGGCTCCTCCTATGATGCCGTCGGCTGTTGGAAGGCCTGACGGCATCGAGGACGTGCTGGTGCGCCGGAGCAGCGACGGGGCGCCGGAGCTTGCCGTAAACCTGCTCCAGAAAAGCTCGTCGGATCCTTCGCGGGTGCTGTTCGCAGAACTGGTGCTCGGCTGGAGGCAGGACGCGCTGTTCGGCGGGGATGCAGCCGCCCTCCAGAACAACAACCAGTCCATACGCATCTGGCTGCTCGGTCCGCACGGCCTTGCCTTGCCCGTCTGCCCCCGATGCGGCGACCAGCCGCCGCCCGAGCTGTCCAGGGTGATCGAGCAGGCGCGTGCCAGCCCAAAGGTCGGCAACAACGTCCACCTGGCGATCGCCGATCCGGCCCGCTCGGCGGTTCTGGGCAGGCTAGCCGGGCCGATCGATGCGCTCGTGCTGACCGATCCCAGCACTCCGGAGGCGCGTGCCCTCAGGGTGTTCATTCTTCGGGTGATCGGCATCGTGCTCCTGTTCGGCCTGGGACTGCTGGGCGTGAGCATCGGCGCCAACATCCTGGTAGTCGCGCCGCTGCTTCAGCTGACCGCGGCCGTCACGCACTGGCGGCGCGCCGGCGGCTACGATCCCCGCAACAGCCGGGTGATGCCGGCCGAACTGCGCGAGTTGTCCCGCGCCTTCAAACAGGCGACCCGCAGCCTCGCCTTGCATGAGCAAGAGCTGCGGGAAGCGGAGGCCAAGCAGGAGCTGCTGATCAAGGAGATCCATCACCGGGTCAAGAACAACCTGCAGATCATCGCCTCGCTGCTGAACCTGCAGGCAAACCGGATCCGCCAACCTGAAGCGCGCGCAGAGTTCGCGTCCGCCCGGGATCGGGTGCGGGCGCTCGCGACGCTGCACCGCTACCTGTATTCGGAAGGTGATCTGCAGACCCTGAACATGCGCTCCTTTCTCCAGGAGCTGTGCACCCAGTTGTTCCAGGCGATCGGCGAGAAGCAGGGACATCGGATCCAGCTCCATATCGAGGCGCCCGAGATCGCGATGGCCACCGATCAGGCGGTGCCGCTTTCGCTGGTGGTCACCGAGGCGGTCAGCAACGCCGTCAAGTACGCCTTTCCTTCCGGACGGCGCGGCAGTGTCCGGGTGATCCTCAGCGAGCTGGGAGGGGGGATGGGTCGGCTGGTGATCGAGGATGACGGCATCGGCATTCCGGCCGGCCGCGCCGAGACCGAAACCGGCATCCGCGACGGGCTCGGGATCCAGCTCATACGCGGCTTCGCCCGCCAGCTCGGAGCACGGCTCGACGTGCGCGAAGGCGGCGGCACGCGATACATGCTCACCTTTCCGCTGCACCCGAAGGGAGAAGAATCCGCAGCCGACGAGGAGGATGCCGATGAGGGGGCGGAGGCGGGTCACCCGGTCGAGAGCTGACCACGGCAGTCCGCCAAGCCAAGGGGGTGAAGCTTTGGCAAGAAACCGGGTGGCCGGTTGTTTGCAGCCCGGTTTGCCTCCACTAATCAGCAACATGAACGGGGCTCGCACGACCGCCAGGGCATGGACACGCAAGCAGTCGCGCATCGGCCGCAAGCAGGCGTCCCCTGTTGTGCTGATCGGCTTGTGCGGCTGCGCCGCGGCGATCTTCCAGGCGGCCTGCGCGGCCACCATTCTGGCGGCGGCGCTTGCGCGGTTGTCGGGTGCGATCGCGCCCGCCCACGCTTCGCGCGCGCTGCTGGGCTTTGCGCTGGCCGCGGTGCTGCGC
>CAXUNX010000054.1:13870-17367 GCA_964252545.1 uncultured Acetobacteraceae bacterium | reverse complement strand
TCTCGCCGCCGTGAGCGCGTTCATGGCGGAGCATGCGCTCCATCCCGTGATCGACGCTATATTCGGCTTCGACGAAGCGCCGCGAGCGCTGGAGCACCTGCGTGGCGGAGCGCACTTCGGCAAGCTCGTGATCGCGTGGTGATCGGTCGTCTTGCAGTGAGTCGGCGATCTTGATCTTGCCGATCGCGGGGAGCACGTGGACCCTCAGCGTCGTCCGGTTGCCCCGAACGGTGGACGGCTTGTTCCGGGCATCCCAGTCACGAAGCAGGCTGCGGTAGGGAGCATAAAGGAAGGTCAGGCGGAGCGTGTTCCGCTCGGCAATGCCAGCTCGCCGAAATCGACCAACAGCTCCGTGATCGCCGGCTTCCATGCCCATGCGTGCAGCTCAAGCCCGCCCCGGCGCGTGCGAGCTGAGGGCGAGGGCGTGGGCACTGCTTGCGTATCCCGAACGAAGCCGCGCCGGTGCTGGGAACCACAAACCGGCTCATAACCGGTATCTACCGCATGCCCAGGTTATGGCTCCACCACCGGCTTGGCAAACAACCGGCCGCTGGTTACCTCCTCAGCGGGCCTGACCGATCAGATCCGGGAGTTTCCTCATGGTCGACACGCGGCCGGCACCGTTGTTCATCGGCGACGATCCGGCGCTCGATTTCCTCAACAGCTTGAGCGCTCCCGCGGGGACGGAGATCGAGTGGCTGGCCGACGGGCATGATCTCCTCGCCTGGCTGGAACAGGCCCGGCTGTTGCCGGCCGAGATTGCGGCGCGTCTTCGTGTTGATGAGAGCCCGCGGGTCCTGGACGAAGCCGCGGCCAGGGCGCGCGCCTTGAGGGAGTGGTTCCGCGGGTTTGTCCGGGAGCATGCGGGAGCTCCGATCCGGGTTATTGCGGCGCGGGAGCTGCTGCCTTTGAACGAGCTGCTGCGCGAGGATGAGGCTTACCGTCAGATCAAGCCGGCCGACGCGCCTGACCCGGATTGCGGGGATCGTGACGTGCATCTCCGATGGACCAGACTGCGCAGGTGGCGGACGCCCACCTCAGTTCTGCTGCCCCTCGCCGAGGCCATGGGAGACCTCGTCTGCGACAAGGATTTCAGCCTGGTGCGGAACTGCGAGGGGTCAGGCTGCCGCATGTGGTTCTTTGACATCAGCAAGGCGCATTCGCGTCGCTGGTGCAGCATGGCGCTGTGTGGAAACCGGGCAAAGGCCACCGCGCACCGCGCACGCGCCAAGCGAGCGCGGCTCTCCCGATCGCCTCCATCATAGTAACTCTATTGGCAGGTGTTGACAGGTTACTAAAATACCGGCTTATGCTGCGTGCCGGCATCCGCGAGGTTCACATGGCCAATCCAGTCACCTACCGCACCGTCGAGACCGCCGATGGGTCGGAGGTGTTCTTTCGCGAGGCCGGCGATCCCGCGGCACCGGCGATCCTGCTGCTGCACGGCTTCCCGACCTCCTCGCACATGTTCCGCGACCTGATCCCGCTGCTGGCCGATCGCTACCGGGTGATCGCGCCGGACCTGCCGGGCTTCGGCCAGACCGCCGTGCCGGACGGTTTCAGCTTCAGCTTCAACAATCTCGCCTCGGTGATCGACAGCTTCACCCGCAAGATCGGGCTGCGGCGGTTCGCACTCTACGTGTTCGATTATGGCGCGCCGGTCGGCTTCCGGCTCGCAGTGGGCGAGCCGGCGCGCATCACCGCCCTGATCTCACAGAACGGCAACGCCTATGAGGAAGGCCTGAGCGAGGGCTGGGACCCGATCCGCGCCTACTGGCAGGATCCGAGCCAAGCGAACCGCGACGCACTGCGCTTCCTTCTCACACCCGAAACGACCCGTTGGCAGTATACCCATGGCGCCGACGCCAGCCGCGTGTCGCCGGACGGCTACACGCTCGACAGCGCGTTGCTTGCGCGTCCCGGAATGGATCGCATCCAGCTCGATCTTTTTCGCGATTACGCGACGAACGTCGCCTCGTATCCCCGCTTCCAGGCATGGTTGCGCGTCTCCAAGCCGCCGGTGCTGGCGGTCTGGGGCAACCATGATCCGTTCTTTCTTGCGGCCGGAGCGGAGGCGTTCCGTCGCGACGTGAGCGATGCGGAGATCAAGCTCCTCGACGCGGGACATTTCGCGCTCGAAACCCACGCCGCCGAGATCGCCGCGGCGATGCGTGATTTCCTGGGTCGGAGGCTGGCCGGCGGGACTGCTGCAGCACCCGCGGCCGGCATGCCCTGAGCCTTTGATGTCGCGCCCGGCCGCGATGATCCGGCCGGCGCGTCGGATCTCTCCCGGCCCGACGCCACCACCCCGGCTGTCGTGCGGCAAACCGCCCGCACCGGCCTTCCCCGCTTCGGCTGCGGCTGCGGCTGCGGCTGCGGCTGCGACAGCGGTCAGCCGAACACCACGCTGTGGCCGACATCGCTGACGCCGGCCAGCGTGATCTTGGTTCCGTCGGCGAGCGAGAGCAGCGTGCTGCCCGAGGCCGTCGTCACCGTCAGGTCGCGGGAAAGGTAGCCGAACAGGTTGATGGTGTCGGCGCCCGGCTTGAACCCGGTGATCAGATCGACGCCGCCGGCCGCCCCTTTCACCGCGTCAAAGACCGCAGCGCCGCTGCCTTCGGTGATCTGGGAGGTGCCGGAGCCGAGCACCACCTGCATGGAGCCGCCGCCACCTGTGACACTGGTGGCGCCGGACGCCGCGAAGATCAAGCTGGCGCCGCTGCCGACATCGATCGTGGAGCGTGCCTGCCCCGCCACCACCAGCATGTTGCCGCCGCGGCCCACCACGGTGAGGTCGCCGGCGCCGCCCACGATCGAGTCCGCGCCGGTGCTGCTGCCCGACACCAGCAACGCGCCCGCGCCACCGAAGATGGCGTCGCCGTGCTGCGCCGTCACGTTGGTGGTGCCGGAGCCCGCGATGATGCTGTCGGCTCCCCCGACACCCGCGTTCACCGCCGTCTGGCCCGAGCCGGTGAAGATCACGCTCGATGACGTGCCGCCATTGATCGTGGTGTTGGCGCCGCCGCCGAGCACCGAGCCGCGGCCTGCGCCCAGGTTCAGCACGTCCTCGCCGGAAGCGGAGCCGAAGATCCGGTCGCCGGCGGCGGCGCCGTTCAGCGTGGTGTTGGCGCCGCTGGCTCCCTGCGACACCAGGATGTTGGGCCCGCTGCTGCCGCCGGTAAAGGTGCCGCCGCCGGCGCCGCTGAACAGCACCGCAGCACCCGCGCCGCCCGAAACCGAGCTTGCGGAGGATCCGCCCAGGAAGGTGAGCCGGCTCGCCTGGTCGGCGCTTCCGGTGACGGTCACGGCGCCGCCGGTGGCCGCGATGGTGTCGCTGCCGCTGCCGGCCTGCACGGTGCTGCCGGCGGTGGCAACGTAGCTCAGATCACCGCCGCCCAGCGAAACCACGCCGGAGTCGGCAGCAGCGGCAGGAATGGCTGCGGCGGCAGGCACGGTGGCAGGGTCGGTGGCAACGGCGGCGGCAACGGGGGCGGGCA
>CAXUNX010000054.1:0-13860 GCA_964252545.1 uncultured Acetobacteraceae bacterium | reverse complement strand
GGCGGGCAGGGCTGCGATCACCGTCGTGGCGCTGACCGCCACCCCGGCAGGCAGCCCAAGCTCCCGCGATCCCGCCGTGGTGCCGTCGCTTTCAAACAGGGCCTGCTTGCCCGACTTGTCGGTGCCCTCGAACACCACGTCGTTGCCGACCACGTTGAGCGAGCCGTTGATGGAAGCAAGGCCGGGCACCGAAACCGCCACCGTTCCCGCGATCGTGCCGTCGCTGAGATAGAGCGGCGCCGAGACGCCGTTGACGTTCGCGGGCGCGATGAACAGCTTGCTGCCGACGGTGGCGTATGAGTCCGGCTCGTTGATGGAGCCGCCGGGTGCCAGGTTGACGGTTCCGGCCGCAGTCCCGTTGGACACATAGATGCCATAGCCGCTGGTGATGATCAGCTTGTTGTTCCAGCCCTGCAGGCTTTCAATCGGGCGGGTAGCACCCCGGGCATACCCCCCATCGAAGATCTGGACCGTGCCGGCCGTGGTTCCGTCGGTGGTCCACACGCTGTAATGGCCGGCGGCGTTGATGGCAGCAAACGCCGCCTTGCCGTTGAAGCTGGTGATTCCCACGGCGGCATCGAGGTTGGTGCCCAGCGCTGCGATGCTGAGCGAATGCGTGCCCGCCTTGGTGCCGTCGGTGATCCAGAGCGTGTTCTGGCCGTTCGCGCCGGTATTGATGAACGCCGTGTGCGTGCCTGCGGCTGCAAACGCGACCGGATCAAGCGTCGCACCCGCCGGCGTGATGCTGTAGGTGCCTTTGGCCGTGCCATCGGTGCGCCACAGGCTGGTCGCGCCATTGGCGACCGAGGTGGCCGCGAACAGGCCCGTGCTGCCCGAAACGAAGATAGCGGCCGTGTTGATGCCGCTTGCGATCTCGGTGCCGTCCGAGAACAGCCCGGCGGTGCCCGGCGCCCGTGTTTCTCCCGCGCACACCAGGTGGCCGCCCACCACCCAGAGCCCGTCCGGCGAAACCGGGCCGTTCGCGCCGGCTGGCTGGCTGGCCGTGGTTCCTCCCCGGGTGCCATTGGTTGTGAACACCTCGTTGAAGGCTTCCGGGCCGCTTGCGACGGTGCCGACGAAATCGAGCGTGCCATGGAGGCTGACCGGGTCCACGACCGGTCCGATGAAGCCGAGGCTGGACACGTCGAGATCGGCCGTGCCGGCGGCGGTGCCGTTGGTGGAGTAGAGATCCGCGGTTCCGTTCGCGTTGGCCGCCGAATAGATGAAATTGCTCATGCCCGGTTCCTCGTCGCAGGGACGCCCCTGTTGTTCGTGCTGTATGCGGAACAAATCCGACGCAGCGCGCTTCGGATTTCGTATCGCATACGCACTAAGATTTAGTGACGGTTTCGAACCGAAAATCTGCTGTTTCCGGGGCAACTCTTGTTGACTTGACAAACAACCGAAGCTTCCTGTCGCGGCTTCATGCCGCTCCCGTCGCCGGGCTGGTGCACGCACCGGCCGCTGCTGCCATAAGCAGGGATGGTTCGACCCAGTATGGAGTGCTGAAGCATGACGCGTGACGGCGACCGGCTGCGCGAGCTCAACCAGCGCTTCTACGACCGGATCTGGTCCGATGCCCGCCTGGTCGAGGCGGAACGCTTCAACAGCTGGCCGCTGGTGCGACCACTCGCGGCCGCGGCCGCGCGTCGGCTGGAGGTCGGCCCCGGATTGCGGCCGCGCCTGCCGAGTGCCGCCACCAGTTTCGTTGATCCCAGCTTGCCGGCGCTCAGCAGGCTGCGCGAGGCGGGGGGGCAGGTCGCCTGCGGGCTGGTGACCGCGCTGCCGTTTCCAGACGGCGTGTTCGATCTGGTGGCCGCCTTCGACATCGTCGAACATGTCGAGGACGACGGCTCGGCGTTCAGCGAACTCGCACGCGTCGCCGCGCCCGGCGCCACGCTGTTGTTGTCGGTGCCGCTCGATCCCTCGGCCTGGACGGCGTTCGACGCCCAGGCCGGTCATCATCGCCGCTACCGGCCGGAGCAGCTGCTGGATCGGCTGCAGCAGGCCGGGTTCTCGGTCACGCGGAGCGCGGTGTTCGGCATGCAGCCGCGCAGCGCGCGCCTGGTGAGCCTCGGCATGTGGTTCCTGGAGCGTCAGCAGACCCGGGCCATGTGGTGGTACAACCGCGTCTTCATGCCTCTCGGCCTGCGACTGGCCGGCAGGCTGAGGGTGAAGCCGGGCCTGGTCGACCTGCGCGGCGTCGACACCGTGCTGCTGGTCTGCCGCAGACAGCCGCAGGCGGGTCTTGAAGCGGCCGCCGGCTGATGTTCATCCTCGACAAGCTGCTGACCATGCTGATGCTGCCGAGCGGCCTGATGGTCGAGGGCCTGCTGCTGGGTATGCTGCTGCGGACGCGGTTGCGCTGGAAGCGTTCCGGCGCGGTGCTGGTCTGGGCGAGCGTTTCGGCACTGGCCGCCTGCCTGCTGCTGCCGGTGGACAACTGGGCGATCCGCCCGCTCGAGGACCGTTTTCCCGCGGTGGCTGATCCGCCGCCGCAACTGGACGGCATCATCGTGCTCGGGGGCGCCATCGACGATCTCACCAGCCTTGATCGCAACACCCCGATCCTGGATGCGGCGGCAAACCGGATCACCAGCTTCGTGGCGCTGGCGCGCCGCTATCCGGCCGCCAGGCTGGTTTTCTCCGGAGGCTCGGGCGACATCCAGCAGGGCTTGTCCAACGAGGCCCGTTTCGCGCGCATGCTGTTTATCCAGCTTGGCCTGCCGCCGGAACGGGTCCAGTTCGAGGCGGCTTCGCGCACGACCCGCGAGAACGCGCTCGACACCGTGCACCTGCTCGGGCCGCAGCCCCCTGGCCGGCGGTGGGTGCTGCTGACCTCCGCGAGCCACATGCCGCGCGCCGTGGGCGCATTCCGCAAGGCGGGCTGGGACGTGCTGCCATGGCCGGTGGGCTACCAGTCGCGAGACCATGTGAGGGTGTATGGCCGGTCGCTGGGACAGAAGCTCGCGGTGCTCGACTGGGCCGCGCATGAATGGGTCGGACTGGTGGTGTATGATCTCCTGGGATGGAGCAGCGGCCTGTTCCCGGCTCCGGCCTTGCGCCTGGGGAGGCGTTGATTGACGATAACCGGGCAAGCTGGCTAGCCTGCCACCGGTGCACCGGCGCCCGGACCGGTGCGCCGCAGCGAGGCCCGAGCACCCATGTTCCAGCTCGACCACCGGCAGCGTTTGATCGCGGCCACCGCACGCTCGTTCGCCGGCGCGAAGCTGGCGCCGGATGCGCCGGCCTCGGGCTGCAGCAAGCCTCTTCCGGTCGACCGCGACCTGGGGATGCATCAGATCCTGCAAGGCACCGACGGGATTATACGGATCACCATCATCGGCTCCGGCCTGATCAAGCAACCGCGGTGAGCGGCGCCACCGGCGAGCCCGAACTGCTGGTCCGGATCGAGGGCGGGCTCGGCCGGCTGACGCTGAACCGGCCAGGCGCCATCAACGCGCTGTCGGCCGCGATGGTGCGCACGCTCGCGCAGACTCTTGCGGCGTGGGAGACCGATCAGCGGGTGCGCATGGTGCTGATCAACGGCGCGGGCGAGCGTGGCCTGTGCGCGGGCGGCGACATCCGCGCCCTGCACCGCGCCATTTGCGGCGGCACGATGGCGGCGGCAATCGATTTTATGGCGGACGAGTACCGCCTCAACGCGCGCATCGCCGCCTTTCCCAAGCCTTATGTCGCCTTCATGGACGGGGTGGTGATGGGCGGCGGCGTGGGGGTGTCCGCGCATGGCAGTGCCAGGCTGGTGACCGGGCGCACGTCGCTGGCGATGCCGGAAACGTCGATCGGGCTGTTCCCGGATGTCGGCGGCACGTTCCTGCTCGGCCGCGCGCCGGGAGAGCTGGGCACCCATCTCGCGCTGACCGGCGGACGGGTCGGCGCCGGCGATGCGCTTCTGCTCGGACTCGCCGACCGGCACATCCCGACCGACAGCCTCGACGCGCTGGCGATCCGGCTTGCCGCGTGCAACAACGCCGCCGCGGCATGGGCCGCCATCGACGCCATCGCCACGCCGCCGCCTGCCGGACTGCTGGCCGGCCAGCGCGGCTGGATCGACCGCTGCTATGCACACAACAGCGTCGAGGCGATCCTGGCGGCGCTCGACGAGGCCCCCGAGGCCGACGCCCACGCGGCTGCCGCCGCAATCCGACGCAACGCGCCGACCTCGCTGAAGGTGACCCTGCGGGCGTTGCGCCTGGCACGCGCCTCGCCCGAGTTGTTCGGCTGCCTGGAACGCGAGTTCCGCATGGTCAACCAGGCGCTCGCGGCCCCCGACTTTTCCGAAGGGGTGCGCGCGTCGCTGATCGACAAGGACCGTGCGCCGCGCTGGTTGCCGGCAACGCTCGACGCGGTGGACGAGGCACTGGTGGAGCTTTACTTTGCGCCCAAACCGCGCAGCCTCGGCCTGGACGGCGCGGCCTGGGCCAGACAACACGCACATCTGGGTCAGGCCATTGCTCCGCCGGTATGACTGGCGTCGAAGGCGGCCATCCAGTCCACCAGCTCTGCTTCCGAACACGGACGAGCAATCCGGTACCCCTGGATTTCCGAACAACCGATCGCACGCAGGGTGCTGATCTGTTCGTCGGTTTCCACGCCTTCAACGGTGACCGACGCGCCCAGCCCAGCGCACATGGTGGCGATCGAACGCACGATAACCGTGGCCTGCGGTGTCTTGCCGAGATCCTGCACGAAGGAGCGGTCGATCTTGACGCGGTCAAACGGCAGGGTGCGGAGGAAGCTCAACGATGAATAGCCGGTGCCGAAATCATCGAGAGCAACCGTGATGCCGAGATCCCGGAGCTGCTGGAGGGTGCACACTGCAGCCTCCATCTCCTCGATCATCGCAGTCTCGGTCACCTCGAGCTCAAGACGCTCGGCAGCAAGCCCGGTATCTGCCAAGGCCGCTTCGACCCTGGCGACAAGATCAGGCAGTCGGAACTGCACCGCCGAAAGGTTGACCGAGATCCCGATCGGGTTCGTCCAGCTGGCAGCTTGGCGGCACGCAGCACGAAGCACCCAATCACCGATCTCCGGCATCAGGCCGGCCTGCTCGGCGAAGGGGATGAACTCGGAGGGGGACACCTTGCCGCGCGTGGGCGAATGCCAGCGGATGAGGGCCTCGCACGAGGTGACCACGTCCCTCTCGACATCGACCACCGGCTGATAGTTGAGCAGGAACTCTCCCTCGGTGAGTGCTCGGCGCAGATCGCGTTTCAGATCACCCCGACCCTGGAAGGAGGATTTTGGTCTGGCCTCGACCGAGGCTTGGTCGCGGCCGTCGCCGCCCGTGCTCTCGCCCTGCGATCGACCCAGCGCCTCGGATTTGGTCAGCTCCTTGCCATGTGCCGCCTCCTCCAGCAGCTCCTGTTCGATCCGGTTGCGCCCCCTTTCCTTTGCCCGGTACAAGGCAGCGTCCGCACGTGCGAGGAGCGACAGCGCCGTATCGCCCTCGCGCAGAAAGGCCAGACCGCCGCTCGACGTCACCGCCCGGTCCATCCGTCCGACGCGATAAGGTGCTTCGGCGATCGCCGAGCGGAGGCATGCCACGCGTTCAAGCACATCCTTGCGTGATGCGGGCAGCAGGACGCAGAACTCCTCGCCTCCGTAGCGGCCCGCGGCCTCCGGCAGCTCGATCGCCGCCATCAAGCGGCCGCCGAATGCGGTCAGCACCGCATCTCCCGCGAGGTGGCCATAGCCGTCATTGATGGTCTTGAAATGATCGATGTCGCACAGGAGCACGGCCAACGGTGCCGATGTTGACAGGGCTGCAGCGATAGCTTCCTCGAGCATGCCCATGATGGCTCGCCGGTTCGGCAAGCCCGTGAGAGCATCGGACATCGCCAGCCGCTGCAGCTCGCTCCTGGCCTGCTCGATCTCGGCCGTACGCTCGCTCACAAGTTTCTCGAGACGTCTTCGTTGGTGCAAGAGCAACCGCACGCGCACCTGCCAGGTGCCAGCAATCAGGCTGACCGAAGCCAACACACAAGACGTATAGAACCACCATCGCCGCCACCAGGGTGCTCGGATCCGCAGCGTGAGTCCCACGGGCGCTGAAATCGAGCCGTGTATCGGGTCGACGGAGACCAGCTCGAAACGGAGCTCGCCCGCTGGCAGGCGAGCATAGCGAACCTCCTCGCCCGAGGTCTCACTCCAGCCGGTATCAAGCCCGCGCATCCGGTAGCGGAACACGATGTTCCGGCCGTGAGCGAAATCAAGGTCGACGAAGTGGATAACCAGAGGTTCCGAACTCCAGTTGAAGCCAATCGACGAAGACAACGGCAGAAGGCGCTTGCCGATCGAGAGCCTGGTGACAACGGGATGCAGCGGTGTCACCGGCGGGAGATGATTGGGATCCGTGAGGTGCGAGAGGCCGCGGCTGGTTCCAAACCACATCGAGCCGTCCCGGTCCTCGTAGACTGCTCCCTGATCGATATCGTTGCTGATCAGACCATCGGCGATATCGAAGTGCCGCCAGGAGCGGCCATTGAACACGTCGATGCCGTGGTCGGTGCCGACCCACATCCAGTTCCGATGGTCGCAATGCAGGAACATGATGTTGTCCGAACCGATCAGCGGTGCCGTCACCGGGGCGAGCCGTTCCGCATGCTGGTCGGTGAGCCGAAAGCGCAGCACCCCGCTGCCGTCGGTGAAGGTCCAGAGGTCGCCATTACCGGCGAAGGCCAATCCACCGGCCTGCCCCCCCAGCGCAGAAGAGGGGAGCACGAGCTGGAAGGATCCCGTGGGACGACGCCGCAGGATGCCGGCGGAAGTGACGGCCCACACCACACCGTGCCGGTCGGTGGTCACCTTGGTCGCGGGCTCCGGCAGGGCCACGCTCGGCTTGATGCCGGCGATGGGCGCGTCGGCATCCGCAATCGTCAGGAGTCCCTTGTCCGTGGACAGCCAGAGGCGATCCTCAGGGTCGACGTACATCGAGGACATGTTGCCGGCAACCGCGATCCGCTCGCTGGTTTTGCGTGCCGGGTCGACACGGACCAGGGCCGCTCGAAGCGGCGCGAGCCACAATCGTCCTGCCCGGGTCGCCGCTAGGTTCTCGCTGCCGCCAGGAATGCCGGGGGTTGTTCCATTGAGTTGCACGGAGTCGTTGTAGGTCGCGACCCAGAACTGCCCATCTCTGAGCCTGGTCATCGCCCAGACGATCTCGCTCGGCAATCCGTCCGAAACCGTCCAATGCTCCCAACTGCCCAGGCCAAGGCTGCGAAACGCGCCGTGACCGATGCTTCCCACCCAGAGCGATTGCTCGCGGTCGAACATGAAGGATTGGACGGGATTGGCCGACAGCCCGCCCTCGTGATGCAGGTGGGTGCGCCAGGAGCCGTCACGAAAGTCGAGCAGGCCTTCTTCCCCTTGCGTCAGGACTCCGCCATGCCCGTCCGCCAGCAGGTCGAGGCGGGCAGGCACAGCGATGTTGAATTGGCCACGCCGACCGGGAACGGACACCGCGTCGAACAACGATTGACCAGGCCGGCGCCATGCCAGGTGATCCAGGCTTCGAGCCCACAGCGTGCCGTCCGGCGCGCGAAGTGCGACCTGCCAGGCATCAGCAGGCAGACCGTCTGCGGTTCCGAGACTTCGGACGCGACCATCCTTGAGTCGGCAGATCGCGACCCCGCACCCGATCAGCAGCGTACCGTCGGTGTCCGAGACAACAAAGCGGGCGGCCGGGTGCGCAGGGTCTCCTGCCGAAGCCTTCGGGTCGAGCAGGGGCGAGAACGACCCAACCCCATGCGTGTCGAGGCGGCCACGCAGCAGGGTGCCGCCATTGTCAACAACGACGCTCTTGCCGGTGAACGCGAGCAGGTGCGGCGAAACCAGGTGCAGCGTTGTTCCGGTGTCGACCCGCTCGAAGCGCGCCTTGTCGCCACGGAGATAGATGCCGTCGGTGGTCATGACCCAGATCCGGCCCAGAGGGTCGGTCATGATCTTTCTGATCCAGGAGGCTGGGGGCAAGCCGACACCGGCTCCATAAGCGGAGATGACTGCGCCATTGAAACGATAAAGCCCAGCCTCGGTTCCGATCAGGAGATGGCCGTCGACGTCCTGAGCCAAGGCCGATACCGACGCGTTGCCAAGACCCTGCTCGTCCGTGTAGTTCTCAAACCTCGTGAACTGAGCCTGGCCGCTGCGCATGAAGCAAGGCGTTAGCAGGAGCCCAAACAGGACGGCCTGCAGCAACTGCCATGCGGAGCGCCTGAATCGGCGAGAAATCATCATCGGCTTGGAGGACCCACGTGGCGCATGCCCTTTTGTGCACGCAGGGTCTTCCATTTGGATTAAGAACCGATCAACAGCTTGGCTTGCGTCATCCTGGGAGGCAAACTCTGCCAGGATGGCTTCAACCATTGGTTCAAGGTTTCGATCGGATATCGCACGAAAAAGGCGGCTCCGTCACTTAGGACGAAGCCGCCCGTACAACTTCCACGGGCGGATCATCACCCGTGGAACGCGCGTTCGATCATGGGTTGGAAGCGGATTGCGGGACGCCGGCACGCGGCGCGTTCGACAGCCCGATCAACGAGGCAACATCCGGCGTGCCGTTTCCAGTCATCAGATTATAGGAGCCCGCCACGCCGGCGATGCCGTTGAAGCCCGGGATGGCCTGGTGAAAGGTCACCGCGCCGCCCGCCGCCTGCCGGTGTGCAAGTGTGTAGAGCGCCGGGTTGAGATTGCCTTGTCGGCCCTGCGTCTCCACGAGCAGCGCCACTGCGCTTGCCATCTCAGGCGCCGCCGCGCTGGTGCCGACGATGCTGTCCGGCTGACTATTGAAGACGATGTTCAAGCTCGAGCGCTCGGCGTCGCCCGCGCCGTTGTTGTTGGTGTTGCCGCCGTTGCAAGGGGCCTGAGCGATTTCCGGACAGCCGCCCATTTCCATGGCCACGTCGGGGACGGCTCGGAACGACGAGGAGCCGGTGTTGACGAGAGATTGGTAAGACGGCTGCGCGTAGATGGTCGAGAAGCCACCGCCTGAACCCCATACTCCGCCCGAGGCGTCGACACCGACGCTGAAGGGGTCGAAAGCGGCTTCCGGATCGGACCAGGCGTTTTCTCTCAGATAGCTCGACCCCGAACCACCGGCGGCCGATGCAGTGACAAGGTTGGTGCCACCGACGGCTGTAACGTTCGGATCAGCGGCGGGAACGGAGACCCCAGCAACGAACTGGCCATTGCTGCCGGAAAAATACGCGGGGCTCAGGCAGCCAAGGCCGCCGGCATCTCCCGAGGCGGCGATGAAGGTGATCCCCTCAGCGTTGCCTTGCTTGAACAGCTCGGAATACACTTTGAGAACGGAAGTGTAATCGACTCCGCTGTTGTATTGGGCTGTGTAGTACAGCTCGCATTGACCGAACGACATGGACACCACATCCGCGATATCGTCATTGACGATGGCGGTGTAGGCGGAGATGAGCGACTGATCGCTCAGGTCCGGCGTGTTGTACAGAACAAGCTGTGCGCCCGGCGCGCCGCCAAGCACCTGCTCGACATCGAGGGTTGCCTCCTCGGAGGCTGTGTTGCCGGAGAAGGCGCTGCCGCCGTTGACCGGCCGGCGTGCGGAAATCTTCGGATCGAACGCGAGACCGCTGTTGGCCTTGAAGTTCATCGCTTCGAACAAGCTGGAAACGTCGGAGTCCAGCACGTCGCTCGCCATCACCACGGCAACCGTGGCGCCGGTGCCATCCAAACGTCGCCCGTTGGCGAGACCGTTGGTGGTGGCCTGGTAGGACGGATATCCGTAAGCCTG
Organism: uncultured Acetobacteraceae bacterium; assembly: GCA_964252545.1. Lineage (GTDB taxonomy): Bacteria > Pseudomonadota > Alphaproteobacteria > Acetobacterales > Acetobacteraceae > Lichenicoccus. The sequence continues at coordinate 4,079 of CAXUNX010000054.1, read as the reverse complement.
CTTGAGATCGTTGTAGAAATAACCGGGGGAGCCCAAGCCGGGGCCGCTCTGGCCATAACCGCTTGTGCTCCGGTTCATGTAGCCGCTCGTGCTGCGGTTCATCATCGGCGAGGCCTGGAAGCCGGTCGGATTGAAGGCGGAAACAACGGCGCCCGCCGAAGAGAGCACCGGCCTTGGCTTGAGTGGACCAGTCGCGACAAGGGCGTGCTGCCCGGCTGCATTGGTGGCCAGAGCCAGGGTGACGCTGAACGCCGCGTTGACCTGAGCGGCGGTGCCGGTGACGTGCAGCGACCGGCTTTGGAACGTGACCTGGAGGCCGAACTGCTTGAGATCCGCGGTCACCAGAAGAACCGTCTGCGGACTGGCCCCGAAGCGGGCACTGAATCCGGCAGGAGTCAGCCAATGATGGTACTGCGGCGAGGTCGGGTCCTGCTGCTGGGAGAGCAGCGTATCAAGAGCTGCAGGGTTGTTCAAAGGCAGAATGACGTCGAACTCGACGGGCTGGGATGTGGGAGCCTGCCCGAGCAATTTCAGGAGCGGCGGAGCAACGTTGCGGAGCATGGCGAGCGGCTGTGCCGCGGATTGGGCAAATGCGCCGGCGGATGTTGTGGCGAGCAGCACGGCAGTGAGCAGCGCGGAGTTGACGGAACGCACAAGCGTCCTCCTCGTGATGGCGTTTGAGCCGCAGCACGCGGCCGCCTGGTTCCAGGCCCTCCCGCTATAAAACCGTAATCATTAATAAGACGTTTCTCATCAACAAGGATTTTTCGCCTGATTTGATCCCTGTTCCCGGAACCGTAACTCCGTTCAAGCTCGCCCGACCTCCTTCACTACGTCGATGAAGGCTCTCAGCCCCGCCGGCACGTGCCGATGACCAGGATAGTATAAGAAAAGGCCAGGGATCGGCGGGCTCCACGCATCCAGCACGCTGACCAGCGCTCCACGCGCGATGAAGGGCTGCGCCAGATGGCTCGCCACGTAGGCGATGCCCAGGCCGGCCGCCGCCGCCTCGACCATCAGATCGGGCTGGTCGAGCGTCATCGGACCCGCTACCTCGACCGCAAGCTCCTGGCCACGCTGCTCGAACTCCCACCGGTAGGGCTTGCCGCTCGGCAGCCGGATGCGGATGCAGGAGTGATGCCGGAGGTCGTCCGGGGTCTGCGGCGTCCCGCGGTGGCGCAGGTAGCCGGGGCTCGCCACCGCAACGAAACGGACGTCGCCGCCAAAGCGCACGGAGATCATGTCCTGGGGCAATGCCTCGCCCAGCCGGACCCCCGCATCGAAGCCTTCCGCCACGATGTCCACCAGTCGGCCCTCCGTCACCAGGTCGAGCGACACTTCCGGATAGCGTTGCAGGAAGCCGGGGATCACCAGCCGGAGCAGCAGACGTGCCGCGGTTTCGGACGCGTTGATCCGGATGGTGCCCTTCGGAGAACCGCTCAACGCCGCGACTTCCGCCAGGGCTCCATCGAGGTCGTGCAGCACCGGGCGCAGCCGGGCCACGAACTGCTTGCCGGCCTCGGTCGGGGAGACGCTGCGCGTGGTGCGGTGCAGCAGGCGCACCCCAAGTCTCGCTTCCAGCGTCCGCATCATGTGGCTCAGCGTGGAGGGCGACAGTTCCAGCTCATCGGCAGCCTTGCGGAAGCTTTGATGCGAAACGATCGCAGCAAACGCGGTCAGATCAGCAAGGCTGGGCCGGGCATTCATGGGCGATCTTCACCAAGTCATGCTACAGCGCGGCGGTTGTGGCAGCAAACCGCCCGGCCGACCTCTGGCGCCAGGAACCGGCCGATCTCCGGGGTTCCGTCTGGAGGCTCACATGACAAAGACCTGGTTCATTACGGGTGCCTCTTCCGGCATCGGCCGCAAGCTGGCGGAGCGGCTGCTTGCCCGCGGCGACCGCGTGGCGGCCACGCTGCGCCGGCAGGGCGCGCTCGATGAGCTGCACAACCGCTACGGCGACCGGCTATGGGTCACCGCGCTCGACGTCACCGATCCGGACGCCGTGCGGCAAGAGGTCGGACGCGCGTTCGCCGCAATGGGACGCATCGACGTGGTGGTGAGCAATGCCGGCTACGGCCTGTTCGGCGCCGCCGAGGAGGTGAGCGACGAGCAGATCCGCCGGCAGCTCGACACCAACCTGCTCGGCTCCATCACCCTGATCCGGGCAGCGCTGCCGCACCTGCGCGCGCAGGGAGGGGGGCGCGTGCTGCAGGTGTCGTCCGAGGGAGGCCAGGTCGCCTATCCGAACTTCAGCCTGTATCACGCAAGCAAGTGGGGCATCGAAGGCTTTGTCGAGGCGGTTGCGCAGGAGGTCGCGCCGTTCGGCATCCGGTTCACCATCGTCGAGCCCGGGCCCACCCGGACTGAATTCGGCAGCGCCCTGGTGGTGGCGCCGGCGATGGCGGCCTACCAGAACACCGCCTCGGGCGAGATCCGGCATGCGGTCACCTCCGGCGGGTTCCCGATCAAGGGCGACGCCGCAAAGACGGCGCAGGCGATGATCGACGCCGCCGACGCCGATCCGGCGTCCCGGCGGCTCACCCTCGGCAGCCAGGCGTTCGCCCATGTGCGGGCTGCGCTAGCCGATCGGCTGGCCATGCTGGAAGCCCAGCGCGAGGTCGCTCTGGCCACCGACCAGGATGAGGAGGATGATCCGCAGCGAGCATGACCGCAGCGCGCGGCGGCCAGGAGACATGTTCGAGATCCGCAACGACGACCTCTCGCGCAAGGCCACCCGGGGCCGGCTGGCGCTCGCCCTCCACCGCGAGCATGGGTCCACCGACGGCGAAGCGTTCGCGGATGATGAGCAGAGCCGCTTCAACCGGTTCCTCCACCTGCCGCTCCGTTCGATACTCGGTGCCTGTGGAGCGGCTCCGGTCCAGCAGGGGAGGGTGCGAGCATGAAGAAACTGGTGAACGACCCGCGTGCCGTGGTGCGCGAGATGCTGGAGGGCCTGGCCGCGCTGTCGCCCGCAACCGCGTTGCTGGAGCTTGAGAATGTGGTGGTCCGCGCCGACACGCCTCCTGCGGCAGCGGCCCGGGGCGTGGCGCTGATCTCCGGCGGAGGCGCCGGACACGAGCCGGCGCATGCCGGCTATGTGGGTGCCGGCATGTTGCACGCAGCCGTGGTGGGCGACGTGTTCACCTCGCCCTCGGTGGATGCCGTCCTGGCGGCGATGGAGGCGGTCGGGGGCCCGCGCGGCGTGGTCCTGATCGTCAAGAACTACACCGGCAACCGGCTGAATTTCGGTCTCGCGGCCGAAGCGGCGCGGGCGGCCGGCATCCCCGCCGAGATCGTGGTGGTGGCCGACGATGTCGCCCTGCGCGACACCGTGCCGCCGGAGCGCAGGCGGGGTCTCGCCGGCACCGTGCTGGTGCACAAGGTGGCGGGGGCGCTTGCCGAAGCCGGCGCCACCCTGGAGCAGATTGCCCACGCGGCACGAGAGGCGGCCGCCTCCGTCGGCACCATGGGCGTCGCGCTGGGCGCCTGCACGGTTCCGGCCGCGGGCAGGCCCGGCTTCATGCTTGACGACAAGGAGATCGAGCTCGGCCTCGGCATCCATGGCGAGCCCGGGGTCAGCCGGGCGACGATGATGCCGGCGGACCGGCTGGTCGACACCATGCTCGAGGCGATCCTGGGCGACCGCGCCTTTGCTTCCCGCGTTTCGGCCGATGACACCCCCGCCGGCGGCGAGCGCGTCGTGCTGCTGGTCAACAATCTGGGGGGAACGCCGACGATGGAGCTGGCGGTGGTCGCACGCCGGGCGTTGCAGACGCTGCGCCGCCATGGGCTGCAGGTGGAGCGCGCCTGGAGCGGCACGCTGCTCAGCGCGCTGGAGATGCCGGGATGCTCGCTTTCGCTGATGCGTGTCGATGACGCGTCGCTCCGCCTGCTCGACGCCGCCACCGCGGCGCCGGCATGGCCGGGGAACGGGCGCCTGCCCGAACGGCCGGTGATCCGCAAAGCCGGGGCCGCTCGGCTGCTGGTCGCCGAGCCGAACCGTTCCGCCGACGAGCTCGGTCCGGCAGTGCGTGCGGCGGCGCTGGCCTGCGCTGCAGCACTGGAGCAGAACGAGC
>CAXUNX010000053.1:0-17398 GCA_964252545.1 uncultured Acetobacteraceae bacterium | reverse complement strand
ACCCCCAGCACCCCCGCCAGTGGCGGCACCTGCCGCACAGGACAAGACGGCGCTCGAGGGGCTGGTCGCCGCCCGCACCCGCGCTGCCACGGCGCAATCCTTCGACGCGCTACACGAAGCGCTGAAGCGTGACCAGGAGCCAGCCGTGTCGAGCTCGCCTCCTATCCTGCGTGCCGGTGGTCCCAGCCTGGAGGATCTGGTGCGCGACGAGTTGCGGGGGCTGCTCAGCACCTGGCTCGATGTCCATCTGCCTGGACTGGTCGAGACCCTGGTGCGCTCCGAGATCGAGAAGCTGACCAGGCGCGGCTGAAGCAGGCCTGGCTACCGATCGGGTCGGCCCAAGCGGCAGGCTCCATCCAGCGCAGGGGTGGCGCACGGTATCCCGCAAGCGGCGACTCCCGCCCGCTGGGCATTGTTGCGAGGATCGCGCCCCATGCTCGACAAGTTCTTCAATCCGGCCCAGGCAGAACCGGTGCTCTACGAGCTGTGGCAGGCGGAGGGCGCATTCGACGCCGATCCGCAGAGCCAGAAGCCAGCATTCTCGATCATGATCCCGCCGCCGAACGTCACCGGCACGCTGCATGCGGGTCATGCCCTGACCATGACGCTGCAGGACATCCTGATCCGCTGGCGGCGGATGCAGGGCTATGATGCGCTCTGGCAGCCGGGCACCGACCATGCCGGCATCTCCACCCAGCTCGTGGTCGAGCGCGAGCTGCGCGCCGAAGGCGTCAGCAAGGACGCGATCGGGCGGGATGCGTTCATCCAGCGCGTTTGGATGTGGAAGGAGGAGTCCGGCAGCACCATCACGCGCCAGCTTCGCAGGCTCGGCTGCTCGCTCGATTGGACGCGCGAGCGCTTCACCATGGATGCGGGGCTGTCGGAGGCGGTCCGGACGGTGTTCGTGGCGCTGCACCGCGACGGGCTGATCTATCGCGACCGACGCCTGGTGAACTGGGATCCGGGCTTTCGCTCGGCGGTGTCGGACCTCGAGGTGGAAAGCCGGGAGGTGCGCGGCCACCTCTGGTACATACGCTACCCGCTGGAGGATGCGCCTGGCCGCTCGGTCACGGTCGCGACCACCCGCCCGGAGACCATGCTGGGCGACATGGCCGTGGCGGTCAATCCCGCCGACCAACGCTACACGGATCTAGTGGGACGCTCGGCGCTGCTGCCGCTGACCGGCCGTCGCATCCCGATTGTCGCGGATGCGTATTCCGATCCCGAGAAAGGCACCGGCGCGGTGAAGATCACCCCGGCGCACGACTTCAACGATTTCGTGGTGGGGCAGCGTCACGGGCTGGCGATGCCGAGCATCCTCGACGCCGATGCGCGCATCATCCTGCACGAGATCGCGGGCGAGCTGCGCTCGGTGGAGGGGCTCGCCGACCCGGCTTTCGTGCAGGCGCTGGCCGGCCAGTCGCGGGAGTCGGCGCGCAGCGCCATGCTCGCCGAGCTGGAGCGGCTGGGTTGGCTCGAGAAGGTCGAGCCGCATGTCCACCAGGTGCCGCACGCGGTACGCGGGGGCGCCGTCATCGAACCGCGCCTGACGACGCAGTGGTACTGCGACGCCGGGCGGCTGGCCGGCCCCGCGGTCGCTGCGGTGCAGGAGAAGCGCGTGCGGTTCGTGCCGCGTCAATGGGAGAACACCTTCCACGCCTGGATGCGTGAGATCCAGCCTTGGTGCATCAGCCGGCAGCTCTGGTGGGGACACCGGATACCAGCCTGGTATGGGCCGGACGGCGAGGTCTTCGTGGCGCCGGACGAGGCGGCGGCTTCGTCCGTAGCGGCCCGGCACTATGGCCGGCCCGTTGAGCTGACGCAGGACCCGGACGTGCTGGACACCTGGTTCAGCTCCGGGTTGTGGCCATTCTCGACCCAGGGTTGGCCTGAGCAAACACCAGAGTTGCGCCGCTACTATCCGAGCAGCGTGCTGGTCACCGGGTTCGACATCATCTTTTTCTGGGTGGCCAGGATGATGATGCTGGGACTGCACTTCATGAACGAGGTGCCGTTCCGGACCGTGTTCCTGCACGGTCTGGTCAGGGACGAGGCCGGACGCAAGATGTCCAAGAGCCTCGGCAACGGCATCGATCCGCTCGACATGATCGATCAGTTCGGCGCCGATGCGCTGCGCTTCGCGGTTTGCGCCGTGACCGGGCAGGGACGCGATGCGCGCCTGAGCACCAGGCGGGTCGAGGAGCATCGCTCCTTTGTGACCAAGCTGTGGAACGCCGCACGCTTCTGCGAGATGAACGGGGTGAGGCCGGATCCAGCCTTTGATCCGGCGCGCTGTCGTCATCCGCTGGCGCGCTGGATCGTCGGGGAGGCGGACGCGGCTGTTCAGGAGGCGACGGCGGCGCTGGAGGGGTTCCGCTTCGACGAGTACGCCGCCGTGCTGTACCGGTTCACCTGGAACCGCTTCTGCGACTGGTTCCTGGAGTTTGCCAAGCCTGTTCTGCTTCCCGGTGACGAGGCCGGGGGTTTTGCCGGGGAGATCGGCGCCGCGGCGGCGCACGTGCTGGGAGTGATCCTGCGGCTGCTTGCCCCGGTGATGCCGTTTGTCACCGAGACGATCTGGGCGGCGTTCGGCTATGGACTTCCCGGCAGCCTGATCCGGGCGGACTGGCCCGGCGCGGCCCACTCGGCGGACGAGGCGGTAACACGCGAGGTTGAGTGGGTGATCCGCCTGATCACCGAGGTGCGCGCGGTGCGAGCCGAGATGAACGTGCCGCCCGGCCGCTTGTCGCCGGTGCTGCTGCGTGACGCAGCCCCCGAGACATGGGCCCGTGCGGCGCGATGGCGCGAGGCGATTGGCCGAATGGCGCGGATATCCGAACTGGGCGTGCTTGAGGGGGCGATGCCTCGAGGAACAGTCCAGCTCGTGCTGGACGAGGCGACGCTTGTGTTGCCGCTGGAGGGGCTGGTCGACCTCGAGGCGGAGCGGTCACGCCTGACCAAGGAGTCGGCACGCGTGCGCCTCGAGTCCGAGAAGCTGGAACGGAAGCTGAACAACGCCGACTTCGTAGGCCGGGCCAAGCCGGAGGTGGTCGAGGAGAACCGCGAGCGCCTGCGCGGGTTCGAGGCCGAGGCTGCCCGGTTGCAGGCGGCGTTGGCCCGGCTGGAGTGACGATCTAGGGGCGGGCGGCCGCCTCCTCGGTCCGGCCAGTCCCGGCCGGGGGCACGCTGGTCGGCACCACCACGACCGGAGCGATACCCTCCTTCCTGGTGAGGCCGATCTCGCGTGCGGTGTGAGGGGTCAGGTCCACCACCCGGCCACGCGGCACCGGCCCGCGATCCTTGATGGTGACATCCGCCGACTTGCCGGTCTGCAGGTCGGTCACCCGTGCCTGAGTGCCGAGCGGCAGGGTTTTGCTGGCCGCAGCGTTGGAGCCGACGTTGAATCGCTCACCATCGGTCATGTGGCGGCCCTGCAGGCGGGTCGAGTAGACCGACGCCTTGCCGATCTGCCGGGCCGGGACATGCCGGATCTCCCCACGGTCGACTGCCCCTTGCTCAACTGTTCTATGCTCGACTAGCCGGTGTGCGGTGGCCCTATGCACGGCCATCCTGTGCGAGGCTGTCCTGTGCGGGGCTGTCCGGTGCGCGACGGCTCTGCGCTCGGCTGCCTGGACCGAGGCGCCGCAAAGCAGCGAGAACGCCAGGAGGCCAATACCAGGATGAAATCGCACAACACCCTCCAATCACCGTGATTCGTTTCATGACGTGAGATTGTGGCGAAAGTTCGATACGTGTTCGGAAGGCAGCGGGCAGGGAGCGGTTCGCCCGAAACTGGGGGCTGGGCTGGGGACCAGACCGCCGGCCGCGATCCTGGCCCCGTTCCGGCTCAAACAAAGCCGAGACCTAGGTTGGCGAGAGCTCGAGCGCCAGCGGCACGTGATCGGAAGGCTGCGGCGCATCGCGTTCCGCGCGGTGCGGAGTGGCGCTGACCAAGCGCTCCGCAGCACCAGGCGAGAGCAGCGCGTGGTCGATCCGCAGGCCACGGTCGCGCGGCCAGCACCCCGCCTGGTAGTCCCAGAAGGTGAAGGCGCGGCCGTGTGGCTGCTTCTGCCTCACGGCATCGGTCAGGCCGAGCCAGAGCAGGGCGCGGAAGCGGCTGCGGGTTTCCGGGCGGACCAGCGCGTCGTCCGGACCGATCGTGCCAGGCGCATAATCCTCATCCGACGGGCAGACATTGTAGTCGCCGGCGAGAACGAAATCGGACCCTTCATCGAGCAGCCGGCGTGCGTGGCCGACCAGGGCGTCCATCCATTCCAGCTTGGCCTGGAAGCCGGCGGCGCCGCCGGAATTCCCATTCGGCAGGTAGAGGTTGCCGATCACCAGCTCCTGCAGTCGCAGTTCGATGTAGCGGGCCTGCGGGTCGGGCGGCAATCCTGGCAGAACAGATTGCCGAAGCTCGGCAGGTCCCCGGGTCAGAACTGCGACGCCGTTATAGCTCTTCTGGCCCACAATGAACGACCGGTAGCCTAGCTCGCTGAAGCCGGCCGCCGGGAAGCTGCTCGACTCGCACTTGATCTCCTGCAGCAACAAGGCATCCGGCTGCTCGCGCTCGAGCCACGCCCGCACGTGCGTCTCGCGGCTCCGGATGGAGTTGACGTTCCAACTGGCCAGCTTCATTCAATCGACGGAGAAGCTGGTGCCGCAGCCGCAGGATGAGGTGGCGTTGGGATTGCGCACGGTGAAGTGCGCGCCCATCAGGGCTTCACTGTAGTCGAGCTCGGCGCCTCCCAGCAGATCGAGGCTGACAGGATCAACCAGCACCCGGGCGTTTCCCGCCCGGATCTCGACATCGTCCGGCTGCGTCTCGCGATCGAGCTTGAAGCTGTACTGGAAGCCGCTGCATCCGCCGGCGAGAACCGCGACCCGGAGCGCCGGGTCGACAGGTGCCTGCCCGTGCTGCGACGAGACGATCTCGGCGATGCGCGCCGCTGCCCGGTCGGAAACCGAGAACCGGCGAGAGGTGGTCGAGGAGGAGGCATCTGGCATGGTGTCCATCGCCGGAACATAGCGACCCGAGGTAGTTTCCCCAAGAGGCGGGTCGTTGTAAGCGGGGTCGATGGAGAAGCGGAGTGGCCGCAGATGAGCTTGGCGCCCTATGCGGTCAGAACCGAGCACGCCCGCGGCCGGCTGTTTGAAGAGGCGGAGGCGGCCACCCGCAGCCCCTGGCAGCGCGACCGCGACCGGGTGATCCACTCCGCCGCCTTCCGCAAGCTGCAATACAAGACCCAGGTGTTCGTCAATCATGAGGGCGATTTCTTCCGCACCCGGCTGACGCACAGCATCGAGGTGGCGCAGATCGCGCGTTCAATCGCCCGGGCGCTCGATCTCAACGAGGATCTGGCCGAGGCACTGGCGCTGGCGCATGACCTCGGCCACACCCCGTTCGGCCACGCCGGCGAGGAGGCGATGCGCACGGCGATGAAGGATTGGGGCGGGTTCGATCACAACACCCAGTCGATGCGTATCGTCACCCTGCTGGAGCGACGCTATGCGGATTTTGATGGGCTTAACCTCACCTGGGAGACCTTGGAGGGCTTGGCCAAGCATAACGGGCCGGTCTCCAGGATGTCGCCCTATCTCGCAGCCTATGATGCGCAGCATCCGCTCGAGCTTGGCTCATACGCGTCCGCGGAAGCCCAGGTGGCGGCGGTGGCGGACGATGTCGCCTATCATGGGCACGACCTCGATGACGGGCTAAGGGCAGGACTGCTCGATTTTGGTGATATCGCCGGCGTTCCGCTGGTTGACCAGGCGCTTGCCCAGGCGCGTACGCGCTGCGAGGGGAGGGGGGCGGCGGGCGACCAGACCCGGCTGCGCCACGAGACCATCCGGCGGGTGATCGATGCCCTGGCCAGCGACCTGATCGAGGAAAGCCGCCGTCGGCTTGTGGCGCTCGACCCGATCAGCACCGACGCGATCCGCAGCCATAGCCGTCCGGTGATCGATTTCAGCCCGCTCCGCGCCGAACAGAACGCGGCGATACGAAGCTTCCTTTCCAAGCGCGTCTACCAGCACTGGAAGGTGATACGCATGACGCTCAAGGCCCGGCAGGTCACGGCCGGCCTGTTCGAGATCCTCGTCGGCAACCCGAAATTGCTGCCGGACGGCTGGCGCGATCGTGCCATCGCCAGCGATGCCCGCGAGATGCGCCGGGTGGTCGCGGACTATATCGCCGGAATGACCGACCGGTTCGCCATCGAAGAGCATCGCCGGCTGACGGATCCCTCGATCCCGGGCTAGAGCACGACCCGATCCTCCGAAATGCCGTCGATCCTGCCCGATGCCCTGCTGCTCCAGGGGGTGCACAGGCTGGCACCCGACCTGCCGAATGCGCTTTGCGGCCGGATACGGCTGATCCCGGCACGGCGCCCGGAGTGGGGAGATCTTTCCACCGGAGCGGCACTGCTCTGCGCGCCTGCCGCCGGCATGCCGGTCACGACGGCGGCCGAGTGGTTGGCAAGGTATCTCCGTGGCCTGCCTGGCGTGCAGCAGGCACGAGCCGCAACCCCGGGCTTCATCAACATCACCCTGGCACCCGAGGCGCTGTGCGATGTTTCGCTCCTGCTTCCTCCGTCATCCCACGGTAAGGCGGGCGCAGTGCTCGTGCCGGTGGCGGCGATGCGGCTCGCGGATGCGAGCTTCAGGGTGCAATACGCACATGCTCGCTGTTGCTCGATCCTGCGGGCGGCGGCGCTGATGCCCGGGCTGGACTGCATCGAACCCGGCGCGCTCGCGGCAGCGCTGCGCAGCCAGCCGCTGGCCGAATCGTCGCGGCCGCTGCTTTGCCGGCTTGATCACTGGCTGCGACTCGCAGCGAGACCGCCGCATGAACTCAACCCGCGCGTCATCTGGCTGTTTTTGCAGGATCTCGCCTGCTGTTTCGATCGGTTATGGAAGCTGCGGCACGATGGTGCGACACTGCGCTTGCTGCATCCGGGGCAGCCGGACCGCACGCGCGCCAACCTGGCCCTGGTTCTGGGCGTGGCTGGCGTGATCCGGGCCGGGCTTGGTTTGCTCGGGGTGCAGGCAGCCGAGGAGATACGATGAACCCGGTGGAAGAGGACCGCGCGCTGGACGGGGAGGATCTCCGTGGCCTGCGCGATGTGCGCGGCCGCGAGGCGATGGATCCGATGACCCGTCATCTGGTCTGGATCGCCAGCGCGATCGCCTTGCTGCTGGTGGTGGTGATCGGCGGCTGGGCGCTCGGGACCCATCATTCAGGCACCATCCCGGTGGTCGAGGCGCCCGCCGGTCCGGTCCGGCTCAAGCCGATCGATCCGGGCGGCATGCAAGCCAGCGGGGCGCAAGCGCTGCCGCCGGTGATGCCCGAGGACGCAGGGCATCAGTCGCTGGCGCCGCAGGCCGAGGCGGCGCGTCCGGACGAACTCAAAGCCGCGGGCGACGCCGCGCGCGGCGGCACTCCGGGCCACGTGCCGGGAGCCGCCATCGGGCGGAGCCACGAGGACGGGACGGCATCCCCGGCGAACGAGCCCCCGCCGATGTCTGCTCCGATGCCTGCTCCGACGGCCCAGGATCCGGCGTCACGGGGCCCGGCGTCACGGGACCCGGCGGCCCAGGATCCGGCGGCCCAGGATCCGGCGGCCCAGGATCCGGCGCAAGGCACCGGGCAGCGGAACAAGCCTGGGCAGCCTGCGACCGATGGGGCGTTGCTGCACACCGAGGCCACGCCTGCGCAACCCCCGGCGTCCACACCCAAGGGGCGGCTTGCGGTGCAGCTTGCCGCGCTCAACAGCGACTCCGCGGCGCTCACCGAGTGGAGCCGCTTGTGCCGCAGCCACCCGCTGCTGTTCTCCGGTCGCAAGCCGTTGATCCAGCAGGCAGACCACGCCGGGCGCCCGATCTATCGGCTTCGCACCCGCGGCTTCGCCACAACCGCGGCGGCGGCGTCGTTCTGCCAGCAGGCGCGCGCCCAGCGTGTCGCATGCACCGTGGCTGATTTCTGAACGATGGTGGCCGACGCTCCCCGAGCCGCCATCGTCGGGCTTGCGGGCGCGGTCCTCGAGCCGGCGGAGCTGGCGCTGCTGCGACGGTTCGAGCCGCTGGGGATCATCCTGTTCCGGCGCAACATCGTCTCGCCCGGGCAGCTCCAGGAGCTTGTTGGCAGGCTTCGTGAGGTGTTGCCACCGGGCTCGGTGCTGATGGTGGATCAGGAAGGAGGGCGCGTGGCGCGGCTGCGCGGCCCGCACTGGCGGGAGCATCCGACGCCTGAACGGATCGGGCGGCTGCATGCGCGCGACCACGCCCGCGGGCTGCGGGGAGCGTTCCTCAGCGGCGCGCTGATCGGTCTCGATTGCGCCGGTGCCGGGTTCGATGTGGTCTGTGCGCCGGTGCTTGACCGCGGTTTGGCGGATGCGCACGGGGTGATCGGGGATCGGGCGTTCGGGGCGGAGGCAGACACGATCGCACCGCTTGCCAGCGCCTTCGCCGATGGGCTGCTGGCAGCCTGCGTGCAGCCGGTCGGCAAGCACGTGCCGGGACATGGGCGGGCGATGCTCGACAGTCATCTCGCGTTGCCGGAGCTCGACCGCATCGAGGACGCCGACCTGGCGCCGTTCCGGATGCTCCGATGGCTGCCCTGGATGATGACGGCGCATATCCGATACCGGGAAAATGACGCCCAGAACCCGGCAACCTGCTCCCGCTCGATCCTGCAGGAAGTGGTTCGCGGACAACTGGGCTTCGAGAACCTCCTGGTCTCGGACGATCTGGCGATGCACGCCCTGGACGGGCCGTCGGGACGCCGCGCCAGCATCGCGCTGCAGGCGGGGTGCGACGTGGCGCTGCACTGCTCGGGAGTGCTGGCCGAGAGCCACGACGTGCTTGAAGCGGTTCCTCCGCTGCCACCGGACGCGCTGGCCCGGCTTGGGCGGGCGCGGGCACTTGCGAGGGAGCGCAAGACCGACCTCGATGGCGCCTCAATGGCGGCCGAGCGGGAGGAACTGCTGCGTTGAGCGGAGTGCAGGCGCCGCTGCTGCGGCTGGACGGCTTCGAGGGACCGCTCGATCTGCTGCTGGAACTTGCGCGGGCGCAGAAAGTCGATCTCGCGCGTATCTCCATCCTGCAACTGGTGGAGCAGTATCTGGCGATCGTGGATGCCACGCGGCAGGTGCGGCTGGAACTGGCCGCCGACTGGCTGGTGATGGCGGCGTGGCTCGCATGGTTGAAATCCCGGCTGCTGCTGCCGCAGGAGCCCGAAAACGCGGAAGAAGGCGAAGCGGCAGCGGATCTGCTGGCTGGCCGCCTCGCCGAACTCGCTCATGTCGGACGCGCGGCGAGCTGGCTTGCGGCCCGGCACCAGCTCGGCCACACGGTGTTCGGCCGGGGGGCCGCGGAGGATCTGACCGAGATCGACCGATCGGGGCTGCTGCTGGAGATGCCGCAGCTGCTGGGCGGCTACATGAAGGTGGTCGGGCGCACGGCGCGCAGACGGACCTACCGGCCACGGCCGGTGGCCTTCTGGACCATCCAGCAGGCATTGGCTCGGCTGCGGGCGCTGCTGGACAGCGAGCCGCCCGGCTGGTGCGCGCTTGAAGGATTCCTGCCGGAATGGCTGCCAAGCCAGGCTCATGCGCGAGGGCTTCGGGCGGCGCTCGCTGGCACCCTGCTTGCGGGGCTGGAGCTGGCGCGAAGCGGGGGCGTGGAGCTGCGCCAGCAGGAGCCGTTTGGGGCCATCGAACTTCGTCGCACGGAGTCTCTGCTACTGCAGGAGGCAGCGGAATGAACGGCACGATCGCGATCCGCCTCGCGGAGGCCATGATCTTTGCCAGCGACGAACCCGTGGGCGAGCGCGCGCTTTTGGAGGTGTTGCAGGTCCAGCAGGCATTGCCTGCAGGCGAGGATGTCACGGCAGCGCTGCAGAGCGTGCTTGAAGCGTTGGTGCAGCTTTACGCCGAGCGGGGCGTGCGGCTGGTGCAGGTTGCGGGCGGCTGGCAGTTCCGCACCGCACCCGACCTGGCGCCGTCGCTCACCAGGGTGCTCCGGCGTCCCCGCCGCCTGCCGCGCGTGGCAATGGAAACGTTGTCGATCATCGCCTACCACCAGCCCTGCACCCGCGCGGAGATCGAGGAGATACGGGGTGTCACACTCAGCCAGGCGACCTTGGATGCCCTGCTCGAGGCGTCCTTGATCGCGCCGCGCGGCCGCAAGGAGGTGCCCGGCCGGCCGGTGCTCTGGGGCACGTCGCCGGGCTTCCTGCGCCATTTCGGACTGCGTGACCTGGGCGACCTGCCGCGCCGGGAGGAGCTGCTGATGGAGCCGGCCGGGATGATCGAGGCGGCGTCCTGAGCCCGGCTGCTGTTCCGGGTTGGCAGGAGGCATGCTAGCAAGGCCCCTGTAGACGGCTTCCACCAGGCAGCGGAGGCGTTGGGAGAGAGCTCGGCCTCATATGTTCGACTTCAACTGGTCCGAGATCGCGCTGATCGGCGTGGTGGCGCTGGTGTTCATCGGGCCCAAGGACATGCCGACGGCGATCCGCGGCGTCAGCAACCTGCTGAAGAAGGGCCGCAAGCTCGCCGCCGAGTTCCAGACCCATGTCGATGACATGATGCGCGACGCCGATCTCGGGGAAGCGCGGGAGTCGTTTCGCGAACTCCGTTCCATGAACCTGCGTGGGCAGGTGATGAAGGCGCTCGACAGCGACGGTGCGCTGCGTCGAACCTTGAGCGAGAATCCATTGAGCGCGGTTCCGGCGGCAACGAACTCGGTGCTACCCGGGGCTCCGGCCGAGGCTGCGATGATCGAGCCGGTGGCGATCGAGCCCGCAGGACCTGGCAGCGTGCCGGTGTCGGGAGCCGAGATGCTGCGCCGCCGCAACACGCCGCACGGCACGACACCGGTGATCGAGGGAAACATCTCCGAGCTCTCCGAGAGCGAGGATCCGGCGCCGCCGGTGATCCCGCCCGCGACCGTGCGGCGGATGCGACGTGTGCGTGCGGCGCCCCCTGCGCCCGCGTTCCTGCCGCCGGGCCAGCGTCGTCCGACCTCTGATCTGTTCTAGGCCTGCATGGACGCCGAAAAGCCTCTGAACCACGACCCGATCAACGACCAGCCGATGCCGTTGCTCGAGCATCTGGTCGAGCTGCGTCGCAGGCTGCTGTGGTCCGCGGTCTCGTTCACGCTGTGTTTCCTGCTCTGCTATCATTTCTCGTCAAGGATCTACCTGTTCCTGGCGCATCCGCTGGCAGAGATCATGCGGCAGAAAGGCGAGCAGCCACATCTCATCTATACAGCCCTCTACGAGGCATTCTTCACCTATTTGAAGGTGGCGATGTTCGGTGCAGGCTTCCTTTCTTTTCCGGTGGTTGCGAGCCAGATTTGGATCTTCGTGGCACCTGGCCTGTATCGAAGCGAGAAGCGTGCCTTCGCGCCATTCCTAATTGCCACCCCAGTGCTGTTCCTACTGGGAGCGGCGCTCGCATATTATTTCGTATTTCCATTTGCCTGGAGGTTTTTCCTCAGCTTCCAGACGAACTCAGGGGCGGACGGCTTGCAGATCCAGTTGCAAGCCAAGGTCAGCGAGTATCTTGCCCTGGTGATGAAGCTCATCATGGCGTTCGGCATCGCCTTCGAACTGCCTGTGGTGCTTACCCTGCTTGCCAAGGTCGGGATCGTCAGCTCGAAATCGCTCAAGAAGATGCGTCGCTACGCCTATGTCGGTGCTTTCGTCGTGGCAGCCGTGCTTACTCCGCCTGACGTTATCACCCAGACCGGTCTCGCGATCCCGCTGATCCTGCTCTACGAGATCTCGATCTTCACCGCACGTCTGGTGGAGCCGAAGCCGCTGGCCGAGGACGGCGTTTGATCCGAACCCGCCGTTTGAAGAGGAAGCCTCATGCATGATCTGCGTGCCCTGCGGGCTGATCCGGTGAGCTTCGATGCCGACCTCGCCCGACGCGGATTACCTGGCATCGCGGCTTCTCTGCTTGCCCGTGACGAGGCTCGCCGGGGGGTGCTGGCTACGCTGCAGGAGAAGCAGGCGCGTCGCAACGCGCTGGCCAAGCTCATCGGGCAGGCCAGGCGATCAGCGGCCGACAGCACGCCGCTGGAGGCCGAGGCGGTGGAGCTGCGCCAGCAGATCGAAGCACTCGATCAGCAGGCGGTGCGCCACGAGGCGGAGATGCGTGCCGCCCTGGCGGAGCTTCCGAACCGGCTCGATCCGGCCGTCCCGGATGGAGCGGACGAAAGCGCCAACCACCTGGTGCACGAGCGCGGCGAGCCACCGCGGTTCAACTTCGCGGCGCAGGAGCACTATCAGCTCGGCGAAGCGCTGGGCATGATGGATTTCGAGGCGGCGTCGAGGCTGTCCGGCAGCCGCTTCGTGGTGCTGCGCGGGGCGCTTGCGCGCCTCGAGCGGGCGCTCGGCCAGTTCATGCTCGATCTGCACACCACCCAGCATGGCTACGAGGAGCATGCCGTGCCGCTGCTGGTGAACGAGGCGGCGATGTATGGCACCGACAAGCTGCCGAAATTCGCCGACCAGTCGTTCGTCACCACCGATGGGCGCTGGCTGATCCCCACCGCCGAGGTGCCGCTCACCAGCCTGGCGGCGGGACAGGTCCTGGCAGTCTCCCGGTTGCCGATCCGGCTGTCGGCGCTTTCGAGCTGCTTTCGCAGCGAGGCAGGCGCGGCGGGCCGGGATACCCGCGGCATGCTGCGCCAGCATCAGTTCCAGAAGGTGGAACTGGTTTCGGTCACGACGCCCGAACAAAGCTCCGATGAGCATGAGCGGATGACCGGTTGCGCCGAGCGCGTGCTTGAGCTGCTGGAGATCCCGTATCGTCGGGTGCTGCTTTGTGCCGGCGATACCGGTTTCGGCGCGGCGCGCACCTACGACCTGGAGGCCTGGCTGCCTGGGCAGCAGGCCTGGCGGGAGGTGTCTTCCTGCTCGAACACCCGAGACTTCCAGGCCAGGCGCATGAATGCACGGTTCAGGACCGAGGCTGGCCCGATCGAGTTCGTGCACACGTTGAACGGTTCCGGGGTTGCGGTGGGACGCACCTTGATCGCCTTGATGGAGAACCGGCAACAGGCGGACGGCTCGATCCTGATACCTCCGGTGCTGCAGCCCTATCTCGGTGGCCTGGACCGGATTGCCCGCGACTAGGCCGGTTCCGGACCAGCCTGCCGCAAGCCATGCCTCTCTTGGTTGCATCGGCGAAGGTGAACCCGGTGTCGGCCGAGCGCCTCATCGACGGACTCCCGGTGGTGGTCTATGAGAGACTCCATTGGCTCGAAAAGCGGATGCGCCGGCTAGGCCTGCAGCAACAACACATTCTTGCCGCCGCGCGCCAAAGCGGCCTGCACGGCATGCGCCAGGTGCGTTACGTGAACGTCGAGCGCGACGCCAAGGTCGCGGGCTGATGCAAACGGCAATGGATCCCGGCGAATGAGCGTGCTTCTCTACGTGGTACCGGCCTTTGCCGGCGTTCTCAACGCGATCCATTCGGGCACCAATGCCAAGCTCACCGAGACGCTAGGGCGTCCCTGGTGGGCATCGGTGATCGTGTGCGTGATTTCCGGTCTGGTGCTTTGCCTCGGCGTGCTGGTGACGCGCGAGAGAATGCCGAGCGGCGCCAGCATCGTGGGAACGCCCTGGTGGGCATGGGCCGGGACCGCGATCGCCGGAGTGCCGGTCATCACCACCTTGCTCTACGCCGGAAGGCTTGGCGGTGCCGCTTTCAACGGCCTGGTGATCACCATGACCATGCTCAGCTCGATCGTGCTGGACCATTACGGACTGCTCGGCTTTTCGGTGCACCACGCCAACATATGGCGCATACTGGGTGGGTTGATCATGCTGGGCGGCCTGAGCCTGATCTGCCTGTTCTGACCACCGCCCTCGGTCCGGGAACTGTCGCCCCCCAGGGCGCCCCGTCTACATCACCGCACCGAGCTGCCAGGGAACGAACTCGTTGTCGCCGTAATCGTGCTGCTCGCTGCGGGTCGGGGTGCCCGAGGCGACCGCCAGGATGGCCTCGAAGATCCGCCGTCCTGCCGCTTCCACATCTTCAGCGCCGGTGACGATGGTGCCGCAATCGATGTCCATGTCTTCGCGCATGCGCTCGAACATCGGCGTGTTGGTGGCGATCTTGATGCAGGGCGCGGGCTTGAACCCCGAGGCGGAGCCTCGCCCGGTGGTGAAGCAGATGACGTTGCAGCCGCCCGCCACCTGGCCGGTGACCGCAACCGGGTCATAGCCTGGCGTGTCCATGAACACGAAACCCGGCTGGGTGATGGTTTCGGCATACTCGTAGACGGCCTCAAGCGGCGCGGTCCCACTCTTGGCGACAGCACCCAGCGACTTCTCCAGGATGGTGGTAAGCCCGCCTGCCTTGTTGCCGTGTGAAGGATTGTTGTTGAGTTCGGCACGGCCGCGCTCGGCATAGTCGCGCCACCACGCGATCCGGTCGAGCAGCTTCTGGGCCACCTCGGGGCGCGCGGCCCGCCGGGTCAGCAGATGCTCGGCGCCGTAGATCTCGGGGGTTTCCGCAAGCACCGCGGTACCTCCATGGCGGACGATAAGGTCGGCGGCGTGGCCCAGGGCAGGGTTCGCCGAAATGCCGGAGTAGCCATCCGAGCCGCCGCATTCGAGGGCGACCACCAGGCCGGAAAGCGGCTGTGCGTTACGCGGGACAGCATCCACCAGCGGCAGCATCTGCTTGATGGCAGCGATCGCCGCGTCGATGGTGCTGCGTGTGCCGCCGGTTTCCTGGATCGTGAGCGACTGCAGGGTGGGTCCCGCCTCGAGTCCGTGCGCCTGCATCAGGGCGGGGATCTGGTTGGTTTCGCAGCCCAGCCCGATCAGCAACGCGCCGCCGACGTTCGGGTGGGTGACGTAGCCCGCGAGCACCCGCGTGAGGATGCGGTAGCCCTCCTCGGCGGTGTTGAGCGCGCAGCCGCCGCCATGGGTGAGGGCGACGACGCCGTCGATGTTCTTGAACCCGTCAAGGCCACCCTTGTGGTTGAAATGGTCGGCGACCGCACGGCAGACGGTCGCCGAGCAGTTCACTGACGAGGCGACTGCGATGTAGTTGCGCGTGCCCACTCTTCCGTCCGGCCTCCGGTAGCCGCTGAAGCTTTGCCGCTCGCCGGCTGCGAATGCCGGCAGAGGCACGGCATCGACGCAAAAGGCGTGGTTGAGGGCGACGTCGCTCATCGCCAGCACGTCTGTATGGACGTGCTGACCCGGGGCGATGTCGACGCGGGCATGGCCGATGATCTGGCCGTATTTGCGAACCGCCGCTCCCGAGGCGATCGGCTCGGCCGCGAGCTTATGGCCGCGCGGTATGGGTCCGGTGGTCTGCAGGCCGGTCCCGACCCACTGGCCGGCTTCAAGCGCGGTGCGGGCGACCACGACATTGTCAGCGGCGTTCAGCCGGATAACCGGGCTGCCAGGTAGGGGATCGGGGAGAACTGGACCGGCTGGGACGGAACTGGCGAGCACGGGTGGCACCTGGTCCATTGGCTTTCTCCCGGCAGCCGATCCGGCCTCATGAGCCATGGCCAGATAGGGATCGCCGCCTTCGCAAGTCAACCGGACAGCGCTCGCAGCACTCCGGTGAAGCCTGCTTCGGCTACAGGATGGATGTCAGTCTTGGCTGCATGGGGCTGCCGTCCAGCCCTGCCAGTTGTGAGGAACCGGCGATCTCATGCTCGATCCACAGGCTGCCCCCGACCAGGGCGGCAGCGAGACAGATCATGGCGGCAAGCCGGCGCAGCGAGGTGCCGAGCCAGCACGAGAGCCGCGGCCTTGCTTCGATCGGGGTTGTTTCGGTTCGGGTGATCATCGGGCGATGTCCTGGGCGGTGCCGGTGGGCCGACCTATTCTGAACGGCTACTCGTTACGGATCGGTTAAGTCTGCAAAAGCAGCAACGCGCCACGAACCACTTTGATCCAGCCGATCCGACGACAAGCACGACGCAAGCGGCGGATTCAAACCCGGATATGGTTTGGGCCAGCCGCCGACGGCGCTTGCGACATCCCGGTGATCACGGTTGCACCAGCACTCGCCAGCGGCCATTTACGGTACAACCTCGTTGGGACATTGCGGCATGAGCAGTACAACCGTGGGTGTGAAGCTCGACGAGCCGCTGCGTTTGCGGTTGCGCGAGGCGGCGCAGAGGCAGGGGCGCACGCCGCACCGGTTCGTCAAACAGGCGATCCTGGCGGCTGTGGAACGGTGCGAAGGCGGCCCGCCGGCTGGGGCCGACTGCGAGGCGGAGCCGCCTTTCGAGTCGCTCTCGCGGCCGCCATCGTTTCTCGCGTTCGCGCAATCCATCCAGCCGCAGAGCGTCGCACGCGCCAGGATCACCGCGGCCTGCCGCATCCCCGAGGAGCAAGCCCTGCCGATGCTGCTGGCAGACGCCACGCTGCCGCCAGATGCGGCGGCGGCGGCGGAGGCGCTTGCCCGAACGCTGGTCACAGCTCTCCGCGCGAAGCCGGACCGTGGCGGCGTCGAGGGGTTGATCAAGGAGTATGATCTCTCCAGCCAGGAGGGCGTGGCATTGATGTGCCTCGCCGAGGCGCTGCTGCGCATTCCGGACCGCGCCACACGCGACGCCCTGATCCGCGACAAGATCAGCACCGGCAACTGGCAGTCGCATCTCGGCCGTTCGCCCTCGCTGTTCGTCAACGCCGCGACCTGGGGGCTGGTGGTGACCGGCAGGCTGACCGCAACCAGTAGCGAGACCGGACTGGGCGGGGCATTGACCCGGCTGATCGGGCGGGGCGGCGAGCCGCTGATCCGACGCGGCGTCGACATGGCGATGCGCATGATGGGGGAGCAGTTCGTTTCCGGCCAGAACATCGCCGAAGCGCTCGCCAATGCCCGCCGCCTCGAGCGGCAGGGATTCCGGCACTCCTACGACATGCTGGGCGAAGCGGCCCTGACCGCCGACGACGCGGCACGTTACCTCGGCGACTACGAGCAGGCGATCCATGCGATCGGCCGCGCCTCCGCGCGACGCGGGATCTATGAGGGGCCCGGGATCTCGATCAAGCTTTCCGCCCTGCATCCGCGCTACAGCCGCGCCCAGCGCGAGCGGGTGATGAGCGAGTTGCTGCCGCGTCTGGTGGGGCTCGCCACGTTGGCACGGCATTACGACATCGGCCTGAACATCGACGCCGAGGAAGCGGATCGCCTGGAACTCTCGCTCGATCTGCTCGAGGCGCTGTGCCTCCAGCCAGCGCTCGCCGGCTGGAACGGGATCGGCTTCGTGGTGCAGGCCTACCAGAAGCGCGCGCCTTTCGTGATCGACTGGATCATCGAACTGGCTCGCCGCACCGAGCGGCGGATCATGCTGCGCCTGGTGAAGGGCGCCTACTGGGACAGCGAGATCAAGCGCGCGCAGCAGGACG
>CAXUNX010000052.1:0-17720 GCA_964252545.1 uncultured Acetobacteraceae bacterium | reverse complement strand
CCCGACGCCAGTCCCCCCTGGGTGAAACTTGTTTATACGATTATGGACATCGGAGCGCGCAAGGCGCAGGCTATTGGCAGCTACGTTCCAACGCCTTCCGATCAAGGAGGCCTCCAAGAAGGATCACGCGATGGACAAGTTCATCTTCAGTTGCGACGGGCACGTCAACGAGCCGAAGACGCTGTTTGCCGACCGCCTCCCCGAGAAGTTCCGCAGCTTCGGCCTCAAGACCGAGCGCCGCGGCGACTATCTATACATGGTAGGCGGTGGCAAGGACCTGTTTTCGATCCGGCTCGGCGCGGGTGCTGCGCATCTGGATCAGGAGGAGGACGAGTCGACCCGCACCGGCGGCTCGAATATCGAGCTGCGCATGCGCGACATGCAGTTGGACGGCGTGGATTGCGAGATCGTCTACCCGCAGATCGGCATCATGATCTACCAGATGGACCGCGAGGTCGGCCTGGCTCACGCGATGGTCTACAACGACTGGGTGATGGAGACCTTCAAGTCCTATCTCGACATGTTCGTGCCGATCGCGATGCTGCCGGCGTGGGATCCCGAGGAGTGCCTGGCCGAGTTCAAGCGCGTGCACGCGCTGGGCTTCAAGGCGGTGATGCTGCCGGTGGTGGTGGGTTCGAACGCACCGCCCTACATCAACCCTGCTTGGGACATCGTCTGGAGTTATGCCGAGGCGAGCGAGTTGCCGATCAACATCCATACTGGCACCGGCATGCCACCGGTGCAGTTCCGCGGGCCGGGCGGAGCCATGATGAACTACATGGCGGTCGGGCTAAAATCCTTGGAAACGGTGTCTTACCTGATCTCGGGGGGTGTCACGGACCGGTTTCCGCGGCTGCATTTCGTGGTCTGCGAGGCAGGTGCATCATGGATGCCGGCGATCGGCGAACGGCTGGATGAGGTGTATCAGCAGCATCAGATGTATGTACGGCCAAAGCTACGCAGCCTGCCCAGTGTCCAGCTCTACAACCAGTTCACCTCCTGCTTCCAGTTCGACAAGGTGCCGTTGCAGACCCTGAACGTGACCGGGGTGCGCTGCCTGATGTGGGCGTCGGATTATCCGCACCTGGAGGGCACCTTCCCGTACAGCCGAAAGGTGCTGGACGAGCTGTTCGACGGCACCAACGTGACGCCGGAGCAGCGCGCGGCCATTGTCGGCGGCAATGCGGCCCGTTTGTTCAAGATCCCCGGGCCGCGGGCCGAAGCGGCCGCCAGCAACGCCGACCAGTTCTGGACCGAGCGCCCGCAGGTTGCCGCCGCGGAATAGACCGAACCACGAGTTTCGAGGCGCGACACCAGGAAGCCGGAGCGGCAGCAGCCCTCCGGCTTCCTCGTATGCGCGACAGGATCGGGAAAGATGGAGGATGACGCCCACCCACCCTGCTTCATCCAGTAATCTTGCAGTGCAGCAAATTTCCCAGGAAGAACAAGCACTCTCGACACCACGGCGCTTCTTAAGCATCTTGTCGCAACGTAGGTAGACAAGTGCCAACCAGACCGGTTGATGTTGGAGCCGCATCGGATGACCTGTCCTCGGGCGCTGGATGCAAGACGCAACAAACATCTAGCCAGCGCGCGCGAGCAGCCTGAACGCGTCGGAAAAAGACGCGCCGAGACAACAAGACGGCGCATGGGCCTGTGTCCGTGCGCCGCCAGGGGAACAACATCAAGATGCAGGGACTAGGCCTGGGTATGCCACATCACCACGCAGCCGGCTGCCGCACGCAGTCCGGCTCGTGCAGGAAGCCCGGCCATACGCCGGGCCGCGGCCTGGGCCTGGGCCTGGGCCGCGCCATCGCCGGATTGGTGGGCAGGGTGAGCGTCTGCGGGCTGGTGGTCGCCGCCTGCATCGGCGGCTCGAATGTGTCCCGTGCACAAGACATCGCCAAGGACGCGGCCCTGGTGCTTGATCAGCCTGCGATGTTCGTCCAGCACCCCGATCGGGTGTTCCTGGAGACGATTGCCCAGGCTGGACGGCGTCTGGTTGCTGCGGGCGAGCGCGGTGTGGTGATCGTGTCAGACGACGATGGCGTCACCTGGCATCAGGCGGCGGTGCCGATGATCGCCACGATCACCAAGCTAGCATTCGCGACGCCCAGCATCGGCTGGGCAGTCGGGCATTTCGGCGTAGTACTTCGCACCGATGATGCGGGCGGACACTGGGATCGTCAGCTCGACGGCATCACCAGCGCGCATTCGCTCCAGGCGGCGCTGCTCGCTGCGGCACCCGATCCGGATCCGGACATAGCCGCGCGGCGGGCCAGGTCTGCGCAGCGACTGATCGACGACGGGCCAGACAAGCCGCTTTTCCTCATCGATGTGGTGAGCGAGCAGCAGGTGCGGGTGCTGGGTGCGGACGGGCTTGCCTTCGAGACCCAGGACGGCGGCAGGAGCTGGTCCGACTGGAGGAGCCACCTGACTAATCCGACAAAGGTGAATCTCTACGGACTGGTTCGTCGGCAAGAACACATGGTGGTCGCCGGAGAGCAGGGCCTGCTTATGCAGGGAAACCCGGCGACCCGGCTCACCGCAGTGGCGTCGCCATACGACGGAAGCTTTTTTGGCCTCGTCGATGGGCAGGCAGCCGGCTTGCAGGCGTTCGGATTGCTTGGCCACGATTTCGCAAGTCACGATGGAGGCCTCACCTGGGTGCCTGTGCGCAACGAGTCGACCCAGACCCTGACCGCCGCGGTCAGGCTTCATGACGGCAAGGTGCTGTTCTCCGACCTATCCGGGGCGACGTTCCAGCTCAAGGACGGTTCGCTGAAGCGGCTCGCCTTGACCGCGGGTTGGCCGATCGCAGACATGATGCAGACTTCTGGTGGGACGCTGATCCTGGTGGGGATGGGCGGCGTCAAGCGGGTACCAGCCACCGACCTTGCGCAGGCCCTCGGCGGCGGAAACAGCTGATGGCGATCAAGCTCCCGAGCACCACAACGGGTGCGATCCCGCTTGCGGCGTTCGACCGGCGTTCGGGCTCGCGCATCGAGCGTACGCTGTTCAATCACCGGCCGCTCGTGCTTCTGGTCTGCGCCCTGCTGACGCTGATACTCGGATGGGAGGCGACCCACCTGCGTGTCGCCGCGGATTTCGAGCGAACAATCCCGACCCGGCACCCATACATCGTCAACTTCTTCAAGCATTATGATGACCTGCGTCAGCAAGGCAACGCGCTGCGTGTCATCGTCGAGCCGAAGCGCGGCACAATCATCAACAAGGACTATCTGCAGGCCCTGCGTGACATAAACGACGAGGTCACGACTCTGCCTGGAGTGGACCGCGGCAATGTGCTGTCGCTCTGGTCGCCGAACATGCGCTGGACCACGGTGACGGCGGATGGTTTCGCGGCCGGGCTGGTGGTGCCGGACAATTACGATGGCTCGAAGAAGTCGCTCGGGGAGGTTGCTCGCAACATCCCGTTGTCGGGACAACTTGGCCAGATCGTCGCCAACGACTTCAAATCCAGCATCATCTACCTGCCGTTGTTCAACATCTCAGGCCCGACCGGCGCGAAGCTGGACTACGGCAAGTTGTCCCACCAGCTTGACGCGATTCGGGTCAAGTATGCAAGCCGCGGCGTCGACGTGCGTATCGTCGGGTTCGCCAAGATCGTCGGCGACATGATCGCCGCCGACACCCAGCTGTTGTTGTCGTTCGGCATCTCAGTACTGATCGCCGCGGCTTTCCTCTACTGGTACACGCGATGCGTGAGCAGCACATTGCTGGTCGTGCTCTGCTCGTTGATCGCTGTTGTGTGGCAAACCGGGATCATCGTCCTGCTCGGGCAACAGCTCGACCCTTATTCGACGCTGGTGCCCTTTCTCATCTTCGCGATCGGCATGAGCCATGGTGCGCAGAAGATGAACGGCGTCATGCAGGATATCGGGCGTGGGACGCAGAAGCTGATCGCAGCCCGGATGACGTTTCGCAGACTGTTCATGGCCGGCTTTTCGGCGCTGGTCTGCGACGCGGTCGGCTTCGCTGTGCTCTACATCATCCAGATCGCCGCGATCCGCCAACTGGCTGTCATGGCCAGCATCGGGGTCGCGATCCTGGTGTTCACCAACCTGATCCTGCTGCCGATCTTGCTGAGCTATATCGGCGTCAACGCGAGGGCGGCGCGCCGCGCCTTGGATGCAGAACAGCGGGCGTTGGCCGGCCACAACCGTGTTTGGGACTTCCTCGGGCTGTTCACCCAGCCCCGCTACGCCGCGTTGGCGCTGGTGGTCTGCGCCGTCCTGGGCGCCGGCGGGCTCTATGTCCGGCAGGGACTACAGATCGGTGATCTTGACCGCGGCGCCCCCGAGTTGCGCCCGCATTCCCAGTATAACCAGGACAACGCCTACCTGACGCAGCACTATGCCATCAGCAGCGACGTGCTGATCGTCATGGTCAACACGCCCTCCGGCGGGTGCAACAACTACCACGCGCTTCGTGCGATGGACACGCTGCAATGGCAGATCCAACAGGTTCCCGGCGTGGACTCGGCCCGCTCGCTGAGCTCCATCGACCGGCTGCTTACGATGAGCGTCAGCGAGGGAAACCCGAAATGGTACGAGCTGTTGCAGAGCCAGCGGACGCTGAACGACATCTCCCAGATGGGCCCCAGAGGTTTCGCCAACCGTAGCTGTGATATGGATTCCCTCTACATCTACTTGTCCGATCACAAGGCCCAGACGCTGGAGCGGGTCACGGCGAAGCTGAAGACGCTGATCGCGCAGAACACGGCGCCTGGCTTCTCGTTCGAGCTTGCTGCCGGATCCGCCGGCATAGACGCTGCCACCAACGAGGTGGTCAGCAAAGCGCTGCATACGATGCTGTTCTGGGTCTATGGCGCGGTTTCTCTCCTGAGCCTGATTGCCTTCCGCTCGTGGCGGGCGACAGCTTGTGCGATCCTCCCCCTGGTCCTGACATCCATCCTGGCAGAAGCGTTGATGGTGGTGTTGGGCATCGGCGTGAAGGTGGACACGCTTCCGGTGGTGGCGCTCGGTGTGGGGATCGGTGTCGACTACGCGCTCTATATCCTGTCGATCGTGCTCACGATGCTTCGCGCCGGGGCCGATCTCTCCACCGCCTACCGCAGTTCGCTCATGTTCACCGGACGCGTTGTGCTTCTGACCGGCTTCACGTTGGCCGCAAGCGTCTCGACCTGGGTGTTCGCCCCGATCAAGTTCCAGGCCGACATGGGCGTGCTGCTCGCCTTCATGTTCCTGTGGAACATGCTCGGAGCGCTCATTCCGCTTCCAGCACTTGCATGCTTCCTGCTCAGTCCACGCAACACGTCGCGCATCCAGGCCGTCCGGGCGGCACAGCCTGGGATACGCCTTCAGTAGAAGCCGGCTTTCAGCAGATGCTTGGCTGAAACGGTTGATGGGGCGTGCCGCCATCTTTGGACTGCCGTTCCTGATGGTTCCGCGTGCCTGCTGTCGACAGCCGGAACCGGGGCATGGTTTTCAAGACACATAGTTAAATGATCATACTCTTTCGCCGATGGCGTATTGCATCGGGTTGGCAACGTGTGCTTAAAAAACCTCAAGCAATCATCAGAAGTGGTGATGTGACGGGTCTCTGAACAAGCTCGCTGCGTCATGAACCACCCGGGGAGGGGATACGTGCCACCAGAACAAGCTCGCGCTGCCGCTGCCAACAGCGGGATGCTCCGTCAGATGATGCTCGGATCATCGGGGATCGTTGCGGTCGTTGGCTGTCTTGCGTTTTCCAGCGGCTCTGCCAGGGCGTCCGAGATCGAGACGAGCATCCCGGATTTCTCGCTCCGGTGGGACAACACAGTCACCACCGATGAGCTGTTCCGTACCGAAACGCTGGACAAGACGCAGCTCGCCAACAATAACGACGATGACGCGCCGCGTAATTTCCGCGGCTCGCTTGCCGCTGCCCGCCAAGATCTCTACTCCGAGATCGACGTCAAGTATGGCGATTTCGGTGCCCGCGGGAGCGCCTCCGGCTGGGAGGATTTCGTCTACGACTTCCACAACACCAACAACTCGGCAGGCACGCTGAATTCCATCGTCGATGACAACCGGACCTTCCAGCGCGGCTCGCAGCAGATCGCCGGCAACCATGCCGAGCTCAACGACCTGTTCACCTATGGGAGCTTTGCTTTCGGCAACGGCCGTCAGCTGAGCTACCGCGTTGGGCAGTTCGTGCAGATTTGGGGCGAGAGCCTGTTGTTCGCCGGCAACGGCATCGGTGGCGGCATGAACCCGGTCGACGGCATCAAAGGGCAGCTGTTGCTGAATGCCCAGGCGCGTGATGTCTACCTGCCGACGCCGCAGATCTCGGTGACCTACAACATCCAGACCGGATTGTCGGTTTCCAGCTACTACAAGCTTGGTTGGCGATCGTATCGTACTTCGCCGGTTGGGACCTACTTCGGAGCGTCGGACGTTGTTGATCTCGGCGCCGACAAGCTGTTTGTCACCGAAGGTCAGAACGCACCCTATTTCCGCCGCAGCCAGGACATCAAGCCAAGTTCGGGCGATGGGGAGTTCGGCCTCAACGTCCGCTACAGACTAGGCGATTACGACCTCGGGCTCTATTTCGTTCGCTATAACTGGACCACTCCCGGCGACATCTATCTGCATCCGGGCATCAACGCCGACTCCGCAACCGGGCAGCTTGGCACCTATCAACAGGTCTACCCCAAGGGCGTTCAGATCTACGGCGCGAGCGCCTCGACCAACGTCATCGACGTCATCAACCTGGCGGGTGAGGTTTCCGTCAGGCGGAACGAGCCGCTGCTGTCAGTTCCTGCGGCGGTCGGTCTCGATGCCGGCAGCGGCAACAATATCGGCTTCCCGCGCGGCGATGTGGCGCATGCCCAGCTCTCGGTGGTCTATGCGTCGCCTCCGATCCATTTCATCCGATCCAACCAGCTTGCCCTGACTGGCGAGGTTGCGGGCAATCATCTCCTCCAATGCTACAGCAACTGCGATCTGCGGCAGGGAGCGGGGACCACCAACACGGCAGTGTCGAGCTACTTCATCCTGACGGCAAGCTACCTGAACCTTTTTCCGGATGTCGACGTGACGCCCTCGGTGGGTTGGAGCTACAACTTCTATGGCAGCTCGCCGGTGATCAGCGGTCCCGCCCATTCCGGCACAATAAACTTTTCGGTGAAAGCGCTGTATTCCGGCCGCTATACCTTGACCGGCGAGTATCAGCATTACTACGGCAACCACTCGAACGATCCGGCCGAGATCGTCTATAACAACCCGTTCCTCGGACGAGACTTCGCAGGCATCGCGTTCACCACAACCTTCTGACCGAGAACATGGCAGGAAGCTCCACGCGTGTGCCGACATGATCGTCAGCACCGCAAGAGCGTGTCGTTGGAGAAAGTCGTGATGTTCAGCTCGAAAGCGATGTGGCTGGGTGCGGTCATGTTGGCGTCTGGAACGACCGCTGCATATACCCAGTCGATCCCCAACCAATCCAGCTCCGCTCTCAACCGCGCACCTGGCGGCCTCGGACCGGTCACCCTCGGCGGTGTGGAGGCGGGACGGGAAAGCAACTGTCACGGCCGGCCGCTGCTGGTGACAACAAGCAAGTCGGTGTTCCTGGTGCGCGGGTTCTGCAGCCAGCTCACGGTTCGCGGCGACAGCGATACCATCAGGATCGAGCTCGCCGCGGGAGGGCTGGTCAGCTTCCTCGGCAAGAACAACAATGTGATCTATCAGCCGGCCCTGAATGGCGCCCCCGCCGTGGTGCGGGATCCTGATCGCAACAACACGGTCAGACGTGTCGCAAATCTGGACGCGATACCAGGCGGGCCCCGTGCCGGACTGATTTCGCCCGGCAACGGCAGGGGACAGGCGCCGTCCCCGGCGGATTGAGACCGGACACGCAGTGACGGGGGTAAAGCGCGCTCGAGGCTTATCCTCCATCGTTACTTGCCAACCTCCGAGATCCGTCGTCCTGTATAGATAAGTTGGCGATGTCTGATCGGCACGGCTGCAGTTTGGCTTAATCGGCCGCGACGCGCGGCGCAGAGGACACATGGATCTGAGCTGGGAGCCGGAACACGAGGCGTTTCGTGCCGAGGTGCTGGCATTTCTCGACAAGCATTGGTCCGGCAACGCAGACGAGCGTCATTTCCGGACCCTGGCCACCGAACGCGGCTATCTCTACCGCAATGTGCCCCGTCGCTATGGCGGCTCCGAGCAACCGCCGGACGTGATCCGTGCCGAGATCATCCGGGCCGCGTTCGCCGCGCGCCGGGCGCCGCGCGAGGTCGCGGGCAACGGCATCTCCATGTTGATCCCGACCCTGCTCGAGTGCGGCAGCGACTGGCAGAAGGACCACTTCATTCCAAACACCGTGACAGGCGAGTATGTATGGGCGCAAGGCTATAGCGAGCCGCAGGCTGGTAGCGACCTGGTTTCGCTGCGCACCAAGGCCGAGCTTGTCAACAACCGTTGGATCATCAACGGACACAAGCTCTGGAGCTCGCACGCCAGCGAGAGCCGTTACATGTATGCGCTGGTCCGCACGGAACCTGACGCACCGAAACATGCAGCCTTGTCCTACCTGCTGATCGACCTCAGGCAGCCGGGCGTCACCATCCGGCCGCTGACCCAGATGACCGGCGAGAAACGGTTCAGCGAGGTGTTCTTCGACAATGCCGAAACCGGCCCGGAATGTCTGGTGGGCGCACGCGGCGAGGGCTGGAGCGTCTCGCGACGCACCCTGAAGCATGAGCGGAGCTCGATCGGCGGCGCCAGCACTGCGCAGGCGCTGTTCGAGAGCCTGCTGCGCCTGGCCCGCAGGACCACCCGTCATGGCCGCCCGGCGATGGAAGATGCGAGCATCCGCCAGCGCATGGCGCAGCTCGAGGGCTATGTGAGCGCGCTGGCCTGGTCGTCGTATCGCGCGCTGTCCATGAATGCGGCCGGACAGGATCCTGGACGCTTCGGCGTGATGGTGAAGCTGGTGGGCACCAATATCGGCCACCTCGTCGCCGGCATCGCGCGCGATCTGGTTGGCGACGATTTCCTGCTCGATCCGGGCGGTGGCGGACAAGCGCGCTGGACCAACCAGTTCATGGGCTCGCTCGGCGTCGCTATCGCCGGGGGCACCTCGAACATCCAGCGCAACATCATCGCCGAGCGTGGTCTCGGCCTGCCCCGGGATCAGGGCTGATGCATTTCATGCTGAGCGAAGACCAGGTGATGCTGCAGGACACCCTCCGCCGCGTCGTGGCGGATCATTGCAGCGGCCAGACACTGGTCGAGATGATCGATGGCAAGGAGGTGCAGCTGGGTCCCCTGTGGGCCGAGTTGTGCGCCCTGGGCGTCGGCGGCATCGCAGTGGCCGAGCAGCATGGCGGCGCCGGACTGCAGATGATCGACCTCGCCGTCGCCGCCGAGGTGCTGGGCTATGGCAGTGCGCCGGTGCCGTTCCTGGGTCACTCGCTGGCCACGCTTGCCGTGACGCTCGCCGGCAGCGACGCGCAGAAGGCGGTGTGGCTGCCGCGCTTATCGTCGGGCGCGGTGACCGGCAACATCGCCCTGGCTGAACCCAGCGGCGGCGCGACCGACCACTGGCTGCACGAGCAATGGACGCTCGATGGTGAAGACGTGCTCACCGGCGTCAAGACGCACGTGCCGGCCGGGAACGATGCGGACCTGCTGGTGGTCGGTCTCGCAGGCGGCGGCCTGGGGCTGGTGCTCCCGGGTGCCGGCGGCACCATCCGCAGGCGGATGCGTGGGATCGACCGCACGCGCCGCCTCGATCGCCTTGAGTTCGCAGGCACTCCGTTCGAGCGGCTTGCCGAGCGCGAGGGGGTGGCGGCCCGGATCGAGGATGCGGCACTGGTGCTGCTGGCGGCGGATGCATTTGGTGGCGCCTGTCGCTGTCTCGACATGGCGGTCGAGTACAGCCAGGAGCGCAAGCAATTCGGCCGGCAGATCGCGATGTTCCAGGCGCTGCGGCATCAGCTCGCGGATCTCGCGGTGGAGATCGAGCCGGCTCGCGGCTTGTATTGGTTCGCAGCGCACGCGTTCGACCACGAACCCGACCAGGCCTGCAAGTCCGCGGCGCTGGCGAAAGCCCACATCACCGAACGCTTCCTGCATGTGGCGCGCGGCGCGGTCGAGGTGCATGGCGGCATCGGCTTCACGTGGGAATACCCCCTGCATATCTGGCTGAAGCGGGCGATGTTCGACTACGCCTGGGGTGGCGGCCCGGAGCTGCATCGTGAGCGGGTCGCGCGCATGAGCTGGGGCGGCGAGCGGAACGGCGCTTGCGGAGCATGAGCCAGCTTTGACCGACGCTGCGCGGGAGGAGTTTGCGGCCGTCGCCTCGACGATCAGAGTGCGATGATGACCGACTTGGTCTCCATGAACCCCTCGATCCCTTCAGGTCCGTGTTCCCGACCCCAGCCGGACTGCTTGTAGCCCCCCTGCGGCACAGAATAGTCGGTGAGCAGCGCCGCGTTGATCTGGACGGTGCCGGACTCCATGCGTGCGGCCATCTTGTGCGCCCGGCTCAGGTCGCGGGTCCAGATATAGCTGGCGAGCCCGAAATCCGAGTTGTTCGCGATGGCCGGAATGTCCTCAGGCTCGTCGAACGGCACCGCGGACAGCACCGGTCCGAAGATTTCTTCTTTCATGACGCGCATTGAATGATCGGTGCGCGCCAGGATGGTCGGCTCGACGAACCAGCCGGTATCGCCGATGCGCTTGCCGCCGGTGACGAGCTCCGCACCCTGCTCCTGGCCGCTCTCGATCAGGCTGGTGACGGTCCGGAGCTGCTTTTGCGAGACCAGCGGTCCCATCTCCGTGCCGTGATCCAGGCCATGGCCGAGCTTGATGGATCGCGCCCGATCGGCGATGCCGGCTACGACGCGATCGAACGATCTCCGCTGCACGTATAGACGCGAGCCGGCGGCGCAGACCTGGCCGCTGTTGACGAAGATCGCCAGCGCCGCCGTGGCGGTGGCCTTGTTGATATCGGCGTCATCGAAAATGATGAACGGCGACTTGCCGCCAAGTTCCAGCGTCAGCCGCTTGAGGTTCCCGGCAGCCGCACCGAGCAGGAGTTTGCCGATCTGTGTCGAACCCGTAAACGAGATCTTGTTGATGTCAGGGTGGGCTGCCATGGCCGCGCCGGTCACGTCGCCCGGACCGTTGACGATATTGGCAACGCCTGCAGGGACGCCGGCTTCGAGCATCAGCTCGCCGAGCAACAGCGTGCTGAGCGGCGTCTCCTCCGCCGGCTTGACGACGAGACTGCATCCCGCCGCAAGCGTCGGCGCGATCTTCCAGCACGCGATCAGCAGCGGCGCGTTCCACGGCGTGATGAGCCCGACCACGCCGATCGGCTCCTTGCGGGTGTAGCACAGGATCTCTCTCGGGCCTTGACTGATGTCCGTGGAGCGTCCGTGGATCTTTGTACACCAACCTCCATAGTACCGGAATGCCTCGGCGCATCGCTCGACCTGGAGCCTGCTCATGGCGATCGGGATGCCCATGCTGAGCGTCTCCAGCTCCGCCAGCTCCTCGACGCGTTGCTCGATCAGCTCAGCGATGCGGAACATGATCCTTGAGCGCCCGTCCGCGGTCATCTTCAGCCAGTCGCGCTCGGTGAAGCTGCGCCGGGCGGCCCTGACCGCAGCATCGACGTCGTGCTCGTCGGCTTGGTCGATCGTGGCGATCGGCTTGCCGGTTGCCGGGTCGATGACCTCGAAGCTTTGCTCCGACCGTCCGGCACGCCAGCTGCCGTCGATCAGCATCGGCCGGGTGTCTTTGAGGAACTCCTTCGACCGCAAAACGCGAAGGCTGGTTTCGTTCACGGTGTTTCTCCGGGTGCAGTCGGCGTTCGCCTCAGAAGGTGATCACGGCACGGATCGACTCGCCGCGTCTCATGAGGTCGAAGCCCTCGTTGATCTGCTCGAGCGAAAGATGATGGGTGATGAGATCATCGACGTTGATCTCACCCGCCATATACCAGTCGACCATCTTCGGTACGTCGCTGCGGCCTTTGGCGCCACCGAAATAAGTGCCCCTCCAGGTGCGGCCGCTCAGCATGTTGAAGGGGTTCAGGGAAACGTTCTGACCGAACGGGGCGGCGCCGACGACGGTGCTGAGGCCCCAGTTCGGATGCGCGGTCTCGATTGCCTGGCGCATCAGCTCGGTGTGGCCGACGCACTCGAAGCTGTAGTCGGCGCCGCCCGACGTGAGCCGGCGAAGATGTTCCACGACGTCGCCGTCGATCTCCTTGGGGTTGACGAAGTGGGTCGCGCCGAACTTGCGTGCAATGACTTCCCGGTTCGGGTTGGTGTCGACGGCGATGATCATGGTGGCGCCGCGCATCCTGGCACCCTGCAGGACATTGAGCCCGATGCCGCCTACGCCGAACACGATGACGCTCGAGTCTGGGGCTACCTTGGCGCTGTAGACCGCGGCTCCGACGCCGGTGGTCACGCCGCAGCCGATATAGAACACCTTGTCCAGCGGCGCGTCCTCGCGGATCTTCGCCAGAGCGATCTCGTCGATGACGGCATGGCTGGCGAAGGTGCCTAGTCCGCCGGCGCGGCCCACCGGCTTGCCTTCCAAAGACAGCCGCTGGGTCTTGCCGGTGCGCCCGAACGATTGGCAGATATTGGTCTTACCGGACGTGCAGTTCCCGCAGGTCCGGCATTCCGGGCAGAATAGCGGGATCACATGGTCACCGCGCTTCAGGCTGCTGACGCCTTGACCTGTCTCGAGCACGATGCCGCCCGCCTCGTGGCCCAGAACGATCGGCACCGGTGTCGGGATCTTGCCGTCCAGCAGATGCAGGTCGGAATGGCAGAGCCCGGTCGCCTTGATCTCCACCAGCACCTCGCCGGCACCGGGACCTTCCATCTGCAGCGTCTCGACCACCATCTCCTGGTTGGTGCCATGCATGACGGCCGCCTTGATGTCGATCGGCATGGACGTCCCGTCTCCTCCCCTGTACCGCGTGTTGTTTTTATTCTCGCTCGACGATCCGCGATACTGCCGCGGACCCCGCCGAGCTGTCTACCTATGTCCTGGTGAATACCGTACTGAGCGTCCACGATCCAGCGCGTTGCGGATCTTCCACCAAACGTCTAGTCTATTTAGATCATTCAGCGTGGCCAGCGGGACCCCCAAGAGCCGGAAGGGCGAAAGTATGATGTCCACCACATCCGATCCGAGCAACATATTACAGCAGCTGCTCTCGGATGGTGTGCTGACCCTGACGTTGAACCGGCCGGAGCGGCTGAATGCGCTGACACCGCCATTGATGCGCAGGCTGCGCAACGCGGTGCAGGAGGCCGCGACCGATCCACGTGTCAGGGTGGTCGTGCTGGCCGGCAGCGGACGCGCGTTCTGCACCGGTGGCGACATAAAGGACGGCCGCAAGGACCCGGAACTGCCCAAAGAGCTGAAGTCGAGCGACACGCAGTCAGCCGAGTTCCGTTACGACCAGTTGCGTGGCTTCGCCGAGACCGCGGCACTCCTGGACCGGATGCCGAAGCCTAGCATCTCGATGGTGCGCGGCCCGGTGGTCGGCGCCGGCCTCGGCCTTGCGTTGTGCTGCGATTTCCGCATGTTCTCCGAAACGGTGACGATCCAGCCGGCGTTCGCTCGCAACGGCCTGTCCGGAGATTTCGGCGGCAGCTACTTCCTTTCTCGGCTGGTCGGATTGCCCCGCGCGCAGGAGATATTCCTGCTCGACGAGAAGCTCGACATCGAAGCCATCCGCTCGCTCTGTCTTGCGACCCGCATCGTCAAGGACGACGAGTTGTTGGCCGAGACGGAGAGCCTGGCCAGGCGCCTCGCGACCGGGCCGGCGATTGCCTACCGCGCGATCAAGGAGAATTTCCGAGGAGCGGAGTCGAACGATATCGTCGCGTCGCTCGACGTGGAGATGCGCAACATGGTGCGTTGCAGCCTCACCGCAGATCATCGCGAGGCGATTTCCGCATTCGTCGAGAAGCGCCCGGCGATCTTCAACGGTCGGTAATCGATCCAAGGCGCTGGATTAGCGCACCGTATACGACTTGGCTCGGGCCATCACGGCGTTGCGGTCGACCTGCACCTTGCCGGTCGGGTTGCCGAGCTGGCAATATTTCAAGCCGCCTTGCAGGCCGGCGCTGCGTGGCAGGTCCAGCGACTCCCAGATCGCCCGCGTGGTGCCCTGGGTGGCCACCGCCGGCTTGGCCGCAATCACCGATGCCAACGCGTGCGCCCGTTGCCAGAGTGCGTCACGTTCAACGATTTCCGTCACCAGCCCGATCCGCAGCGCGGTCGTGGCGCCGATGCGTTCGTCGTTGCCGAGCAGGGCCATGCGCAACACCTCGCCGAGCTGGAGACGCCAGCGCAACCCGATCGGTTCGAGGGCAGCGGTCATGCCGTAGGTGACGTGCGGATCGAAGAATTCGGCGTCCTCTGAACAGATGACGATGTCGGCTTCGTTGATCCAGTAGAATGCGCCACCGGCGCACATGCCGTGCACGGCTGCGATCACCGGCTT
Organism: uncultured Acetobacteraceae bacterium; assembly: GCA_964252545.1. GTDB lineage: Bacteria > Pseudomonadota > Alphaproteobacteria > Acetobacterales > Acetobacteraceae > Lichenicoccus. Next base: position 3,197 of record CAXUNX010000052.1, on the reverse strand, counting down.
CCAGCACCGGTTCTGCTTGGGCCCGAGCTTTTCGCCAGGATCGGCCTGGGTCCAGATGTTGTCGTGGCCGAGGACGTTCTCGCCCGACCGGACATCGAACCCGGGGCAGAACGCACGCGTCGGCGAGGCACGCAGCACGACCGCGTGGATGTCGTCGTCCCTTGAGATGACGTGCCATGCGTCTTGGAATTCATCGCACATCCTGATGTTGAAGCTGTTCAGCGCTTCGGGACGGTTGATGGTGATGGTCGCGACATGGTGTTCGTCGGTCTGGAACAGGATGGTCTCGTACGATCCTGGCATCGGTTGCGTATCCTTCCTCAGCAAAGCCGTCCATACCTCATCGCCACCAAACCACCGCAAGGCCCGGCCGCCGGATCATGCACGTCGGCCAGCCTTGTTGAGCAGTTCTGCGGCCCGTGCGGCAAAGCCGGGGTCGGTCAGGAAACCGACCTGGTGGCTCAGCGCGACATCGAGATGGTGGTCGAGATCCGGGATGTTGATGAGCCGCTTCATCGCCAGCAGCGCATCGCGTGGCTGGCGGGCGAGACGGCGCGCCAGCGTCAGCGCCGCCGCACGCGCGTCCGGAACCGCCAGTCCGAGACGCATCTCCTGCGCCTCCGCGGGGCTGATCCGGTCGGCTGCGGCAAACCGCCACACAGCATCGCGTCCGCTGCGACGCTGCAAGTCGAACAGGCCGCCGGGCGCCGGGATGAGGCCGATCGCAAGCCACCCCTGCCGGAACCAGCCGTTCGCTCCGATGAACACGCTGTCGGTCGCCAGCGCGAGATCGGCACCCAGCCCGACCGCCGGTCCGTCTACCGCGGCGATCAACGGGAAGGGGCAGCCCCGCAAGGCCCGGAACAGGCCCTGGAACTCGGTGTAGACGGCTTCGCGCACCGCGCGCTCGCCGCCCTCAGCGAGCTTGCTGATCGCCTTGAGGTCGCCGCCCGCGCAGAATGCCTTCCCGGCGGCACTCAACACCACGGCGGATATTTCGGGCTCGTCGGATGGCTCGGTGTTCAGCGTCTCGATGGCGAGACGTACCGAGCGTGCTTCGTCCGGTCCGAGCGCATTGCCACGGTCGGCCCAGTTCAGCGTGATCTCGGCGACACCGGCGTCGATTGTGACTTCGACACTCATCAGACTCCGCTCCCCTGACGTTCAGCCGGTCCTGGCCGACAACTCGGTGTGGCGCCTGAACATCTCAATGGCGCGCCGGTTCAGGTCCAACGGCACGTCTGGCAGCACTGCCGGACCATGCTCGCGGCTTGGCAGCGAGATCGTGCCATCGCACATCGCGGTGACCACATCGCGTTGGCTCCGGGCCTCCAGTCGCACGTCAACCAGGAAGCGTCCATCCTGCTCGTGCTTGCGTGTGACCGTGCCGGTGATGATCTGGGTGTCGCCGACATAGTTGAACTTCCGGATCTCGTCGTATTGCCGGACGATGAACGCATCGTCGCCGGCCCAGTCGGTCATGAAGTGATGCAGCCAGGTCTCGCGCATCACCCCATAGTCATAGGGAGCGGGATTGCCGGTGGTGCTTGTTGCGAGCTCCTGATCCCAGTGCACGCGCTGGATAACGTCGGGTACGCCATTGCCGTTCTTGGCATAGAAGGCAGGGATCCGTTTGCGGTTGGCATAGGCCAGGCGATGCGAAAACAGACCATAAGGCTGGAAACCATAGCCGCCGGCGTGGAACACGACCATGTCGGTGAGCGTGAGCGGTCCCTTGGCCATTCTTCCCATCGGCTCGCCGACCTCCACATCCTCGAAGTAGCGCGGCTCGGCGCCGCGGCGGCTTTCACCAAGGTAGATCTGGTCGATCTCGGCCAGTTGCTCATCGGTGTAGGTCGCCGCTTCCAGCTTGGAATATTTCCCGCGCTCCCTGCCGGAGGTGCGGTCGGAAAGGATCGAGCGCTTGCGATACACGCCGACCACCTCGCCGTTCTGGTTGATCTTCACCGTGCGGAGGAACTTGGTGACGGTGCGGCCGGCATATTCCGATGGCTTCACCTCGACGCCGTCCTCGCCGGCGAAGCCGTACAACACGTCGCCCGGACGTACGGGACGGTACCAGTTCCATTCCGAGCCAGACACGAAAACGTGGATTCCCTGGAATAACCCCTTTTTAAGCTGGCGTAGCTCGGCCGGAAGCCGGTCGCCCATCATTGGCGCTCCGATGATTGCGGCCATGAGGTTGGGCGCGATCTGCATGCCCCAGCGCGTCCGAGCCGCGTAGTCAGGATCGGTGAAGAGCGGGTTGTCGTCGCCGGCGCTGAAGGAGAAGTTGCGGATTGAGTCTTCGCTCGCCCTCGATACGTGCTCGCGGCCGCTGATGGCGGTATCCGCTCCGACCAGCTTGCGTGCCCGCTCGATATCTTCGTCGAGGATCTGCGAGGTGTTCGCTCGCTGCTCCTCGCTGTCCGCTGTCACGGTTTGGCTCATGTCGCGACCCTTCTGTCGAAACCGATCCGAGAGGCTCGATTAGAATAACGTTGAGCTGAACGAGCGATGTCAGCCAAGCAACCACTCAACCAGACAGCTTGCATAGGCCGTTATCCAGCACCACCACGCCGCGCTCCTCCGCCCGGCACCGGAACGAGACCGTGTTGTCCTCGATCCAGAGCTCGGTGGCGATGGTTTCGCCCGGGAACACCGCCTTGGAAAAGCGGACATCGAACGTCTTGATTCGTTCGGGGTCGAACGCGCACGCTCCTTCGAGCACCGCTCGGCAGGCGATCCCGTAGGTGCATAACCCGTGCAGGATGGGTCTCGGGAACCCGGCAGCCGCGGCCATCGCCGGGTCGGCATGCAGCGGATTGTTGTCGCCATTCAGCCGGTAAAGCAGTGCCTGATCCGGCCGGGTCGCCACCCTGACGATGCGATCGGGCAGCCGGGTCGGTACCTGGTGCACCGTGAGAGCCTCCCCGAAGCTGCCGATGCCGCCATCGCCGCGCGCGAAAATCGTGTTGCCGTGCACCAGAACCGGGTCGGCTTCGCCAGCGATCCAGGCGGTGGTCGAGCTGTAGATCAGCACGCCCTTGTCCGGGCCCTTATCGAGCACGGCGTCAATGCTTGACTCCGTTTCGAGCTCGGCGGCCGGTGGAAGCGGTCGGCGGATCGCCAGCCGCTGCTCCCCGTGCAGCACCTTGTTCATGTCGAGGCCCGCGCCGAGCAACAGCGGCTGACTG
>CAXUNX010000051.1:13042-17742 GCA_964252545.1 uncultured Acetobacteraceae bacterium | reverse complement strand
CGTTGCCGCCGCTGCCGCTCCGGCTCAGCGCCGACTGCCGGCAGTAATTGTCTTCGCTCAGGAACCGATCATAGGTCTTCCCGTCGCTGGGAAGTGCGACGAAGCTTGGGCCAGTGGGCGCGGTCACGCAGGCGCCGAGTCCAAGCAGCGCAGGCAGGGGAGCAAGTCTGAGGAGGCTACGGATACGAGGCATGTCTGGGCTCGATATGGATCGCCGCCGCCACCACGGCGGCATGGCGTTTGAAGCTGGCGCTTAGATGGTGTCGGTCCGGATCGGAGGCTACGCCTGCCTGCTTAAAGAATTGTAAGCGGCTCGTCCGCCGCAGGCAACGAAATCAGCCCGGTCGCCCTGTGGCCCGCAGAGCTCAAGAGGCCGAAAAACCGGTTCACGGGCATAGGCGGCCGGGGTCCGGGACGGCTGCACCGGGTGTTGCTGGAGCGCCTGCACGACGCGGCGGCCCGGGCAAGCACCCGGTACGTTCGGCTCGGCAGCGACAATTGTTCACGGAGCCGGTGAGGAACCGGCATGGCGATCGACTACGACGACACAGAATGCTTCCTCGGCCGAAAGGAGCTCGGCGATGTGATCGTCGGAGACCTTGATAGCTTCGCCCATCGTGGTTGTTCCAGTCTGCGAAAAGCAGCGCGGGCGACAACCCGCCGCTGCCTGAACAGGAACGTCGATCGTGTCCGCGCCGGTGCGGCGCAGACCACGCGCTCCGTTTCGCGTTGAAGTCTGCCGCCGCCAATGGCCTTCAGGCTTGATGGTCCCGGTCCGCTGGCCGGCGACCGTCTCGCGCCAGCCGTCCGGGTTCGCCTGAGGGTAGAAGGTCCTCAGCGTTGCAATCGGCCTTTCTGACCGGGGGTCACTTGCTCAGCGAGGTGTTCCTCAGGCTTAAAGGCATGCACCGGGTGCCTATGAGCCAGTTTTCGAGGAGCAAGTCGCTATGCAGATGCAAAAGCCTGAAACACTGGTTCTTCATGCCGGCTGGCGGGCGGACCCGAGCACCGGCGCGGTCGCGGTGCCGATCTACCAGACCACCTCCTACCAGTTCGACAGCGCCGAGCACGCGGCCGCCCTGTTCGGGCTGCAGCAGCTCGGCAACATCTACACGCGGATCATGAACCCGACCAACGACGTGCTGGAAAAGCGCGTGGCGGCCCTGGAGGGCGGGGTCGCTGCGCTGTCGCTCGGGTCCGGGCAGGCGGCCTCGGCGCTCAGCGTGCAGAACCTGGCCCGCGCCGGCGACAACATCGTCTCGTCGACCGACCTTTACGGGGGCACCTGGAACCTGTTCGCCCATACGCTGCGCGACCAGGGGATCGAGACCCGCTTCGTTGATCCGAGCGAGCCCGAGGCGTTCTTGCGCGCCAGCGACGAGCGCACCCGCGCCTGGTATGCCGAAACCCTGCCGAACCCCAAGCTGCGCGCCTTTCCGATCCGCGAGGTGGCGGATCTTGGCCGTCCGCTCGGCATCCCGCTGATCGTCGACAACACCGCAGCCCCCCTGCTGGTGCGGCCGTTCGACCACGGGGCTGCGATCATCGTCTACTCGGCGACCAAGTATCTGGGTGGCCACGGCACGTCGATCGGCGGCCTCATCGTCGATGGCGGCGGCTTCGACTGGGCGGCGCACCCCGCGCGCCAGCCGGCGCTGAACAGCCCGGAGCCGTCCTACCACGGCGCGATCTGGACCGAGGCGGCCGCGCCCTTGGGCCCGATCGCCTATATCCTCAAGGCGCGCACCACGCTGCTGCGCGATCTCGGCTGCGCGCTTTCGCCGTTCAACGCGTTTCTGCTGCTGCACGGGATGGAAACGCTGCCGCTCAGGATGCGCGCGCATTCCGACAACGCGGAGGCTGCGGCGCGCTTCCTGAAGGGCCACGCCGAGGTGACGCGGGTGATCCATCCCTCCCACCATGACGACGAGACCGGGCGCGGGCGCAGCGAGCGCTACCTGCCGCGCGGCCGCGGCGGCCTGCTGGGGTTCGAGCTCAAGGGAGGGGCGGAGGCGGGCCGGCGCTTCATCGACCGGCTGCAGCTGTTCTACCATGTCGCCAATATCGGCGATGCGCGTTCGCTGGCGATCCATCCGGCCAGCACCACGCATTCCCAGCTCAGCGTCGACGAGCAGCTCGCCACCGGGGTGTCGCCCGGCTATGTGCGGCTGTCGATCGGCATCGAGCATATCGACGACATCCTGGCCGACCTGGAACAGGCTCTCGCCTGAGCTTGAACCCGCGCTGCGAGCCGGACCGCAAGGGCGAGCGCCCGGCGCAGGAAGCTGCAGGGGCATCCTCTGCCTCGCTGCAACCCTTGACCGGCTCAGGTGACGACAGGCCTGGACGCGGGGCAAGAACACCAAACATCAAGGCGTGGTCGGCAGGGAATACGTCAACACGTAGGAATGGCCATCTGCGGCATTGATCGTCATTTCTCCCGCGATGCCGGCGAGTTCGCCTGTTCCAGAGTCCGGGATGATCACGACCTTCGATTCCGGCCTGCTACGATCCATCAAGCCGTAATGCTGCAGCAGGAACCCGCCGGACCGGCCGCTGACGGTGCCGGTCACATGCTCAACAAGAACGTACCCTGCCGAACCGTGCGTTGCGGTTCGAGCCGCAAGCATCTCGCCCGTACCCCTGCCTTCGATGTCGCCGTGGAACGTCTTGTTGATCGAAAACCGTCCAACGCCGCCATCCAGCGTGGCCTCGGGCTTGGTCTCGACGTCGAACTTGCCTTTCGCCTCCTGGATCATCCGTCGCCCTTGCTCGGTTGTGACCGGTGAAGTGGTTTGCGCCATGCTGATTGCCGCCGGGAACAGGACCGCGAGCAACACCATAGCCGCCGAACGCCTCATGTTTCCACCTCCGATCGAACGGCGAAGGCTCCGCAAGGGGGCATGATCGTCAAGGTGTCGGCAGCGAGCGCTTACCCGGCATGGACGATGCCCGGTACTGCGACCACGGGGTCGGCGGGCAGCGCATGGGGCTCCCGGCCGCCGCCTGGCTGGGCGGCGACAGCCCGCCCCCGTCAAGCAGCTCCCGCAGGACAAGGCCGGGTCGCTGGCTTGTATGACAACACGACCATAGCAGCGGATGGCTGCCGGCGGGCGATCGCGGTCGGCTATCCGGCTTGGCCACCGTCGGCGCGACGGGCATAGGGCGACCCGTCCCGCCTGGTGTAGCCATCCTGGCTATCGTCGATGATCATCATGTCGATATCGGAATAGTGGCAGCCATCGCCGGGAAGCCGCGTGCCGACCTCCAGGACCAGCGCTTCCGCCGCGCTGCGGTTCTGCAGGTGATGCCCGTCGGGGATCGCTGCCTTGAAGCCTGCGGCGTCGCCCGCGCGCAGCGTTTCCTCGCCGGCACCGGTGACCAGGACGACCTCGCCGCTGAGGACATAAACGAACTCGTCGCTCGCAATCTGCCAGTGTCGCTGGCTTGACCAGCTTCCGGGCGGCAGGCGGAGGAGGTTGACGCCGAACTGGCTCAGACCGGCGGCGTCGCCGAGGCACTTTCGTTCGCGATCGCGACAGGGAGCATCGAACGGCGGCGGGTAGTCGCTGCCGCGCTCGACGTTGATTGCGGCAAGGTCGAGTTTTCGGTTCATAGGATCAGCCCACGCTTTGCTCAAACGGTATGCTAGAGGGAAACCGGTTGCGCGTCGCCGCAGCTACCGGCCGTCGATCAGCTCCTTGATGCGGCTCGCCAGCGCTTCCATCGCGAACGGCTTGGTGAGCACGTGCATGCCGGGATCGAGGTGGCCCTGGCTCAGCACGGCGTTCTCGGCATAGCCGGTGATGAACAGCACCTTCAGCTCCGGACGCGTCACCCGCGCCGCGTCGGCGACCTGTCGGCCGTTCATGCCGCTGGGCAGGCCGACATCGGTCACCAGCAAGTCGATGCGCGCGTCCGATTGTAGCACCTTCAGCCCGGCCGCGCCGTCCGCGGCCTCGATCGCGGTGTAGCCGAGATCCTCCAGCACCTCGGTGACCAGCATCCGCACGGTCGGCTCGTCGTCGACCACCAGCACCGTCTCGTGCGGACGGGCCCGCGGCGCGTCGGCCAGCTCGGCCGGCAGCCGCGCCTCCTCGGCCGCGCCGGCATGGCGGGGAAGATACAGCCGCACGGTGGTGCCATGCCCCATCTCGGAAAAGATGCGGACCTGGCCGCCCGATTGCTGCGCGAAGCCGTAGATCATCGACAAGCCGAGCCCGGTACCCATGCCGATCGGCTTGGTGGTGAAGAAAGGGTCAAAGGCGCGCGCCACCACGTCCGGCGGCATGCCGCTGCCGTTGTCGGACACCGAGAGCGACACGTATGGGCCGGGCGGGATCTCCCACTCCCGGGCGGCCGCTGCGTCCAGCCATTGATTGGTTGTCTCGATGGTGAGCCTACCGCCGTCGGGCATGGCGTCGCGGGCGTTGATGCACAGGTTGAGCAGCGCGCTTTCGAGCTGGCTCGGATCCACCAGGGTGGTCCACAGATCGACGCCCGCGACCGGCTGCACCGCGATCCCGGGCCCGGTGGTGCGCTCGATCAGCTCCTGCATCCCGCTCACCAGCCGGTTCACGTCGGTGGGCTTCGGATCCAGGGTCTGGCGCCGCGAGAAGGCCAGCAGGCGGTGCGTCAACGCGGCCGCGCGCTTGGCAGCGCCCTGGGCCGCGTTGACGTAGCGGTCGACGTCCTTGATC
>CAXUNX010000051.1:12492-13032 GCA_964252545.1 uncultured Acetobacteraceae bacterium | reverse complement strand
GCGTCAGGGAGGCGGCGCGGTCGGCCGCCGCCTGCGCGATGTCGAGGTAGCGGTCGAGCTCGGAGGTCCGCCCCTGCGCGATCCGCGTCTGCAGCAGCTCCAGGCTGCCGGTGATGCCGGTGAGCAGGTTGTTGAAGTCGTGCGCGAGGCCGCCGGTGAGCTGGCCGACCGCTTCCATCTTCTGGCTTTGCCGGAGCGCCTCCTCGGTGTGGTGGAGTGCCTCGGCCTGCGCCTTTTCGGCGGTGACGTCGCGGCCGTAGCAGTAGATCAGCCCGGCCTCCGGCGTGGTGGTCCAGGAGATCCACCGGTAGCTGCCGTCGCGGTGACGGTAACGGTTCAGGTAGGGCGGCAGCTCCCGGTGCGCCGCCGCCTCGAGGTTCTCCCTGGCGGAGGCCTGGTCGGCGGGATGCACCAGGTCGAACAGGCTGGAGCCGAGCATCTGCTCGGGTTCCAGGTCGAGCAGGCGGCTGGCGGCCGGATTCACCGCCCGGTAGATCCCGGCGGCGTCGACAACCACCTGCAGATCCTGCGAGTTGTGCC
>CAXUNX010000051.1:0-12482 GCA_964252545.1 uncultured Acetobacteraceae bacterium | reverse complement strand
CGAGGTCGCGCAGCGTGTGCTCGGCGCGCCGCCGCTCGACGGCAGAGCGGGTCCGCTCGGCCACGTTGCGCATGAAGGCGAGCTCTTCCCTTCTCCATACGCGCGGCTCGATGCTGTTGACAAAGAACACCGCGACCAGCCGACCGTGCTCCATCAGCGGCAGGTTCACGAGCGACCCGACGCCGAGCGCGCGCAGTGCTGCGGCCCCCGTGGCGGTGCGGGGATCCTGGTCGATGTCGGCGATCACCACCGCCTCGCCCTGGAGCAGGTTCTCGATATAGGAGCCGAAATCGCGGAATTGCAGCGTGCCGGCGAGTTCCGGAACCGCCGGCACCGACCAGGCGCGCTCGACCGCGATGGCCTCGCTCGACCAGTCGACCGCGCCGTATCCCGCCCGGCTCACGCGCAGCACCCGCCCCATGATCTCGGCCGCCACGAACGACATGGCGGCGAGGTCGTCCATGTCGCGCAGCCGCTCGTCGAGCTCCAGCAGGGCCGCACGCTTGTTCTCGACCCGACGCCGCTCGGTCACCTCCAGGAACAGCACCGCGAACCGGTCGCCTTCCAGCGGGTAGGCGCGTCCCTCGTACCAGCGCCCGAGTGTCGCTGCCTGGCGGGTGAAGGTGGCCGGCTCGCGCGTGCTGACCAGGGTGGCCATCCCGGACACCCACGCCTCCTCGATGTCGGGGAACAGCTCGCGCACGGTGCGTCCGACGGCGCTCTCGGAGTCGACGCCGACCAGCCCGCCCCAGGCCGGGTTCACGTCGATGAAGCGCCAGTCGGTGACCTCCCCATCCGCGCCTCGCACCAGCTCCCCCAGGACGAAGCCCTCCTGCAGGCGCTCGAACAGGCCGCGCCAGTGCGCCTCGCTCGCGCGCAGCGCCGCCTCGGCGCGGTGGGTCGCGGTGATGTCGCGCGAGATCGCCAGCAGCTTCTCCGGCCGCAGGTCCGCCCCGAACATCGGCGTGACGCGGACGTCCCAGAACTTGGGCGTGCCGGCCAGCGTGTCGGCGGCGCCGCGGAAATGGCCGGTGCCGCCCATCCGTGCTGCGTCGATCGCGGCCTTCGCCTCCGCGTGGCCCGGACCTCGCCAGAAGTCCGGCCAGGGGCAGCCCTCGACGGCTTGGAAGTCGCCCACCTCCATCACCCGCCTGCCCGCCTCGCTCATGAAGGCGAGCCTTCCTTCGAGATCGAGCACCTTGATGCAGTCCTCGGAGGCGGACAGGACGCTGCGGAGGAACTCGGTGTCGGCGCGCCGTTGTTCGGCCGCGCGGCGCTGCTCGGTGCGGTCGCGTAGGATCTTGACGAAGCCCTGCGCAGCACCGGCCGGGTCGCGCAGCGGCATGATCTCGCCGCTGGCCCAGAAGCATGAGCCGTCCTTGCGCAGGTGCCATCGCTCGTCGCTGCCTCGGCCCTGCTGCAAGGCTGATTGCATCTCAGCCTGCAGGATGCCGTTCTGGCGGTCGGCGAGGGTGAACAGCACGCACGCCGACTCGCCCAGCATCTCCGGCTCGGTCCAGCCGAGAAGGCGCTGGGCGCCGCTGTTCCATTGTGCCACCAGCCCGTCGAGGTCGAGCACGATGATGGCGTAGCTGGTCGCGCCGTCCAGGGTCATGCGCTGGCGGTGGGCGGCGGCGCGTGCGGCCTGCTCGGTGGCCGCGAGCCGCTGGCGCAGTTGCTCCAGTTCGGCCGCGAGTGCGGCTTCGCGCGTGGAGAAGCGGGCCCAGTCGGCGCTCACGGCACCATGCCCGAGAACCGGGATCCGGCGCCGGCGGATGCCGCCGCCGCAACCGCGCGCGAGGCCCGCCCGCTCGGTAATGAGACAAGCGAGACAAGATGTCTGTTCATGCGCACCCTATCGCATAACCGAAACGAAAGCGCCAATCCGCAGAACAGCCTCGGCGCGGCCTCGCCCGGAGGAGCGATTACGCTTGCGGCGCACCGGCGATCGGTTTGATCGCGCAACCGGCGGCCGCGGGCCAGGCTAGGGCATCACGTCGCCGGAGTTCGGTCCCAGAGTCTGGCCGCAGTAAAGGTTGCCGTCCGGGTCGGACGCCAGCAGCACCGCGGTCGGCGCCACCTCGTCGGCCTCGCCGAACCGCCGCAGCGGCAGCTCGGCCGTTTTCGCCTGTTTCCAGCTCTCGCTGATGGACTCCACCATGGCGGTGCGGATCGGTCCGGGGGCGATGGCGTTCACCAGCACGTTGTGCTGCGACACCTCGAGCGCCACCGACTTGGTGAAGCCGATCACCCCGGCCTTGGCGGCGGCATAGTGCGACAGTTCGGCGCCTCCCTTGATGCCGAGCTGCGAGGCGGTGTTGATGATCCGTCCCCAGCGCTGCGCGGCCATGTGCGGCAACGCGCGTCGCGTGCACAGGAACACGCTGCGCAGATCGACGCGCAGCATCTCGTCCCACATCGCAACGCTCAGGTCGGCGCACAGCGCCTGGGTCAGCAGGCCGGCGTTGTTCACCAGCACGTCGATGCCGCCGAAGCGCTGCAGGCAGGCCTCGATCGTGCGGTCGGCGCCGTCAACCTCGCCGATATCGGCCACCACGCACTCGGTCTCGGCGCCGAGTGCGCGGCAATCCCCTGCTGCGTGCTCGAGCAGCACCGGGTCGCGGTCGGACAGGACCAGCCTCGCCCCTTCCCGCGCATAGGCGCGCGCGATCGCGCCACCGATGCCGCCGCCCGCCCCGGTCACCACGGCGCGGCGATGCTGCAGCCGGTTGCTCATGCGGCCTCCCTCAACCCGGCCAGCGCACGGTGAGCCCGCCATCCACCACGATGCTCTGCCCGGTGATGTAGGACGCGTCCTCGCCGGCCAGGAACAGCACCAGCCGCGCCACATCCTCCGGCCTGCCGACCCGGCCGAGCGGGATGGTGCGCGCCGCGGCGGCGAGCCCCTCCGGACCCAGCGAGTTCACCGCGTCGAGCGATTGCGGGGTCTCGATCAGGCCGGGGATGACGGCGTTGCAGCGGATGCCGCGCGGCGCCAGCTCGACTGCGACCGAACGGCACAGTCCGGGCACGCCGGCCTTTGCCGCGGCGTAGTGCGCATGCTGCTCCCAGCCATACACGCCACCTGCGATCGAGGAGATCGCCACCATGCCGCCGCCCTGCTGCATGCGCCGCGCGGCGGCGCGGAAGGTGCGCATCACGCCGGTGAGATCGATCTCGATCATCTCCTGCCATTGCGCGTCGCTCATCTCGGTCAGCGCGGCGGCGCGCAGCACGCCGGCATTGGCCACCACGTGGTCGATGCGGCCGAACCGCTCGATCGCCAGCGCGGCGAACGCCTCCACCGAGTCGGTGCGGGAAACATCGAGCTCCTGCATGACGCAGGCGCCGCCGTTCTCTGTCGCCCGGTGCAGCGTCTGCCGCGGATCGTGCGGGTCGCCGGGAAAGGCGCCGCCGACCACGGCGACCCCGGCCTGCGCAAAGGCGACCGCCACGGCCTGGCCGATGCCGCTCGCGGCGCCGGTGACGATGGCGACGTGCTGCCCGTTCATGGCGCGACCTCCATTATTGCCGATCCCGGCTACCGCACATCCGCCGGATTGACGTGCCGGGCTGCGAACATCAGCAATCCGGACACCAAGCAGGGCACCGCGCCGAACCAGAATGCAGCACTCTGCCAGCCGGTTCCCTCGGCAAGCAGGCGGGTGACGCCGAGGCCGGCGAGGATCGCGCCGACCGGCCCCATGCAGTGGATGATCGAGCCGCCGGTGGCGCGGATCTCGGTGGGGAAGCTCTCGCCCATGAAGAACAGCATCGCCGAATAGGGGCCGGTCAGGAAGAACAGGCCGATGCTGTAGAGCGCCACCACGAAGACGATGTCGTCCGGGCCATAGAGCATGGCGGTGAAGGCGATGCCGCCCAGCATCCATCCCAGCGCGATCACGTTGCGGCGGCCGATGCGGTCGCCGAAATAGCCGTGCGTGAGGTAGCCGCAATAGCCTGCCAGGTTCGACAGGATCAGGATCAGCAGCGAATTGCCGAACGAGATGTGATGCACGCTGGTGATCACGGTGGTGCCCAGCACGCTGAAGATCTGGATGGTGAACCAGTTCAGCAGGAAGCCTCCGCCCAGCGTGAGCGTGGCACGCAGCGAAGGACCGCGGAACGCGGCGGCGAGACTTGCCGCCTCGTGCTTCTCGTAGTCGACGCCTTGCTGACCGGCGAGCGTGCGGCCGGCGGCTTCCTGTCCGCCGGCGCGCAGCCGGCGGATTTCGCGCTGCAGCTCGAATTGCGGGCTTTCCCGCAGCCTGCGGGCAAGAAACGCGATCACCAGCGACGGCACCGCCGCGAACAGGAAGCAGCCGCGCCAGCCGATGAGCGGCAGCAGGATGGCGGTGAGAGCGGCCGCGAGCAGCGCGCCCACCGGCCAGCCGCCCTGGACCAGGCTGTAGATGAAGCCGCGTCGACGGGCCAGCCTCGGGTCGTCGGTCGCGGCATAGAGCTCGGTGAGATAGGTGGCGTTGACGCCCTCTTCGGCATAGCCGAGGCCGCTCAGCGAGCGGATCAGCACCAGCACCACGCTGCCGGCGGCGCCGCCGATCGCGGTCAGCGCCGAACAGACCGCAGCTCCCCCCACGGTGAAGATGATGCCCTGGCGTCGTCCGAGCCGGTCCACCAGCGGGCCGGTCAGCAGCGCCACGACCGCAGTGCCGGTGGCGATCCAGGTGGCGATCGCGGTCTGGTGCGACGGGCTCCAGCCGAATTCCGTGCCCAGCTTGGGCAGCAGGGTGCCGAACAGCACGAAATCATACACCGCGAACACCCAGGCGAAGAAGGCGATCCAGGTGCCGAAACGGATCTCGCCGGAACGCAGCGGCTGCGGCTGCCAGCCGCGCGCGTTGTTCAGGCTGCTTGTCAGGTGGACCGACATGCCATCTCCTCGGCTGCTGTTGCGGCGATCGCCAACCATCGCTGGTCCAGGCCGGGAGGCTTCACGGATGCTCCTCGCGGACGGTAGCACCCGGCGGGCGGAACGCGTCAAGCCTGTGTCACCCGGCAACGTTGACGACATGGTGTGCCGATGTTAGCGGCAAGTGGCAGCAGGGGCGGGATCACGGGTCATGTCGGAGCACGTCCCCAAGGTCGTCGTGGTGAGCACCGGCGGCACGATCGCGTCGCTTCCCGATGCTGCCGCGGACTCGCTGCTTCCCACGGTTTCGGCGGAACGGCTGCTCGCCTCGCTTGGTGCGCGCGCACCGGACGTGCCGGTGGCGACCGAGGCGTTCTGCAACATCGGCAGCTTCGCGATGGACCTGCAGACCTCGTTCGAGCTGGCCAAGCGCCTCGCGGCCATCCTTGCGGACCCGGAGGTGTCGGGCGTCGTGGTGACCCACGGCACCGACACCATGGAGGAAGCGGTGTTTCTTTCCGACCTGGTGGTGCAATCAACCAAGCCGGTGATCTTCACCGGGGCGCAGCGTCACGCGGGCGATGCCGACGCGGACGGCCCGCGCAACCTCGCGGACTCCATCGCCGTGGCGGCGTCGCCCGCCATGCGCGGGCTGGGTGCTGCGATCGTGTTCGACGGCGAGATCCATGCGGCGCGCGACGTCACCAAGATGCATGCCTCGCGCGCCGGCGCCTTCGCCTCGCTCGAGCACGGCAAGCTCGGCGAGGTCGATGCCGGGCAGGTGATCGTGCATCGTAGTTCCTTGCTGCGTCGGGCGATCCGCGCCGAGCGCATCGAGACGCGGGTCGATCTGATCCGCCTGGTGATCGGCAGCGATGATCGTTTCCTGCGTTGCGCCCTGGCCAGCGGCGCGCGCGGGATCGTGCTGGAGGCGTTCGGTCGCGGCAACGTGACGCCCCTGGTGCTCGCCGCGATCGAGGATGCGGTCCAACACGGGGTGACGGTGGTGGTGACCAGCCGGTGCCCGCAAGGCCGGGTGATGCCGCTCTATGGCGGCAGCGGCGGAAAATCGGTGGCGGCGGCGGGCGGGGTGTTTGCCGGCGATCTCAGCGGCACCAAGGCGCGCATCCTGCTGGCGCTGCTGCTCGGCAGCGGCGAGACGGACATCGCCTACGCACTACGCGACATCGCGGGCTGAAAGGCGGCCGCGCGACAAGGGAGACGGCGACATGGCGAAAGAGATTCTCTGCTCGTTCGGGATCGATGTGGACGCGGTGGCGGGCTGGCTCGGATCCTATGGCGGGGAGGACTCGCCGGACGACATCTCGCGCGGGCTGTTCGCGGGCGAGGTCGGCGCCCCGCGGCTGCTGGCCTTGTTCGAGCGGCTCGGCATCAAGACCACCTGGTTCATTCCGGGCCACTCGATCGACACGTTCCCGGAACAGATGCGTGCGGTCGCCGCGGCCGGGCACGAGATCGGCATCCATGGCTACAGCCACGAGAACCCGATCGAGATGACGCCCGAGCAGGAAGAAGCGGTGCTCGACAAATGCATCGCGCTGGTCACCGAACTCTCGGGTCGCCGGCCGACCGGCTATGTGGCGCCGTGGTGGGAGTTCAGCCCGGTCAGCAACGAGCTGCTGCTCAAGAAGGGCATCAAGTACGACCACAGCCTGATGCACCGCGACTTCGAGCCCTATTACGTGCGGGTCGGCGACAGCTGGACCAAGATCGACTACTCGAAGCAGCCGCACGAATGGATGAAGCCGCTGGTGCGCGGGGTGGAAACCGACCTGATCGAGATCCCGGCCAGCTGGTATCTCGACGACCTGCCGCCGATGATGTTCATCAAGAAGGCGCCGAACAGCCACGGCTTCGTCAATCCGCGCGACATCGAACAGATCTGGCGCGACCAGTTCGACTGGGTGTACCGCGAATACGACTACGCGGTGTTCCCGATCACCATCCATCCGGACGTTTCCGGACGTCCGCAGGTGCTGATGATGCTGGAGCGGCTGTATCATCACATGATCGGCCACCCGGGCGTGCGCTTCTGCACGATGGACGAGATCGCCGACGATTTCGCCCGCCGCCAGCCGCGACCGGCACGGTAGCGTCGGTGTGCGGATTGTGCGGCGTGCTGGGCGGTGGGGAACACTGGACCGACGGCACGCGCGGATCGCAATCCGCGGTGCCCTGGATGCGCAGGCAGGCGCGGCGCGAGCATGTCGCGCTCGGCAACGCGGCGCTGCGCCGCTCGGGCCTGTCGCTGTCGGACTGGCAGGGAACGGCGTTCCTGCTGCGCGCGCGCACCGGGGGCAGCGTGATGGTCGACACGCTGGGCGACCTGTGGCCGAAGGCGGAGCGGCTGGCCGGCCGGCTGGTCGACCCGCTCGACCCCGCGCTGCTGGACGCGCTTGATGTTGCAGCCGGAGGATGACGCGCCGATCCCGGTGGTGGTGCTGACCGGGTTTCTCGGCAGCGGCAAGACCACGCTGCTCCGCCAGGTCCTGCAGCATCCCGCCTTCGCCGATGCCGCCGTGCTGATCAACGAGTTCGGCGAGGTCGGGCTGGATCACCTGCTGGTGGGCACGCTCGAGCGCGAGCCTGTGCTGCTGAACAGCGGCTGCATCTGCTGCACGATCCGCGGCGATCTCAGCCGGGCGATCCGCGACCTGCACGCGCGCCGGCAGCGCGGCGACGTCCCGCGCTTCCGGCGGGTCATCGTGGAAACCACCGGGCTCGCCGATCCGGTGCCGATCCTCTCGACGATCGCCTCCGACCTGGTGATCCGGCACCATTTCCGGGTCGGCATCATCGTGGCCACCGTGGACGGGCTGCACGCGCAGGCGGGGCTCGATGCGCATCCCGAGCTGCTGCGGCAGGTCGCGGCGGCGGACCGGCTGGTGATCACCAAGACCGACCTTGCCCCTCCGGAAATGATCGCGCTGCTGCGGCAGCGGATCGCCGGGATCAACCCGCAGGCGACGATCACGGAGGCGGTGCAGGGCGCGATCGATCCGGACCTGCTGCTGAGTCAACGCAACCACGAGCCGGGTGACTGGATCCGGCCGCCGGCGCTGCCCGAACGCGGGCCGCGCAGCGCCCATGGGCCCATCCGGTCCTTCTATCTCGAGAGCGAGGCTCCGCTGTCCTGGAGCGGCTTCGGCCTGTGGCTCAGCCTGCTGGTGCACCGACACGGTGCGCGGCTGCTGCGCATCAAGGGCCTGCTCGATGTTTCGGGAAGCGAGACGCCGGTGGCGGTACATGCGGTGCAGCACGTGATCCACCCGCCCGAGCATCTCGCGGCGTGGCCATCGGCGCAGCGACGCTCGCGGATCGTGTTCATCGTCGAGGGTCTCGATCCGGAGGCGATCCGGCGTTCGTTCGAAAGCTTCATGCGCCTCGCCGGCCGGCTGCCGCCAGCAGCCGGGCCGCACCCTGCAAGGCTGGCCTAGCTTCAACCAACCGGAACAAAGGGCGACATGGAAGCAGTCGCGTTTATCGCTCCTGATGGCGCCGTTTCGCAAAGCGGCCCGTCCGGCCGTGTGCCCTGGTGGAGCTTCACGAAAACCGTCCTGTCGATCGCGACCCTGCGGCTCATGGAGGCGGGCCTGCTTGAGCTTGATGGCAAGCTTCCGGGAGAGCCCTTCAGCATCCGCCAGCTGCTTCGGCACGAGGCAGGCCTGCCGGATTATGGGACGACGCCCGAATACCGTGCCGCCGTTGCTGCGGGAGCGCCGCCCTGGCCGGTCGATCGTCTTCTCGCCGCGGTTGACGCGGCCCGCCTGCGTTACGAGCCGGGGAACGGGTGGGCGTATTCCAATATCGGCTATCTTCGCGTCGCCCAGTTGATCGAGCGCGTCTCGGGCTGGCCGCTGCCGGCGGCCCTGGCCGAGCTCGTGTTCGATCCCGCAGGGCTGCGAAGCGCATGCCTCGCCACGACCCTGGACGATCTTGCCGACGTGCAGATGGGCAGCGCCAGCCGCTATCATCCCGGCTGGGTGTACCATGGCCTGGTCGTCGGAACGGTGGCCGACGCCGCCCGCCTGATGTGGTTGCTTGCAGAAGGCGGCTTGCTGAAGCCAGCCACGTTCGCGCTCATGCTGGAGCAGCGCGCTCTTCCAGCCTACCGGAGCGCTGTTGTTCCGGAGCCCGCCTACGGACTTGGTCTGATGCTGGCGGCGACAAACCCCCGGGCGCATCCGCTGGGGCACAGCGGCCAAGGGCCCGGAAGCATGATTGCGGTATATACCACCAACCGTCGCGCCGCCGCGATATGGACGCAAGTTCCGTCAGAGTTCGATGCAACCGCGCGCGTGCACGCGATGCTTGGCCGGCCGGAGCGCCTCACACGCTTCTGACACGGCCAAGGCCGCCACTGATACGCAACCCGCCCTCCCACAAGGGTCAATCACGCAACAAGCAGAAACCATCTCGAACTCGAGTTTCTTTTCGGCTTCGGTGGCCCGGCACTACTTTGGCAGAAGATGCTAGGCAAGCCGTCTACGACAATGCGGACATCGCGGTTGCGGCGGCGGCGAGAACGATGGCGACAGGTTGACCGATCTGCACGTGTGGCGTCTCGGCCGCGGTTATCTGGGCGCCATCCTCTCGGTCGCGACGACGCGCGGGCGACGCGATCCAATGTTCTACCGCGAACGGCTCGCCGGCTTCCGGTCCCTGTCCCACGTCACGATCAAGGTGCAGCACACTTCCACCAAATTGCAGACAATCGCGTAGTCCTCGAACGAAATGCTGCTGCCCTGCTCGTTCGCGAGAAGCTGGTTCTTGCCGAGCCGGAAGGTGCGGTGCGCTCGCCGGGCACAAACATCGCGGACGGCAACAGGAAGGTCCAATCCAGGTCGTCCGCCGTGCGCAGCGTGTCGAGGAACACCCCGCCGGCCGGGAAGTTCGGGGTGTCGATGGTGGAGCGGGACGGGCTGGTGAGTCGCAGGGCGATCCCGACGGTGCCGGTCACGGTGGAGTACAGCATCACCCCGCTCGGCCGGACCCTCACGACCACGGTCGACGCGCTGCGGGTGTGGGCGGAAACTCACATCGAGGACGTGCTTGCCGCCCAGAACCGATAGGGTGGTTGAAGACCGCTTCACATGGTTTGCGGAAACGTCGCGACGTCGAGAGCCGAGCGGCTTGGTGGTGACTTCCCGGTCAGCTCGATGACACGATGTGGACAGTCTCCCGCACGCCCCACCTTCCTACGTCATCTGCAAGGAGTGCACGAACCCGCTCATGTCCTTCGTCGAGGTCCGGGTTGGAGTAGTGGCGATCGAACGATGCGTCGTCGCGGTAGAACTCGAAGGCCCACATGATGTCGGGGTCTTCAACCGACCGGCTGAGCACCCAGTCGACGGGACCGTCAGGGTCGCCGTTGTAGTGCAACTCCGTGCATACCCTGAACAGCTCGTCGCCCATCCCGGGCTTCGCCTTGAGCCTGAGTACCATCCCTGGCTGTCGATCGTGCATTCAAGTTCTCCTTCGGGTCGGAAATGGCGGTAGGAGGAAGACAAGTAGCCACCTACCGCCGCAAGTGGTGGAAAGCAGCCATAGCTCCGCCGCGGAGCGAGCGGCCCACCCGCGCCTGAACCGTTCCCGTTTCTCCGTCTCGATTTGGCCATTTCGGGAGAGGCGGTTCGGGAACAAATTTCGGGAAAGCGGCACCTTCACCTGTCGCTTGTCGCCCCGCCCACGAGTGGCCCGGTTTTCCCGCTCCATGTTTCTATTCAAGGAATTGTGCTTTCGCCAACCGCTGGGCCAACGTCCAGAGCCGTGCGGCGATCTCGGGGTTTTGGGACGTGGCACTTGGCTGAGCCGGTCCCGGGGGCCCTTTCAACTCTTTCCACCCATTCGGCCCATAGTAGTCGCCCGGGCGAGTCTCGGAGGCGGTCGCGGCATAGATAATCGGCAGCGCGCCGCCCGAAGCGTCGTGACCGAAGATCGGCAGCAGCAGCTCGAAGATGCGATTGGTCCACGGTACAGGCTGACCGGAGCGCGCCTTGGTCAGCTCGGTCCTGGCGATGCCGGGATGAGCCGCCACGGACAGCAGGTTCCAGCCGTAACGGTTCGAGCGGCGCTGAAGCTCCATGGCGAACAGGAGCACTGCCAGCTTGGATTGACGGTAGGCCTTGATGCCGGAGTAGGAGCGCTCGCCCATGATATCATCGAAGTCGATCCGAGCGCTGCGCTCGACCACGCTGGATACTTACGACGCGCGGAGCTTGCGCTTGCCGAAGCAGTGGCAGGAGTTGCGCGGTCAGCGCGAAGTGGCCGAGAAAGTTCGTGCCGAACTGAAGTTCGAACCCGTCGCGGGTCAACGTCCGTTTGGTCGTCGCCGCCAGCCCGGCATTGTTGACGAGAAGGTCCAGCGGGCGTCCATCGGCACGCAAGGCGTCAGCGAAGCGCGTGACGTCCGCGAGATCGGCCAGATCGAGCGGGCGATAGCGGGCAAGACTTCCGATCTGCGCCGCCGCAGCCTTGCTCTTGGAAGGATCGCGCGCGGCGACGATCACCTCGGCGCCTGCACCCGCCAAGGCCCGCGCCACCTCGACACCCAATCCCCCGCTCGCGCCCGTGACAACGGCGAGCTTACCCTTTTGCGACGGCATCCGGTCCAGTGTGAACACCGTCAAGCTCAGCCACTGTAGGTGGGCGAAAGAGGCTGCACCGTCATCACCATATGTCCATTCAGATTTGGCAATCGTTGTCGTCCAGGTCGCTCGCAGTCGTAGCTTTGGATTGAGGATCATCGTGAGGCCGTGTTGGCGACCGCTCAACCTGTAACTTTACAACCAAACTTCTTAGGACTCGACCCCTCTCGGGGAAGCCGGCGCACCGTTGAGAGAACAGCCAGAGTCGGCTTCGGGTCGGCGGCGGCTGAGAGCCGCCGCCCTTGGTTCAGATATCTACCTGCTCAGAGATGGCGAGCGCGTCGTCCACCTCGATGCCAAGGTAGCGGACGGTGCTCTCCAGCTTGGTATGGCCGAGCAGCAGTTGGACCGCCCGGAGGTTCCCCGTGCGTCGGTAGATCAGGGCCACCTTGGTCCGTCGTAGCGAGTGGGTGCCGTAGAGCGCTGGGTCGAGGCCGATCGAGGTGACCCAGCCATCCATCAGCCGCGCATAGTGCCGGGTGGTCAGGTGCTTGTTCTTCCCCATCCGGCTCGGGAACAGGCACTCGCCAGGTCGCCGGCCACCTTTGGTGATCCACTGCATGACCGTCTCGCGCGTCTGCTCCGTGATCTCAAACTGCACGGGCCGGCCGGTCTTCTTCTGGATCACGGTCGTGCGGGGGCGGACGCGGCCGCTCAGCAGCACGTCGTCCACTCGCAGGCCCACCAAGTCGCAACCCCGCAGCTTGCTGTCGATGGCGAGGTTGAACATGGCGAGGTCGCGCAGTCGTTCCTGGATCTGCAGGCGGATGCGGATGGCCCAGACCTCCCGCAGCTTTAGCGGTGGCTTCTGACCGATCAGCTTACCGAGGTTCCATGGCCTGAAGGGTTCGGGGCTGGTCGTCTCCGGTTTGGACGTTGTGAGCGATGTCATGTGTGTTGCTCCGGGCAGGCTCCTGGCACCCGAAGCGGGTGGAGGTGCTGCC